>NZ_JADZDS010000103.1 GCF_020850895.1 Thermomonas sp. | reverse complement strand
GGGCTGGATGTGCGCAAGGGGCTGAAATCGAATCTCGATATCAGTAGCGGAGCGACAGTGTGGGCGCTGGGCGCGTTTGGCGGCAACGTCACCAGCAGCGGGCGCTTCCTGGTCGGTGCGGCCACGGCGACCACCATTGCGGGGAATTATTCGCAATCCAGCGGCGGCAACCTCGGCGTGTGGTTGGGCACTCCGCTGAGGGTCACCGGCAGCGCCAACATCGCCGGCACGATGTCGATCCTCGGGGTGAAGTCGGGGTACACCACGACGTCGCACGAAACCCTGCTCAATGCCGTTGGCGGCGTCACCGGCACCTTCAGTGATCTCAAGGCAGCCCCGAGCGTGTTCCTGGATGCGGCACTGGCCTATGACCCGAACAACGTCTTCCTCAATATCAATCGCATCGATGTGTCCAAGGCGGCATCGGCGATGGGCCTGAGTGCCAGCGCGCAGGCGTCGGCGGTGCGGGTGGAATCGGCGATGACGGCAATCGATGCGCAGCTGGTCGGTGTTGCGCCAGGTGGCATCAGCGCCGCCTTCATCGGCGCGGCCGGGGCGCTCCAGCAGACCGCCGGTGCGACCCAAGCCGATCTGTCATTGCGCAGCCTGTCAGGTGAGATGCATGCGGCATCCACCGCGTTGACCTTCGATGCCATCGATGCGGGCCGGCGCACGCTGGAACAGCGCATGGACCGGTTGCAGCGCACGCCGACACGTGTCGGTGGCTGGTATCGCGATCTCTCCAGTGGTGGCCAGCTTGCACAGGCCGGTTTCGATAGCGTCGGCCTGGATTCCAGTGGCGAGATGATCGGCAACGATTGGCGACTGGGCGCGAACGCGATGCTGGGCATCGCCATCAGCCGGCTCGACCAGAGCACCTGGCTGGGGACCTTCGGGGATCACAGCCGTGGTCGCCAACACGAGGTGCAGCTCTATGGTGTCGCGTGGCAAGGCCCGTGGTACGTGCAGGCGCAGTTCGTCAACGGCGACTTCCAACGCAGGCTGCAGCGCAACCTGTTGCTGGGATCGCTGCAAGATGCGGTGTCGACGCAGCTTTCCGGGCGCTATCTGGGCGCGTTCGGCTCGATCGGTCGCCGCTTCGAACTCGACGGCGTTGGGCTGACGCCGTACCTCGGGACCCAATACCTGACCGTCGCCAATGATGGCTTCAGCGAAGCAGGTGGGTCGGGCTTCGGGCTGCGTGCGAACGCGTGGGATGCCAGTCGCTGGCAGGCAATGGCCGGAGTTCGCGCCGAGCGGGGCTGGCGGTTTGGCGATGTCGAGCTGCGTGCGGACGCGCGAGCCGAATGGCAAAGGACGCTGGCAGAATCCGGCATGTTGGTCGATGCCAGCTATACCGGCATCGACCAATGGGCACCGCTGCAGGGAATGGCGCTGGCGCGTCGTAGCCAGCTGTTCGGCTTCGGGCTGTCAGCGTTGTTCGGTCAAAACGCACTGCTGCGGTTCGACCTGAGCCGACGCAGCAGTGAGGTAGGCAGGGCCGGATCGGCGATGCTGTGGGGCAGCTATCGGTTTTGAAAGCGGGGAGACGGGAGACGGGAGCGGAGACTCGCCATCGTCAAAGAGTCGATTTCGTTTCCCCTCTCTCCTCTCCCGTCTCCCTGCTCAGTGGTTTCCGGCGAACAGCTCGCGCCCGATCAGCATGCGGCGGATTTCGTTGGTGCCGGCGCCGATGGCGTAGAGCTTGGCGTCGCGCAGGATGCGCCCGGTCGCGAATTCGTTGATGTAGCCGTTGCCGCCGAGGGACTGGATGGCTTCCAGCGCCACCTGCACCGCCGCTTCGCTGGCGTGCAACAGGCAGCTGGCGGCGTCGATCCGGCTCTTGTGGCCTTGGTCGTAGTCGCGCGCCACTTGATAGGCGAAGGCGCGCGAGGATTGCAGCGAGGTATACATGTCAGCGATCTTGGCCTGCATCAGCTCGAAGGTGCCGATGGCCTGGCCGAACTGGCGACGCTCTCGCACATAGGGCAGGGCGATGTCGAGCGCGGCCTGCATCAGGCCGATCGGGCCGCCGGACAGCACCAGACGCTCGGTGTTCAGGCCGCTCATCAACACCTTGACGCCGTTGTTGACCTCACCCAGCACGTTGTCCTGCGGGATCTGACAATTCTCGAACACCAGCTCGCAGGTATTGCTGCCGCGCATGCCCAGCTTGTCGAGCTTCTGCGCGGTGGAAAATCCCGGCATGCCTTTTTCGACGATGAACGAGGTCATGCACTTGCTGCCCAGCTCGCGGCTGGCGGTGCGCATGTAGACGATCAGCACGTCGGCCTCGGGGCCGTTGGTGATCCACATCTTGTTGCCGTTGGCGATCCACACGTCGCCTTTCAGCTCGGCGCGGCAGGCCATCGAGCCGACCACGTCGGAACCGGCGCCCGGCTCGCTCATCGCCAGCGCGCCCTTGTATTCGCCGCTGCACAGCTTGGGCAGGTACTTGCTGCGCTGCGCGGCGTTGCCGTTGGCGTACAGGTTGTTGACGCACAGGTTGGAATGCGCGCCGTAGCTCAGGCCGATCGAACCGGAGGCGCGGCTGATTTCTTCCATCGCCACCAGATGCGCGAGGTAACCCATGTCGCTGCCGCCGAACTCGGCGGGGATGGTCATCCCGAGCAGGCCCATCTCGCCGAGCATCGGCCACAGCTCCTGCGGGAACCAATTGTCCTCGTCGGCCTTGGCCGCGCGCGGCGCGATCTCAGTCTCGGCAAAACGGCGAACCGCCTCGCGCAGTGCATCGATATCGTCACCGAGGGGGAAGGGGCGCATGGGACTCACTTGTCGCTGGGTGGGATGGCGCAGGGATCGGCGTCGGCACAGCAGGGCGACAGCGCCCCGATGGCCGTGTGTTCAACTCACTGTCCGCGGATGCGGCCCTGGAAGCGCGGCTGGCTGCGGCCCATCGGCAGCTTGAGCTTGCCGATCGCGCTGATGCGCTCTTCGGCAAGACGGTCGGCGGCGCGGTAGGTCGGGATGCCGTCGCGGTCGGAGATTTCGTAGATGCGGGTGAGGTTGTGGTAGATCGTGCGCATCATCCGCATCGCGCGCTCGCGGTTGTAGCCGTCAAGCTCCAGCGCCACGTTCATCACGCCGCCGGCATTCACCGCGTAGTCCGGTGCATACAGGATGCCGCGCTTGACCACCTCGTCGCCGATCGCGTCGGTCGACAATTGGTTATTGGCGGCGCCGCAGATGACCTTGAACTTGAAACGGGGCAAGGTCTTCTCGTTGACCGTGCCACCCAGCGCGCAGGGGGAGTAGACGTCGGCAGCGACGTCATAGATTTCGTCCAGGCCCACCGCCTCGGCGCCGTATTCGGAGACCGCCTTGTCGACCAG
>NZ_JADZDS010000102.1 GCF_020850895.1 Thermomonas sp. | reverse complement strand
GCGAAGGGAAAGCGCGTGCGGCAGGCGTGACTTTCTCCCCGTTGCGCGGGGCGAAGGAAAGTGTATGCGGGAGTGTGGCTCCCTCTCCCCGTTTGCGGGCAGAGGGCCGGGGTGAGGGGCTATGCCACCGCCTGCGCATGCTCACGCGTTGCCAGGAATTCAACCGACGGTGCACGTTCCTGCGCCAGCTGCAGGTTGACCCGGCTGGGTGCGAGGTAGACCAGTTCACCGGTAGCGTCGATGGCGAGGTTCATCGCGTTCTTCTCGCGGAATTCTTCCAGCTTCCTGGCGTCGTCGCAGCGGATCCAGCGTGCGGTGGACACCTGCACCGGTTCGAACACCGCTTCCACGCCGTATTCGTCCTTCAGGCGGTACGCCGCCACGTCGAACTGCAGCACGCCGACCGCGCCGAGGATCAGGTCATTGCTCATCATCGGCTTGAAGAACTGGGTGGCGCCTTCTTCGGACAACTGCGCGAGACCCTTCTGCAATTGCTTGAGCTTGAGCGGGTCGCGCAGGCGGGCGCGGCGGAACAGTTCCGGTGCAAACGAGGGAATGCCGGTAAAGCTCAGTGCTTCGCCTTCGCTGAAGGTGTCGCCAATGGAAATGGTGCCGTGGTTGTGGATGCCGATCACGTCACCTGGGAAGGCGGTTTCGGCGATCTCGCGGTCGCTGGCCATGAACGTGAGCGCGTTCGCCAGCTTGACCTCCTTGCCACTGCGCACGTGGAAGGCCTTCATGCCGGCGCTGAACTTGCCCGAGCACACGCGCATGAAGGCCACTCGGTCGCGGTGCATCGGATCCATGTTGGCCTGGATCTTGAACACGAAGCCGGTGAGTTTGTTCTCGCTTGCCGCCACGTCGCGGCTGGTGGTGGCGCGCGCGCGCGGTGCCGGCGCATGTTCGACGAAGAAATCCAGCAGCGGCTGCACGCCGAAGTTGTTGACGCCGGAGCCGAAGAACACCGGGGAGTGCTGGCCGGCCAGGTACGCCTCCTGATCGAACGGATGACTGGCGCCCTGCACCAGTTCCAGTTGCTCGCGCACTTCGTCCAGCAATTCGGAGCCGATTGCGGCAGCGACACCCGGATCATCCAGCGAGGCGAAGATGGTCGAATCCTGCCGCGTGAAATTGCGCCCCGGTTCGTACAGATGCACCTCGCCGGACACCAGGTGCACCACGCCTTTCAGTCGCTGGCCCATGCCGATCGGCCAGGTCACGGGTGCACATTGGATGCCGAGCACCGATTCGATTTCATCCAGCAGCTCGATCGGATCCTTGCCCTCGCGGTCGAGCTTGTTGACGAAGGTCATGATCGGGGTGTCGCGCAGGCGGCAGACTTCCATCAGCTTGATGGTGCGCTCTTCCACGCCCTTGGCGACGTCGATCACCATCAAGGCCGAGTCCACCGCGGTGAGCACGCGGTAGGTGTCCTCGCCGAAGTCGGCGTGGCCGGGGGTGTCCAGCAGGTTGACGATGCGGCCCTCGTACGGGAACTGCATCACCGAGCTGGTGACCGAAATCCCGCGTTCCTTTTCCAGCGCCATCCAGTCGGAGGTGGCGTGGCGCGCGGCCTTGCGGCCCTTGACCGAACCGGCCATCTGGATCGCACCGCCGAACAGGAGGAGTTTCTCCGTCAGCGTGGTCTTGCCGGCGTCGGGGTGGGAAATGATGGCGAAGGTGCGACGGCGCGCAGCTTCTGAGGCGACTTCTGACATTGCACGATTATACCGGCGCTGGCAGGATGGCCGGGACGAAACCCGTGAGGAGCACCATGCACGACGACCCCACGCAGGCATTGGACGAGGACGCACAACGGGCCGCCGGCCTGCCGGAATCGATCGGACCGTATCGGGTGACTGGTCTGCTGGGCGAAGGCGCGATGGGGCGGGTCTACCTCGGCCGCGAAACCCATCCGGCGCGCGAGGTGGCGATCAAGGTGGTACGCGGGATTTCCTCGTCCGCGCTGGATCGCTTCCGCCGCGAAATCACCATCCTCGGCCAGCTCGAACATCCCGGCATCGTCCGCCTGTACGCAGCCGGCGAGGACACGCTGGGCGGGCTGCCGTCGCCGTGGTTCGCGCTGGAATACGTGCGCGGGCCGGACCTGCGCGGCTATCTGGAACGCGAACAGCCGGACCTGCGGGTGCGGATCGGATTGCTGGTCAAGCTGGCGCAGGCGGTGGACTACGCGCACCGGCGCGGGATCATCCACCGCGACCTGAAGCCGTCGAACATCCTGGTCGACGAACACGGCCAGCCGAAGATCCTCGATTTCGGCATCGCGCGCCTGCAGGACGAGGCCGAGGCCGGCATGACCCGCGCCGGCCAGGTGATGGGCTCGCTGCCGTACATGGCGCCGGAACAGCTGGAAGGCCATGCCAACGAGGCCGATGCGCGCAGTGACGTGTATGCGCTGGGGGCGATCGGCTACGAGCTGCTGGCGGGCCGCTTGCCGCATCCGGGGCTGTCCACCTCTTCGCTGATCGAGGCGCTGATGATCGTGCGCCGCGAGGAGCCGACGCCGCTGGGCCGGATCAACCGCGCCGCGCGTGGCGATCTCAGCCTGGTGGTGATGAAGGCGCTGGCGTCGGAGCCTGCGCAGCGCTACGAGACGGCGGCGGCATTCGCCGACGATCTGGAAGCCGTGCTGGCCTCGCGCCCGATCAAGGCCAGGGCACCGACCTGGAGCTATCGCAGCGGACGCTTCATCCGCCGCAACCGTGCCCTGAGTGCGGCGGTGGCGGTGATCTTCATCTCGTTGGTGACGGCGACCGTGATCAGCACGCTGTCGGCACGACGCGCGCAGGCAGCACTGGCCGAATCGCAGGCGCGGGCGCAGCAGCTGGCGGCGGTGAACGGCTTCCTCAACACCATGCTGCAATCCGCCGACCCCGACGAAGGCGAGAGCTCCGACATCAGCCTGCGTGAATGGCTGCAAGCCACTGATCGTGATTTCGAGAGTCAGGGCACCCAACTGCCGCCTGAGGTGCGGCAAATTCTGGCCACCACCATCGGTGGCGCCTTGATGCACATGGGCGAATCAGAGCGCGCCTATCAGCGCTTCAAGCAGGCGCATGCACTGTCGCTGCGGCGCAATGGCTCGAATGCAGCGGAAACCCTGAGCGCGGCAGCCAACGAGGCACTGGCGCGTGGTGGCATCGGTCAGGTCGATGCGGGGGAGGCCGAGCTTAGGCGGATTTTTGCCATCGCGAAAACCCAGAACAATGCCAAGCTGCAGGTCGAAGTCGGCACCGCTTTGGTGACCTTGCTGGGCAACGCGCAACGTCCTGAGGATGCGCGGACAATCTCCGGCTCCATCTACGAATTGGCCCGCAAGACCCAGGGGGCAAATGCGCCGGATACGCTGGCGGCTCTGCATAATCACGCATCGACGGTGTTTGCCAGTGGCGATGCGGCTGCCGCCGAGCCGCTGGCACGGCAGGCTTGGCAGGGCCGCAGCAAGCGCTTCGGTGCCCAACACCCACTGACCCTCTACAGCTACAACATGCTGGGTGCCGTCCAGCAGCACCTTGGCCACACCAAGCAGGCGGAGGCCATCACCCGCGAGGTGCTGGCCGCGCGCCGCAAGAGCTTGGGCAATACCCATCCGTCCACGTTGACCACACTCAACAATCTGGTGGTGATCCTGGTCCAGCAAGGACGCTTGCAGGAGGTCGAGCCCTTGCTGAATGAGCTGGTCAGTTCCACCCGCGAACGGCTCGGTCCCGATGCTTCCCTGACCTTGGGAGCCGAACACAATCGTGCCTACGTCCTGGAAGATCTCGGCAAGCTGGACGAATCCGAAGCGCAGTTGCGTGATTTGCTGGCGGCCCTGAATGGCAAGCACAATCCGCTGCTGCTGATCGTTCGCAACGACTTGGCCCTGTTGCTGTCCCGCCGCGGCCGTTACGACGAGGCCATCCCGTTGATGCGTTCGGTGCTGACGGACGGCCCGACTCTGTTGGGCGCGGCGGACAACCCGATGATGGGCATTTATCGCAGCAATTACGGCCGTGTGCTTGGCCGCGCCGGCAGGCGCGAGGACGCGTTGGCGGCGTTTGCCGCAGCCCAGCCGCTACTGGATGCCAAGCTGGGGCCCGATCACGAACGCAGCAAACGCAATCGCGCGTTTGCGGATACGGTGCGTGCCGGCGGCAGACTCGAGTGAGGGGTCGTGGCGGAGCAACTCGGAAGCGGTGAATTGTTTTGCAGCCGTTTTCGACAACCGAAGGGTATGGAATGAAGAGGGTCGTATTGCTTGCGATGTTGGTGTTCGCGTCGTCCATGATGGAGGCATCCGCAAGTGCCCCGTCGACGGAAAGCGTGTCGGCTGATTTCTGGAATTGGCTGACGTCGTTGTTCGTGGATGCTGGTGATGCGCGTACTGTCGTCAAATCTGATGGAGTCGTTTACGACTGATCGTTGACTGTGCGCTGACAACGCTGCGAATCACCTGATCAGCGCATCCCCGATGCGTGGGCAAGCGCCACACCCTGCATCCGAAACGGAATCGACAGCAACTGCCCGCCGCGATTGACCTGCACCACGAAGTGCAGGTGCGGCGCGGTGCTGTAGCCGGTATTGCCGGAGCTGCCGATGCGCTCGCCGGCTTCGACCTGCTGGCCCACCACGACCATGGCACCACCAGGGGCGAGGTGACCGTACAGCGCCATGCTGCCGTCGTCGTGCAGGATGCGGATGTAATTGGCGCGGGCGGCGTCGCGTGCCGCATCCGTGCCATGTTCGCGAAAGCCGGTTTCCACCTGCAGCACGATGCCGCTGCGTGCGGCCAGCACCGGGGTGCCGATCGGTGCGGCAAAATCCAGCGCATCGCGGTTCTCGTCATCGTTGTGGCTGTAGGCGCCGTCGAAGCCTTGGTCGATCCGTGGCGTGGCTTGTTGCAGCGGCAACAGGTAGAGCACGTCGCGCGGTTTGGCATTGCTGCTGCCGGGCACGCCGCGCAGGCGCAATTGCAGCCGCCCCTCGTTGCCGGGTGGGCGTTGCAGGCGCGTGAGCAGCACGCTGGCGCCAGCGGCAATCCCGGCGCGGGCCGGCAGCGCGGGCTCGGCCTGTGGGCGGGCGCCACTGGCGACATCGAGCCGGACTTCCACCGGGCCGGGCAGCAGGTTGTCGGCATACGCCAGGAAGCCGCCATCGACCGCGACGATCCGCAGCCTAGCGACGGCGTCACGCGTCGTGGTTGGCGGCGGATCGTGTGCAAGGGCCGCCGGTGCGACGCACAGGAGCAGGCAGGTTGCGAGAAGCAGCTGGCGCATGCGGCCAGTATGCCGTAGCCGGGAAGGCATGACCGAATATGCCATCGCTTCATGCGTAT
>NZ_JADZDS010000101.1 GCF_020850895.1 Thermomonas sp. | reverse complement strand
TCGCCGATTCTCCGACGGCTGGCCGGGCGACACGTCCGATCATCCTGATCGACGCCCACACCGGCGCCGTGCTGAAGAAGATCGAGAACCTGCAGACCGCCAACGTCGGCACCGGCCCTGGCGGCAACCAGAAGATCGGCCAATACGAGTACGGCACCGACTACGGCTATCTGGACGTGGCGCAGAGTGGCAACACCTGCACCATGAGCAACGCCAATGTGAAAACCATCAATATGAATGGTGGCACCAGCGGTTCCTCGGCGTTCTCTTACACCTGCCCGCGCAACACGGTGAAGTCGATCAACGGCGCTTACTCGCCCTTGAACGACGCCCACCACTTCGGCGGCGTGATTTTCAAAATGTACAACGAGTACATGGGCATGGCGCCGCTGTCCTTCCAGCTCACCATGCGTGTGCATTACAAGACCAATTACGAGAACGCATTCTGGGACGGCAGCGCGATGACCTTCGGCGACGGTGGCAGCACCTTCTATCCGTTGGTCAGTCTGGACGTGTCTGCGCATGAGGTGTCGCACGGCTTCACCGAGCAACAGTCCGGGCTGGTCTATTCCGGCATGTCCGGCGGCATGAACGAGGCCTACTCGGACATGGCCGGCGAGGCCGCCAAGTATTTCGATCGCGGAAGCAATGATTGGCTGGTCGGCGCAGATATCTTCAAGAACAGCGGCGCACTGCGCTACATGTGCAACCCGACCCAGGATGGGAAATCGATCGACAATGCCGCCAATTTCACCAGCGGCATGGACGTTCACTACTCTTCCGGCGTCTACAACAAGGCGTTCTGCCTGCTGGCCAAGACCTCGGGCTGGAACACGATGAAGGCGTTCAAGGTTTTCGCGACTGCCAACAAGAACTACTGGACCTCCAGCAGCACCTTCAACCAGGGCGCCTGCGGCGTCGAGTCGGCCGCTTCGGATCTGGGCTACGCCACGGCCGACGTCACCGCGGCGTTCAATTCGGTCGGCGTGTCCTGCCCAAGCGGTGGTGGTGGTGGCGGTGGTGGCGGTGGCGGTGGCGGTGGCGGCGGCGGCGGCGGCAACAGCCCCGGCGGCGCGCTGACCAAGGGGACGGCGCTCACCGGGCAGCAGGCATCCACCGGCTCTGATGTGTATTACACGATGACGGTGCCCTCGGGCGCCAGCAACCTGACCTTCACCCTGTCCGGTGGCACCGGTGATGCCGACATGTTCGTCAAGTTCGGCAGCAAACCGACCGACAGCAGCTATGACTGCCGTCCGTACAAGTCCGGCAATGCCGAAAGCTGCAGCTTCGCAACCCCGTCGGCCGGGACCTACCATGTGCGCCTGAATGCCTATGCGGCGTTCTCCGGTGTCAGCCTGGTGGGCGACTACACAGCCGGCGGTGATGGCGGTGGCGGCGGTGGTGGTGGTGGTGGCGAGACGTCCTCGGTGAACCTGCCGGTGGTCTTCACGGGCTACTGGTCGCCCACCTACACGTCGACGGTGCAGGCGGGCCAGACCGTGACCTACACGACCTCGGGCGGTGTTGGCGATGCTGACCTGTACGTCCGCGCCGGCAGCGCACCGACCAGCAGTAGCTACAACTGCCGTTCGAACAAGTCCGGCAACACCGAAAGCTGCACCTTCACGCCGACGGTGACCACCACCTACTACATCCGGGTGCGTGCGTACTCAACGTTCTACGGTGTGGTGCTGACTGAAACTCTGAAGTGATGCGTGTCCCTGAGCCGTGCCGGGCAACCGGCACGGCCAGAGGACGCAGGCGCAATTTCACCCCGGCTTCGGCCGGGGTTTTTTTCATCGTGGGAATTTCAGAGGCTGGCGTGTCACCTGCATTGCCCGAAGCCGCACAGGGCGCATCGTTCACGGATGACGGTTGCATGCGCTCGACTGTGTACCGACCGGAATACGCGTGAGCCCGGCCTGCGCATTTGCTCGCAAGCCCGAGTCCCGTTTGACTGGAGGCCGTGCCGACAACTCGGTTCTATGCGATCGGCTCGAACCGGTTGGCCTCGACGTTCTTGCGCACCTTGCCCGGATCCCAGATGCGGCCGTTCATGGCGATGTAGACGCCCGCCGGCAGGGATTGCACGGCGCCGACCGCGCAGCCGATGTTGAACACTGCATCCGAGCCTTCGAAGCGTGCGGGGTTGAGCGCGCCGGTAAGGACAATCGTCTTGCCGGGGATGCCGGCCAGCACTTCGGCGGTCTGCACCATGCTGTCGGTGCCATGGGTCACCAACACATGCGCTTCGTCCTGCGCCGCGATCGTGTCGCGCAGCAGCTGGCGATCGGCATCGGTGACGAACAGCGAATCCTTGCGCAGCAGCGGGATGACGTGGAAACGGAACGCCACCCGAAAGTCTTCGAGGATGCCGCCGATCTGCGGTTCGCCGACTTGATAGTCCGACTTGGCATCGAAATAGATCTTGTCGATGGTGCCGCCGGTGGTGACGATGAGGAGATTGTCCATGCACATATTCTCACTCAAAACCGGATCACGCGCAGGGCGACGGCAGTCCGGCGGTGCGGTCAGGTGATCGTTGATTCCAGTGCCTTTCGCAGCGGATCCAACCGAGCGCCATAGCGCTGCGCCTGCCCCGCACTTGCGCGCAGCGGTTGCCGCACCTGCGCGGCGCTGGCGGTGCGTACGCTGCGGGCAGCGGTATGGAACGCGAGGCAGACGGGGTCGAAGGCCAGCGCACACGCGTCGAGCAAGGCCCGGATGCGGGCCTCAGGCTCGGCCAGCAGGGCCTCGTAGTGGTGGACGTGGATGTGCGCCGGATCGCGCCCGCGCCAGATGTCCATCGCCTGTTCGCTGCGACGCAGATACAGGCCGATGTGGTCCAGCGTGTTGGCAAAGTGCGGTTGGCTGTAGAACTGCTGTTTGAAGCAGGACCACGCGGTGTCCAGTGGATCGCGGCGGGTTTCGATCACGCGTGCGCCGGGCAGCATCGCACGCAGGATGCCGGCGTGCTTCCAGTTGTCCGGCTGCTTGTCGGTCATACGTGGTCGTTTGGTGCGCCAGCGGGCGGTGCGTTCGAGATACGCCTGGCCGAGGCGGTGCCAGTCGGCGGTGCTGGCGTGCGGGACCCAATGCGGATAGGGCGTCTTGCGACGCACCGACTCCTGCTGGATCACGACGCCAAGATCATCAAGTTCGCTGGCGCCTTCGACGTCCGGATGGGACGCGAGGATCTGTTCGAACAGGGTCGAGCCGGAACGCGGCAGGCCGACGATGAAGATGATCTCGTGGCCCAGCAGAGGGTCTTGCGGCGTGGGCAGTGCCTCGGTGGCGGCAAGTGCCTGGATCAGGAAGGATTCAAATGCCTCCGGACGCCACGGCGTCAACTGCTCCTGCCGTGCATTTGCGGCGGTGAAGGCGGACAGCGCGGCATCCAGCGCGCCGCGGTCTTCCTCGGCCTTGCCCAAGGCGTGCCCCATGGCGATGCGATCCGTGGGAGCAATGTCGCTGCGGCCTATCTGCAGGCGCAGGGTCTGGATGTCGGCGTCTGCCAAGGGGGCGGTCTTGATGTTCGAGAGCCCGCGCCACGCGTCACCGCACTGGGGATGCATTCGAATCGCTTCGCGATACTGGTGCGCCGCGGCGTCGAATTGGCCGGCATGCACCAAGGCATCCCCCAGCAGGATGCGGGCCGGCAGCAGGGTCGGGGTCAGGTCGACGGCATGCTGCAAGGCCTCGATGGCGGCGCGGGTCTCCCCGCGCTGCTGCAGGTTGCGGCCGAGGTTGAACCATGCCATCGGTTGGCTGGCGTCCAGCGTGCAGGCGCGACGCCAACTGGTCAATGCAGCGTCGATATCCCCACACGCGGCTTGCGCGGTTCCGAAGTCCGCATGCAACAGGGCATCCCTCGGTGCCAACGCCAGCGCCCGGGTCAAGGTGGCGAGGGCGGGACCGGGGCGGCGCGTGTGCAACTCGAGCAGGGCCAAATAGCGCATCGGTTCCGGATGGTCTGGCGCCTGCGTGCAGGCTTGTCGGAACAAGGCTTCGGCCTGGGCAGGCTTGCCATCCCGCAGCGCGCGGGCGCCGGCATGCACGGATGCCGCGATCTCCGGAGCGAGGCCAGCCATGCGTGGATCGCTGGTCATGACCTTTGCTTCTGGCGATTTTCGCGCCACGCCCGGATCCCTGGCAGGCAGGCGGCATGGATCACGGCCAGGGCGAGCACGGTTTCCAGGGCCGCCTGCAGGCGCAGGTCCGGCTCGGACCACAGCAGCATCACCCCGTGGCAAAACCACAAGAGGGCAAGCACAGACGCGGTGAACCCGGCACGGTGCCAGCCGCGCGCCGCGGCCACCGCAAGGGCAACCGGCGGCAATGCAAACACCAGCAGAGCAGCCACGATGTGCGGATCGTTCGCGAACCAGGCGAGGTACAAAAGCGCCAGCGCAATGAGTGATGCGACAAGGGAGTGCTTTGGGTTCATCGGTGGATGTCTGTGCGTGCCGCAGGCGAGGTGCAATGGCCGATCGGGTGCGATGGATCGGGATCCGTGCGTGCCAAGCGTTGCAAACATGGGGCGTGGAAGTCCAGAAGTATTGCGCTTGAATGACAGAGCCGGCGAATCTTGGGAGTCCTTGACGCATGGCCACGCGGCTGTCGATGGCAAATGGATTCACCCGCCGCCGACTTTGGGGCGCGACCTGTTAGGCTTGGCGGATGCCGCCAGCCGAGCTTGTCCGTCGTTGGAGCTGTCACCTGCGCGATCCTGCGCGGATCGGTAGTTTTTCCCGTTTCGTGCTGCGACGCTTCCTCGATGATCGACTGTTCGAGGCGGCGGGTGCGCTGTCTTACACAACCGCATTCGCACTGGTCCCTTTGACCATGGTGGTGTTTGGCGTGCTTTCCGCGTTCCCCGTGTTCGAGGCATGGAGTGACAGCCTCAGCGGCTACATCTTCGCCAACTTCGTCCCGCGCGCCGCGCGCGCGGTGTCCGGATACCTCACCGATTTTTCCAGCAATACCCGTTCACTGACCGCGGCCGGTGCGCTGGCACTGATCATCTCGCTTCTGGTGGCGGTGAGCAGCGTGGAGTCGATCTTCAACCGGATCTGGCGTGTCCCCACTGCACGACCGAAGCTCGGGCGCTTCCTCGTCTACTGGACCGTATTGACCCTAGGCACGCTGGTGGCGGCTGCCAGCTTGGCGCTGTCGACCCGATTTTTCGCCCTGTCCATCTTCGAGACCCTGCCCGGGCGCTGGCTGGAAGCCCTGATGCTGCGGCTCACGCCGATGGGTATCGAACTTTTCGCATTTGCGGCGCTGTTCAAGGTCGTCCCGCACCGCACGGTGTTCTGGCGCCACGCGCTGGGCGGGGCACTGCTGTCGGTGCTGCTGTTCGAGGGCGTGAAGTCCGGCCTGAGTCTGTACCTTGGCAGCTTCGATTCCTACCAGAAGATCTACGGTGCAGTGGCGCTGGTGCCGATCGTGATGCTGTGGATCTACCTGAGTTGGGTCGCGGTCCTGCTCGGGGCATCGTTCACGGCCTCGATATCGGCGTTCCGCTACCAGCCGCGTGCGCTGCGCCTGCCGCATGGCCATGAGTTGTACGGCGTGTTGCGGATGCTTGGTCGTTTCCAGCAGGCTCGGGTCAAGGGCAGCGGCCTGACCAGCGAGGGAATCCAGGAGCTGGAGCCTTGCCTCAGCGATGACATGGTGCAGATGCTGCTTGCCCGGCTGGTGACGATCAATGTCCTGCAGCGGGCCGAAAGTGGGGAATGGCTGCTGTCGCGGGATCTCGACGAGGTGACCCTGGGGGAAGTCTACGAGGCAGCCCAGTTGCGGGTGCCAGTGGGCGACGTGGTCCCGCCGCATGCAGACGACGCGCTGGGCATTGCGGTGATGAAGGCGATGGAGGAACTGCGCTCGCCGTTGCGTGGCCTGTTGAACCAGCCGGTTGCGCAGGTGTTCCACGGAGCGTGGGACGCATGAACCGCCGTCTCGCGCATCTGACAGGGGTGCTGGTGGTGGCGGCCTTGCTGGGGGGGTGTGGTGGTGGGGAAGGAGACCGTGCCAGTGCCCGGGTAACTGCAGGCACTTCTTCGCGCGGCGTTTCTGCCCCACCCGAGTTCCCCGTCCTTCGCGTGCAGACGCTGGATGGCGCGAATTGGGATCTCGCCCAGCAGCGCGGCAAGTGGGTGCTGGTCAACTACTGGGCGACCTGGTGCCAGCCCTGCCTGCAGGAGATGCCGGAGTTCTCGGCGCTGGCAGCCATGCGGCAGTACATCGTGGTGATCGGGCTGGCCTACGACGAGGCCGAGCCGGCCGAGTTGCGTGCATTCCTCGCCCAGCACCCGGTGACCTATCCGATCGCCCAGGTCAGCGTGTACGCACCGCCGGAGGACTTCGGTGTACCGCGCACGCTGCCGACGAGTTGGCTGATCGGGCCGGACGGCCGGATCGTGCGCAAGTATTCGGGGCAGGTGACTGCACGCATGCTGGATGACGATATCGCTGCGCATGGCGGACCGAAGGCGGGCTGAGATGGCACAGGCGCGCTTCATCGTGAGCGGTCGCGTGCAGGGTGTCGGGTTTCGTGCCGCGACCCGCGCGCAGGCCCTGCGCCTCACCCTGCGAGGCATCGCGCGCAACTTGGCCGATGGCAATGTCGAGGTGCTGGCCATCGGCGAGGCCGCGGCGCTGGACGCACTGGAAGCATGGCTACGGCACGGGCCTTCGCTGGCACGGGTTGATCGCGTGATCCGGGGTGAAATCGAATCGTCGGCCTCTCTCCCGTGGCGGGGTTTTACGACCGGCTGACGCTGCAGCCCGGCGTGAGCATATGCCAGAATCGTGGAAGCCCGGCATAGGACGTCCGCAGATGGCCCGAAATTTCATCGCTGAGCTTCGCCGCCGCAACGTGCTGCGTGCGGCCGTCCTCTATATCGGTGCCGTCTGGGCGCTGGCACAAGGCATCGCCCAACTTGGTCCGTCGGTCGGGGCGCCAGAGGCGACGACGCGCTGGTTCCTGATCGCCGCGGGTTTCGGTTTCCCATTGTGGCTGGTGCTGTCGTGGCGCTACGAATTCACATCGCAGGGCATCAAGCGTGATGACGAAGTGGCGATTTCGGATGTGGCGTCGCGGCGCAGCCATAATCGGAGGACCGATCTCGTCATCATCGCGGTGTTGGCGGTGGCCGTGGTGCTGTTGCTGACGGATCGCGTGGTGCAGCACGAACAGCCGGCCGCACAGGTTGCGGCGATGCCAGTCGACAAGAATTCGATTGCCGTGTTGCCCTTCGACAGCGGCGGCGATCAGGGTCAGCAGGCGTTCTCCGACGGGCTGTCCGAGGGCTTCATCATCGCGTTGGCCCAGATCCAGGGACTGCGGGTGATCAATCCGAAGTCTTCATTCCAGTTCCGCGGCAGTACCGACGATAACCGCACCATCGCGGCAAAACTCGGCGTGTCGCATCTGCTCGAGGGCACGGTGCGGCGCATGGGCGATACCGTGCGGGTCAGCGCCACCCTGATCCGCGCCGCCGATGGCAGTACGTTGTGGGCCGAAAGTTATGATCGTCCCTACAAGGATTTGTTCGCGCTGCAAGACCAGATCACCGCGCAGGTGGCCAGCGCACTGAAGTCGCAATTGCTGCCCAAGCCGCAGGCAGCGGTGCAGACGGACCGCCCACCGAGCGGGAATCTGGAGGCCTATGACGCGTATGTGCAGGCGCGGGTGATCCAGTCCACCGACGCGCTCAAGGCACTCGACCTGTATAACCGCGCCATCGAGCTCGATCCCGCCTATGGGGTTGCGTATGCGAGGAAGGCGGCGGTGATGGTCGATGTGGTCAGTGGCGGAGGCGTCACCGGCGCCGATGCAGAAAAATACCTGCACGACGCCGATGCTGCGGTGAAGCAGGCATTGCGGCTGGCGCCCAACCAGGCCGCTTCGCATTTTGCCCGCGGCTGGTTGTTGATCACCCGGGATTTCAACCTGAAGGAAGGCGAAGCCGAATTGCGCAAGGCAGTGGATCTCGCACCCAACGACGGCGATGCGCTCAACCTGCTGGGCGTCGCACGCGCCGACCAGGGTGATCTGAAGGAAGCCGTGGAGCTGACCCGCAGGGCGTTGAAGATCAATCCGCTCGATGCCAACTGGAACCATTCGCTGGTTGCATACCTGTTGCCGCTAGGGCGTTTCGATGAGGCGCAACGGTTGCTCGACAAGATGATTGGCGTCGAGCCTAAAGGGGCCTACAACCATTTCGTGCTCACCCTCATTGGGGTGCTGCGCAAGGATTCGGCGGCGGCGCAAAAGGCTGCCGAGGCCGAGCCGCCGGGCGAGTGGCGTGATTTTGCGTTGGCGCTGGCGGCGCAGGTTGGCGGCGACCGCGCCGTGGCAGATGTGCGGCTGGGTGATTGCATACGGAAGTACCCACAAGGCTGGGCGTTCCAGATTGCGCAGGTCTATGCCGTGCGCGGCGAGCCCGACGCCATGTTCCAGTGGTTGGGCAAGGCTTGGGTGGCGCGCGATCCCGGGATGCAATCGTTGCTCTACGATGCGTTGCTGTTGCGTTATCGCAATGATCCGCGTTACGCAACCTTGGCGCGCCAGGTGGGCTTGCCGTGGCCGCCCACCGCCGCGGCAACTGCGGCGACACCGCGTGCGGCGACTGCCGCACCGGCGGCGACGCGCTGAAAGGCGCTTCAATCCTTCGTCGTGCGGGACTTCCTGGCGCGCTTGCGCGGCGGTGGGGGGGCGGGTGCCGGGCGCAGGCAGCGCGCGATTTCCAGCAATGCACCCTGGCGACGCGAATCCAGGCTGCGATAGCAGGCCAGTAATTCATGCTCGCCGCGGGTGCGGGTGGGGTCGAGGCTTGCCGCCAATTCGCCCAGCAGCGCCCCTGCGGGAACCCCGAGGGTGCGGGCCAGAGCTTCGATCTGGTCGTAGCCCGGCAGCTTGTCGCCACGCAGCCACGCGTTGACGGTCTGGATGCCGGCCTTGGGAATTGCGGTGGCGAGATCGGCCACGCTCAGGCCACTGGCCTTGGTCAGGCGTTGCAGGGTGGAGGCGAGCATCATCGTCAATCCGCTGCGGACTGCGAACGAGTGTAGGCCGCGCCGCGCCCGGCCGCCATCGCTGGCCTGCTCAAGCGTCCCGCGCAAGCCGTGCCAAGGCTTCGGCCTGGTGTTCCTGCTGCAGGCGCGAGATCAGTGGACCGAGCTCGCCTTCGAGGACATTCGGGAGGTCGTACAGGGTCAAGCCTTCGACGCGATGGTCGGTGATGCGTCCTTGCGGGAAGTTGTAGGTGCGGATGCGCTGGCTGCGATCGCCGCTGCCGACCTGCAGTTTGCGATCGGCGGCGGTGGCGGCCGCGCGCTTGTCCAGCTCGGCTTCGACCAGCATCGCCTGCAGGCGTTTCATCGCCTTCTCGCGGTTGGCGTGCTGGCTGCGCTCGGTCTGCGACTCGACCACCACGCCGGTGGGGACGTGGGTGATGCGGATCGCCGATTCGGTCTTGTTGACGTGCTGGCCGCCGGCACCGGAGGAGCGAAAGGTGTCCACCTTGAGGTCGGCGGGGTTGATGCTGAACTCGAGATCGCCGGTGTCCAGCGCGATGATCGCCACCGTCGCCGCCGAGGTGTGGATTCGGCCCTGCGATTCGGTGGCCGGCACCCGCTGCACGCGATGGGTGCCGGATTCGTATTTCAGCTTGGCGTAGGCGCCATCGCCTTCGATGCGCGCCACGATCTCCTTGTACCCGCCGTGTTCGCCAGGGTTGGCAGATTCCACTTCGACCCGCCAGCCTTGGCGTTCGGCGTGGCGTGTGTACATGCGGAACAGGTCGCCGGCGAAGATCGCCGCCTCGTCGCCGCCGGTGCCGGCGCGGACTTCGAGATACAGCCCGCCGTCGTCGCGTGCGTCCTTCGGGACCAGGTGCGCCAGCAGTTCGGTTTCCAGTCGTTGCAGGCGCTGGCTGACCGAGGCGATTTCATCGTCGGCCAGTTCGCGCAGGTCGGGGTCGCTGCGCATGCTTTCGGCGGCGGCGAGGTCGGCGCGCGCCCGCGCCTCTGCTGCCAGTGCGTCGGCCACCGGCTGCAGGCTGGCGAATTCGCGCGAGAGCCTGCGAAAGCGCGATTGGTCGGTCGCCACGGTCGGATCGGCAAGCAGGCGCTCCACCTCCTCGCGCCGTTCCAGCAGGGCCTCGAGCTTTCGGCGCAGGGAATCAAGCATGGGGGGATTGCGGGTTGGATGAGTCCGTGATTGGGGTCGGATCCGCCGATTCTGCTCCCTGCGCAAGTGCAGGGAAGAGCTTTTCTGCGGCGCGCGCCAGATCCACGTCGCCATGCAGTGCAGCATCGCGCAGGGCCACTGTCGGGGCGTGCAACAGGCGATTGGTGAGGGTGTGGGCGAGCAGTTCCAGCGCCTGCTCGGCGGGCAGGCCTGCAGCCAGCTGGCGCTGTACCTTGGCCAGCGTTTCGTCACGCGCGGTTTCGCCGTGGGCGCGCAGCTGCAGCAGGGTTTGCTGGCGTCCACTGGCTTGCCATTGTTCGAGGAAACGCGATGCATGCAGGTCGATGATGGCTTCGGCCTGTTGCGCGGCCTCGCGGCGACTGCGGCGGTTGTCCTCGATCACATGTTCGAGGTCGTCCACGGTGTACAGGAACACGTCGCGCAACTCACCGACATCGCTGTCGATGTCCCGCGGGACCGCCAGGTCCAGCAGCAGCATCGGTCGGTGCCGTCGCGCCTGCAGCGCATGTTCGACTTGCGGTCGCCGCAGGATCGGGGTGCGGCTGGCGGTGGCTGAAAACACCACATCAGCCTCGGAAAGATGGCGATCGATCTCGTCCAGCGGCAGCGCGAAGCCGCCATGGCGACTGGCGATGTCTTGGGCGTGGGCAAGCGTTCGGTTGGCCACCAGCAGGCGTTTGACGCGCGCTTCGGCGACATGGCGCGCGGCCAATTCGATGGTTTCGCCAGCGCCGATCAGCAGCACGGTGGATTCGTCCAGGCGCGCGAAGTTGCGCTGCGCCAAATGCACCGCGGTGGAGGCCACCGACACCGGATGCATGCCGATCCGGGTGTCGGTACGTGCATGCTTGGCGGTGGCAAACGCCTGCTGGAACAGGCGGTCCAGTGTTCCGCCCAAGGCCCCGGCATCGTGCGCTGCGGCCCATGCCTGCTTCACTTGGCCGAGGATCTGCGGTTCGCCGAGGACCATCGAATCCAGGCCGCTGGCCACTCGGAACAGATGGCGCACCGCATCGCCATCGCGGTGACGGTACAGGTAGGCGCGAAGTTCCGGTCCTGGTGCACCGTTGCCCGGATCTCCCGGGTGCGCCACCAGCCAGTCGATGAGTTCGGAATCACTGCCGTTGGACTGAGCGTACACCTCGGTGCGGTTGCAGGTGGATAGCAGGACCACCTCGCTGACTTCGCGGAGAGCTTGCAGGGAGGCCAGCGCCGATGCCAGTGCCTCGGGCGCGAACGCAACCTTCTCGCGCAGGGCAACCGGCGCGGTCTGGTGGTTGATGCCGAGGAGGAACAGGCTCATGGCTCGAGGAATTGGAGTGGGTCTTGTGCCCTGCGCGGATACGGCGGGACGCGTGGGTTAAGCTGCGAGTCCAACCTCCCATTCTACCTTTGATCCCATGGGTATCCCGCTGCGCCTTGGCTTGCGCATGATCCTGGTGATTGTCCTGCTGGCTGGCACGCTGTGCGCCACGGCGGCGTCGCGCTCTGGTCCGCCTGCTCGGGTCGATTCGCTGGAGGCGACCTTGGCCGGAGAGTTTGCATTGCAGGGCGGTCAGTTGCCGCTGGCTGCGCGCAACTACCTTGAGGCAGCGCGCGCAGCCCAGGATCCGGTGCTTGCCGAGCGCGCCATGCGCATCGCCCTGCTGGCAGACGAGGAGGGCATTGCGCAGCAGGCGTGGTCAGTGTGGCGTGCGCTGGCACCGCAATCCGGACGTGACCAGCACATGCTTGCCGCCAGTCTCGCACTGCGCATCGGCAAGACCCGCGATGCACGCCGCGAGTTGCAGGCGTTGTATGCAAGCGGGGATTGGCAGATGTCGCTTGCCGCGTTGGCGGGCGCGGTGGGCAAGCAGCCGAAACTGGTCGTCAAGTTGCTTGCCGAGGCGGTCGACAGCGGCGTCCTGCCGAACGAATTGGCGGCTTGGTTGGGCTATGGCGGTCTGGCCGAACGGCTGGACCAGAAGCCCCTGGTCGACAGCATCATCCGCCAGGTGGTCGAACGTTTCCCGGGCGATCCCCGGGTGGCCCTGCTGAAGGCACAGTTGTTGCGCCAGGCCGGGCGACCGGACGATGCCCGCACGGCCCTGGATACGCTGGCTTCGGAGCGTGGACTGGCCCCGGACTTGCGCATGGCGCTGGCCTCCGAGTACGTGCTGATTGGGGATGCAGGCAAGGCAGCTGCATTGCTGGCGCAGGGCCCGCAGGACCAATCCATCCTTGCCCGTCGCGCGGAACTGCTTGACAAGGTCGGGGACAAGCCGGCCCTGGCCACCCTGTATGACGAGATCAAACGTGATGCGACCAATCCCAATCCGGTTCGTCGACTCCTGCTGGGCCAGATCGCCGAATACCTCGAGCGTTACGACGAGGCGCTGACCTGGTATGCCAGCGTGCCGGACGAGCGGCTGCAGCCCATGATCCGGCTGCGGCGAGCCAGTGTGCTGTTTGCCATGGGTCGCAAGGAGGCGGCCTTCGAAGCCCTGCGTGCGCTGCAGTCTGATTCGGACCTTGAGGATGATGACCGCCGCGAGGGTTATCAGGTCGAGGCCGAACTGCGCGCAAAGGACAAGGACGTGGTGGGCGAGCGCGATGCCTTCGCACGCGGGCTGGCGGCGTTTCCAGACAACCTCGACCTGCTTTATTCGCGAGCGATCATGTGGGAGCGCTTGGATGACATCGCCAAGGCCGAAGCCGATTTCCGTCGGATCCTGGTGATCGAGCCCGGCAATGTCGCCACCCTCAATGCGCTCGGCTATACCCTCGCCGACCGCACCGACCGTTACCGCGAGGCACTGGAACTGATCGACCGCGCGCGGGTGGCCGATCCCGGCAATCCGGCGATCACCGACAGTTATGGCTGGGTCCTGTTCCGGCTGGGCCGCAAGCGCGAGGCGCTCGACTACCTGCGCCGCGCCTATGCACTGCAACAGGATGCCGACATCGCCAGCCACCTTGCCCAAGTGCTTTGGGTGCTGGGCCAGCGCGATGAGGCACGGCGCTATTTCGACGAGGCGCGCAAGCTCGATCCGGCCAACCGATCTCTGCAGCGGGCATTGCAGGAGACCGGTGCATGAAGGCCTTGGGGTGCGTGCTGCTTGCCGTGCTGCTGTCCGGCTGCGCCACGGCGCCACGGCTGGCCGTTCCGGAACCGGTCATCGTGCCGAAGGATCGCGCCCGGGTGCTGGGATTGGAGGCGGGGGATTGCGCTGCGCCACGGTGGAGCATGTCCGGACGGGTCGCGCTTTCCAATGGGCGCGATGGAGGCTCGGGCCGGATCACGTGGTCGCAGGGCGGGGGAGTGCTGCGTCTGGAGCTGTCCGCGCCGGTGACGCGGCAAAGTTGGACGCTCGAGATTGCGGCCGATGGTGCGGTGTTGAGTGGCATCCTGCCCGAGCCGCAACGTGGTCCGGATGCGGTCGCGCTGGTGCGCGACGCTATCGGGTGGGACGTGCCGATTTCGGCGCTGGGTTGTTGGCTGCGTGCGGTCGAGGCCGGGCCCTCCCGGTTTGGTCCGGCGCGGATCGAATTCGATGGCGATGGACTGCCCCGACATCTGGAGCAGGCGGGATGGTCGGTCGACTATGACGGCTGGAAACCGGACGCCAACAGCGGTTTGCCCATGCCAATTCGGGTGACTGCCAGTCGCGACGGCAGTCGCGTGCGGCTCGTGATCGACCGTTGGTCGACGGAATGAGCGTGTTTCCCGCCATTGAAGGCTGGGTCACGTTGCCTGCGCCCGCCAAGCTCAACCTGTTCCTGCGCATCCTCGGGCGGCGGGCAGATGGCTACCACGAATTGCAGACCGTGTTCCGCCTGCTCGACTGGGGCGACACCGTGTTCCTGCGTGCGCGCAGCGACGATCGGATCGTTCGCGTCGGGCCTGCGGTTGCAGGTGTGGACCCGTCTGCTGATTTAATGGTTCGTGCTGCAGAACTTCTTCGAAAATCATGTAATTTCAGCAAAGGCGTTGACATCGGCATTGAAAAGCGCATTCCGATCGGGGGCGGGTTCGGTGGCGGTTCTTCGGATGCGGCCACTGTCCTGATGGCATTGGACAGGCTCTGGGGTCTGGATCAGGGGGTCGATCAGCTGGCCAGGCTCGGCCGCACGCTGGGCGCCGACGTGCCGGTGTTCGTCCATGGGCAGACCGCTTGGGCAGAGGGCGTGGGTGAACGACTGACCCCGCTTCCAAGGCTGGAAGCGGCGTGGTACGTGGTGGCCAGTCCGGGCGTGCATGCCAGCACGGCTGAACTGTTCCGGGCGGTGGATTTGACGCGCGATGCCCCGCCCGCGAAAATGGCGGACTTCCTTTCCGGAGTCGAGCTCGGCAATGCGTTCGAGCCGGTGCTGCGTCGTCGCGAACCCGCCGTCGAGGCCATGTTCACGGCGCTCTCGAGCATCGGTCGGCCGCGTTTGACGGGCTCGGGAAGCGGCTGCTACGTGGAATTCGCCGATGGTGAATCCGCGCAACTGGCGCTCGCGGCGCTGCCGGCAGGTCTCCATGCCTGGCTGGTACGCAGCGCGGACAGGTCGCCCCTGCTGGATGCGGTGGCGGAAACCCCTAGGGCAACGCTGATTTAGTCGGCGTTGCCTGCCGACCGTGGATGGTCGGCCGCGGATCGATCACATCTGCGATCGATCCGCGGGAGCTGCGTCCGGGCCTGCACCGGACGCAGCGTGTGCTGACGCGTCCAGGAGGGACGTGTTCAGCATTGCCATAGGGGCGTCGCCAAGCGGTAAGGCACCGGGTTTTGATCCCGGCATTCGTAGGTTCGAATCCTGCCGCCCCTGCCATTCCGCGAATTTCGAGATTGGATCCGCAACACCCTGGAAATCTGAACAATTCAGGGGGTTCCACCAGCCAAGGATGGCGTGGGCTGACAACGCTTGGATGGAGTTGTTCAGTCCTTCCCAAGCGCCAACCCGTTTCGCCGTCCCGATCCAACGCCACGTCCCACACCACGATCCCCGGCCAAAGACATGCAAGACAGACCCAATCTGCTGGTGTTTTCGGGCAATGCCAACCGGCCGTTGGCGGAAGCGGTGTGCCGCGAACTGGGCGTGCGTCCCGGCAAGGCACTGGTCAGCCGATTTTCCGACGGCGAGGTGCAGGTCGAGATCCAGGAGAGCGTGCGTCGGCAGGAGGTCTACGTCATCCAGCCGACCAGCGCGCCCACCGCCGAGAATTTCATGGAACTGCTGGTGCTGATCGACGCACTCAAGCGTGCTTCGGTGGCCAGCGTGACGGCCGTGGTGCCGTACTTGGGCTACGCAAGACAAGACCGCCGGCCGCGCTCTTCGCGGGTTCCGATCACCGCCAAGGTGGCGGCCAAGATGTTCAGCGCGGTGGACACCGACCGCGTGCTGACCGTGGACCTGCACGCCGACCAGATCCAAGGCTTCTTCGACATCCCGGTCGACAACGTCTATGCCTCGCCGCTGCTGCTGGCCGACATCTGGCGCGCGCATGGCACCGACAACCTGATCGTGGTGTCGCCGGACGTCGGTGGCGTGGCGCGCGCTCGCGCGATCGCCAAACGCCTCGACGATGCCGATCTTGCGATCATCGACAAGCGTCGCCCGCGTGCCAACGTCGCCACGGTGATGAACATCATCGGTGACGTCGAAGGCAAGACCTGCGTGCTGGTCGATGACATCGTCGATACCGCTGGCACCCTGTGCGCCGCCGCCAATGCGCTCAAGGAGCGCGGCGCGCGCAAGGTGGTCGCCTACTGCGTCCACCCGGTGCTGTCGGGTGCCGCGATCGACAACCTTTCCAAGTCGTTACTGGATGAGTTGGTGGTGACGGACACCATCCGGCTGTCGTCGGCGGCATTGGGTTGTGGGCGCATTCGGCAACTCAGCGTTGCCGAGCTGTTGGCCGAGACCATCCGCCGGATGGCGTTCGGCGAGTCGGTCAGTTCGCTGTACGTCGACTGACGACATGCTTCATCGCGGGACGGGGCATCTTGCCGCCGCCCGCGTCAGAACATCCTCGCGCTGATCCCGTTGTTCGGGCTCGCACGGGAACCCCACTCATCTGGTCGCGGATGAGTGTTTTCGCCACCGCGAGGTGGCTTCATTGCAACGTCAAAGTGAGTCGAACACCATGAACCAACACATCATCAAGGCCACTGGCCGCAACGCCGAGGGGAAGGGTGCGAGCCGCCGCCTGCGTCGTGCGGCCCAGCTTCCGGCCATCGTCTACGGCGGCAAGAGCGCCCCGCAGCCGATCCAGATCGAGCACGAGCAGATCCTCCTGGCCAGCCAGCACGAGTGGTTCTATTCCTCGATCCTCGAGTTGGACGTCGACGGCAAGGTCGAGCAGGTGCTCCTGCGCGACATGCAGCGGCATCCGTACAAGCAGCTGATCATGCATCTGGATTTCCAGCGCGTGGACGCTAACCAGGCGCTGCGGACCAAGGTGCAGTTGCACTTCCTGAACCAGGAAAAATCGCCGGCCGGCAAGACCGGTGGCGTGGTCATCATGCATGAACTGACCGAAGTGGAAATCAGTTGCTTGCCGAAGGACCTGCCGGAGGCAATCTCCGTCGACCTGTCCGACCTCGCCGTGGGCGGCGTGGTCCACCTGTCCGATCTGAAGCTGCCGTCCGGGGTCGAGATCCCGGAGCTCAGGCTCGGCAAGGAGCATGATGTGGCCGTGGTCGTGGCCAAGCACGCCAGGGAAGAAGCGGTTGATGCCGCCGCGCCGACGGCGGTCGAAGTGCCGGCCACCAAGGCGGCGAAGAAGGACGACAAGTAATCCTTCGCTCCAGCCCGGCGTGCCGCACGGTTGCGTCGGGCTGAGTGCGAAGGCTTGTCGCTTCGATGGCTGGCCTGCGCCTGATCGTCGGCCTCGGCAATCCCGGGGCCGAACACTTGAGGTCCCGGCACAACGCCGGGTTCTGGTTCATTGATGCGCTCGCGTTGCGGTTGGGCGCGACGTTCACCGCCGAAGGCAAGCTGTTCGGTGCAGTCGCACAGGCGGATATCGGCGGCCAGACGGTGCGGTTGCTCAAGCCGATGACCTTCATGAACCTGTCTGGCAAGTCGATCACCGCCGCGCTGCGGTTCTGGAAGATCGAGCCGGACGAGATGCTGGTTGCACATGACGACCTCGACCTGTCACCGGGCAGCGCCCGGCTCAAGTTCGACGGTGGCCATGGCGGCCAGAATGGCTTGCGCGACACCATTCGCCTGCTCGGCCATGGACGTTTCCATCGGTTGCGGATCGGCATCGGCCATCCCGGCCCCGGCCGTCAGGAATTGGTGGTGCCGTGGGTGCTTGGGCGTCCGAGCGGCAGCGACGAGTCGTTGATCCTGGATTCCATCGCCGAGGCACTGGATGCATTGCCGTTGGCGGTGGAAGGCAGTTTTCCCGAAGCCATGAAGCGGTTGCACACGTCCAAACCGCCCTCCTGATCCAAGCGCAGGATCAGTTGCTGCCGTGCCGATGGGCGGGGTGTTGCCCGCGATCGGCGCGGTCTCGTTTCCCCTCCATCCGGATTCCTCACCATGGGCATCAAATGCGGCATCGTCGGCTTGCCGAACGTCGGCAAGTCCACCCTGTTCAACGCGCTGACCAAGGCCGGGATCGCCGCCGCCAACTTCCCGTTCTGCACGATCGAGCCGAATGTCGGCGTGGTGCCGGTGCCGGACCTGCGCTTGAACGCGCTGTCCGAGATCGTCAAGCCGCAGAAAGTGGTGCCGACGGCAGTCGAGTTCGTCGACATCGCCGGCTTGGTCGCTGGAGCGGCCAGTGGTGAGGGTCTGGGCAACAAATTCCTCTCGCACATCCGTGAAGTCGATGCGATCTGCCACGTGGTGCGCTGCTTCGAGCACCCCGACGTGATCCACGTCGCCAACAAGGTCGATCCGATCGCCGACATCGACACCATCGATACCGAGTTGGCCTTGGCCGACCTCGACTCGGTGGACAAGGCGATCGCACGCTACGAGCGGGTTGCCAAGAGCGGCGACAAGGACGCCAAGGCGAAAATCGACGTGTTGGGCCGGCTGCGCGCCGCGCTCGACCAAGGCAAGGCCGCACGCAGCGTGGCGCTGGATGACGAGGAAACGCTGGTCATCCGCGATCTGTTCCTGCTCACCCTGAAGCCGGTGATGTACGTCGCCAACGTGCTCGAAGACGGTTTCGAGGGCAATCCGCACCTGGACGCAGTGCGCACCCGTGCGCAGGCCGAAGGCGCGCAAGTGGTGCCGGTGTGCGCCGCGATCGAGGAAGAGCTGAGCCAGATGGATGAAGCCGACCGCGACGTCTTCCTCGCCGATCTCGGCCTCGGCGAACCGGGCTTGAACCGGGTGATCCGCGCCGCCTACGCGCTGCTGGGCTTGCAGACCTATTTCACCGCTGGCGTGAAGGAAGTGCGTGCGTGGACGGTCAAGGCCGGATCCACCGCACCGCAGGCCGCCGCCGTCATCCACACCGATTTCGAGAAAGGCTTCATCCGCGCCGAAACCATTGGCTACGACGACTACATCAAGTACCGCGGCGAGAGCGGCGCGCGCGACGCGGGTCGGTTGCGGCTGGAAGGCAAGGAGTATCGGGTGCAGGAAGGCGACGTGCTGCATTTCCGCTTCAACGTCTGATCCGGCCTGCTGTGCTCGCGGGTGCGCGCCGCCTCGTGCAGCCCGCCTGGGCTTCGGTCGAATCGGCGATAGCTGGGACGGAGACCATCCGGCAAGGAAATCGCAAGATCATCGAGGGCTTGAGGGGCTCTGCATCGGGCGACACGGGCATTCTTCGGGGATGCCCCGAGCCTGTTCAGATTCACTTCTCGTTGGAACCTTGCGGGCCTGCCCATGCTCACTTGTCGCTGGAAGAGGCTACTCGTTGACAGACGGCCCGCCGCACCCCAAAATTACGGGCTCTTTGAAAGGCTTTGATGCCGTTCTTGGAGATGTGCGGAGGGATACCCAAGCGGCCAACGGGGGCAGACTGTAAATCTGCTGGCTTACGCCTTCGGTGGTTCGAATCCACCTCCCTCCACCAGTTCCACCCGCGGGCCTTACCAGCCGGCGGTGCGTCAAGCAGGCCTCCCGGTGCGGGAGTAGTTCAATGGTAGAACTGTAGCCTTCCAAGCTACTAGTGCGGGTTCGATTCCCGTCTCCCGCTCCACCATTGCATTGCGCGGCCTGTCCACAATTCGCTCACGTAGCTCAGTCGGTAGAGCACCTCCTTGGTAAGGAGGAGGTCGATGGTTCGATTCCATTCGTGAGCACCATCTTCGCGGGGTTGCCCGCAAGCACCGGCCGGTTGCGGTCGGCGTCAAACCAAAGTACCAACCACCAAATCACGCAGCGAGATTGCAGCCATGGCAAAGGGTAAGTTCGAGCGCACCAAGCCCCACGTGAACGTGGGCACGATCGGTCACGTGGACCACGGCAAGACGACGCTGACGGCGGCGCTGACGAAGGTGGGCGCGGAGCGTTTTGGCGGG
>NZ_JADZDS010000100.1 GCF_020850895.1 Thermomonas sp. | reverse complement strand
TCGATCCCGAACATCTGATCCTTTCCCGTGCTGTCCCGATTCGTGGACAAACAGCTACCGCAAATGCGGAGCGTGCGCACGGCGAAAATGCGGAGGCCGCGTGATGCTGACGCGCGCCATCCGTATTGCCAATGCCGCGCGTCGGGCCGCGCTTAGCGCAGCATGGCCAGCAGATCGTCTGTTGACGGGCCTGGTGGATTTTGAAGAAACTGCTCTGAAACGTATCGCAGAGCTTTGCGATACCCCATGCCTATCGCCGACTGACAGGTTTCGGCTTCGCCTATTGTGCTGGCTGACCGGAGAGCAAGAAACAGAATGCCCGCCAGATAGGCAGGCCGTATTTCTGACGGCAACGCGGACCAAGCCTGTTGGTACGCCTTTGGGGCGAGGCCGAGCATCCGCGTCAGATCATCGCGTTACGCCGCGTCGAGATGCGCGAGGCCAGCAAGCGGCCCATCTGCGCGAATTAGAGCAACGGCTGTTCGACGCGTCGCCCTGTCCGCATTGTGGAGCGCCTCTTCGGCAATCGCCCGAAACGCATGCTGATAATGGCCCAGGCTCATTCCCGCCTCCTGTTGCTTGTGACGAGAGCAGGATGACCGAAGCGCCCGGGGCGTCAAGCTCCGGGCGTGGAGGGGCCGCGTGATGGCCAGCAAAAGCAGCACCCCTGACACTGCCGAAGCCACAGCCCCCGACGTTGTCGGCCAGATCATCCTGCTGCGCCCCGACGAGATCGAAGCGGGCGAGCGGCTGCGGCCCGTCGACCCGGTGTGGGCAGAAGCGCTGGCCGGTATCCTGAAGGCCGAGGGGCAGAGGACGCCGATCGAAGTGTGCCGCCTGCCCGGAAAGTCACGCTACACACTTGTCACCGGCGCACACCGCCATGCCGCCGCAGCGAAAGCGGGGCTGTGGCTACGGGCGGAGGTCGTCACCAATGATGCCGCCGAACGGCGGCTGCGCGAGATCAGCGAGAATATGCATCGGCGCGACCTCGCGCCGCTCGACCGTGCAGCGATGCTGGCCGAGCTGGTCGCGGTGCACAAGGTGCGGGCGGGCCTCGACCCCAATGCCGACGGACGCACTGCATCTGTCAATGCGCGGTGGCAAAAAGCCCTGCAAAATGAGGCGGTTGATACAAACGACACGATGACGTTTGTATACGGCTGGTCGGAGCAAGTGGCCGACGAGCTGGGCTTCTCCAAGCGCACGATTGAGCGCGACCTCCTCCTCCATCGCCGCCTGCCCGCCATGGGCGTGGCGCAATTGCGCGAGGTCGCCCACCCGATCCTGAACAACGCGGCGCAGCTGCGCGCGCTGGCCAAGCTGGACGACGGCACGCAGCGCAAGGTGATCCGTCGGCTGGCCGACGGCGCGCGGACCATCGCCGAGGCGATCGACGCAAAGACCGCCCAGCCTGCCGACGCCAAAAGGTTGTCGGCGTTCATCGGCGCGTTCGGGCGCATGAGCCTGTCCGAAAAGAAGGGCGCGCTGGCCCAGTTGGCCGGCATGCTGCCCGCGGGCTGGTCGCTGACGGGACCGGAGGCGGGCCAATGAACAGCCGTCAACTCACCTACCGCATACGCATGTTGCCCGAGCAGCTGGCCCGCGCCCGCGCCCGCGTGCTGATGCTCGAACACGAGGCAGAGCGGCTCGGCTTCCACGACCTTCTCTCACCCCAGTTTCCGGCCAGCCCCCACGGCCGGAACGGCGCGGCGGATGCACCCACATCCCCCAAGGCCCTGTGTCCGCCGCGCCACCCGACACTTGCCACCCAATCCGACGACAAGGCCAACGCAGGAGAAGCATGAGATGGTCCACTGTCTGATCGAGGCCGCGTTCGGCGCCATCGGTATCGCTGCCCTCGGGTCTATCATCCGCGACCTGACGCGGTCGGTCCGTTGAGCAACGTCGTGCCTGGACCCAACTGGCTTGCCCCCGTGCGCGTCGACCGCCTGTTGCTCGCGATCGACACGGCCGACGAAAGCCGCCTGCTGCGAGACGCCGGCTTCACGGATGACGAGATTGCCCGATTGACCACATTGGGTCGGTCAATGCGGATTGGCCCGCTCTCCGCCGCGCGTGAGATTGTGCGCTGTTCACTCGCCGTCATGGAGGGCGAGTTTTCATGAGCGGGGATTGGTTCACCGCAGCCGAGTTGGCGGAATTGAAGCTCTCGGGCCTGTCGGGCGCGAAGCGCAAGATCAATGCGCTGGCGGACGAGGGGAATTGGGCGGTCGCATGCGGCCCGAATGGCGAACCGCTGGCGCGGCGGCGCGTCGGGCGCGGCGGCGGGTATGAATATCATGTGAGCCTGTTGCCTGCCGCAGCGCGCGCCGACCTTGCGCGACGTGGCCACGAGGTCGAGCCGGCGGCAGACGGTGGCCAGCCGGGCGACGCCGACAGCGGGCTTTGGCACTGGTTTGCCCAGCAGTCGGACGCGGTCAAAGGCGAAGCGAAGCGGCGCGTTGCCATCCTCGACCGGGTCGACGCGTTTGTCGATGCCGGTATGTCCGCCTCCACCGCAGTGCTGGCTGTTGCCGAAGCTGAAGCGGTCGCGTCATCGACCATCTGGAACTGGCGCAAGCTGGCCCACGGCGTCACCGCTGCGGACCGGCTGCCCGCGCTGGCCCCGCGCCGTCAAGGCGGCGGACGCGAGTTGGAGATCGATGCCGAGCTGTGGCGCGAGCTGCTGTCGGACTATCTGCGCCTGTCGCAACCGCGCTGGTCTGAATGTTGTCGCCGGATCGAGACGATCGCCAAAGCGCGCGGCCTTGCCGTGCCGCACTGGCGGACGCTGTGGCGCAAATTCGAGCGCGAAGTGCCCGCCCCCGTCGTGATCCTGCGGCGCAAGGGTGACGAGGCGCTGCGGCGCGCGATGCCAGCACAGACGCGGTCGGTGGCCGATCTTCACGCCATGGAGCTGGTCAACATCGACGGGCACACCTGCGACGTGTTCGTCAATTGGGGCAACGACCCCAAGGGCAACCCGATCATCGCCCGCCCGACGCTGATTGCCATCCAGGACGTCTATTCGCGCAAGTTCCTCGCGTGGCGCATCGCACGCAGCGAGGACATGGTGACCGCGCGCATGGTGTTCGCGGACCTGTTCCGCAGCTGGGGCATCCCCAAGGGGCTGCTCGCCGACAATGGTCGCGCTTTCGCCTCCAAGTGGCTGACGGGCGGGGCAGCGACGCGCTTCCGCTTCAAGGTGCGCGAGGAGGACCCGGTCGGCCTGCTCACGGCGCTGGGCATCAACATCCACTGGGCCAAGCCCTATCGCGGGCAGTCGAAGCCGATTGAACGCGGCTTCCGCGACCTCGCCAGCGCCATCGCCAAGCACCCTGCGTTCGAGGGCGCCTACACAGGCAACAACCCGCTCGCCAAGCCCGACAATTATGCCAGTCGCGCGGTCGATCTCGACGCCTTTCTGGCTGTGTGGAACGCGGGCATGGAGGCGCACAATAATCAGGCGAACCGCCGCAGCGAGATGGCGCGCGGTGCCCTGTCCTTCGATCAGGTGTTCGCCGCCAGCTATGCGATCGCGCCAATCGGCAAGGCGACCGACGAGCAGCTGCGCATGGCTCTGCTGGCATCGGACCAGCTGACCGCCGACCGGCGCACGGGCGCCATCCGCCTCGGCGGTAACAGCTACTGGTCTGACGAGCTGATCGAGCTGGCGGGGCAGGGCGTCGTCGTGCGCTTTGATCCCGAAAACCTGACGCTGCCGCTGCATGTCCACGACAAGCAAGGCCGCTTCCTGTGCATGGCGCCGCTGCATGAGGCGACAGGTTTCCTCGACATGGCGGCCGCAAAGGAACGCCAGCGAAAGGAACGGCGCTGGAAGAAGGCCGCGAAAGAGGCGGCGCACGCGCTCGACCTCCTCAGCGCCGCCGAGCTGGTCCAGCGGCTGCCCGACCACGACACGCCCGAACCGACGCCGCGCCCGCGTGTCGTCCGCGCCATCCAGACGCGCGGCAATGCGGCTGTCGCCATCACCGAAACACCTGACCCGTCCGCCAGCGGACCCCAGCCTCGTGCGCAGGACACCAGCATAGACCGCATCGCCCGCATCGCCGCCACGCATCTGCGGGCGGTCGACTGACGTCGAACAGGAGAGAGCCAAGTGAACGACCCCAAGGACATGCCGATCGACGTTGCCGAAGTCCGCGCGTGGATGGCCGCGCACAAGGATATGACCGGCGCGAGCTGGAAGGCGATCGCCGACGCGAGCGGCATCAAGCAGGGGACGCTCTCTGCCTGGATTTACGAGAGCTATCAGGGCAACGCCGAGAATGTCGCGCGGCTGGTGATCAAATATCGCCAGCTGGTCGAGAGCCAGCGCGAACAGGCCGCAGCCGAACAGAAGGCGGGCCTGCGTGCCGAGCCGCCCTATCTCGAAACGCCGACGGCATTGCGGGTGCGCGCGCTGCTGACCATTGCACATCGCGGCGCAATGACACTGGCGGCGATGGGTCCGGGCACGAGCAAGACAGCAACGGCGCTCAATTATTCGGCCTGCATCGCCAATGTGCTGATGATCACGATCCGCCCGACGAAGAACAGCGTCGCGGCAATGGTCGCCGACGTCGTGCGGGCGATGGGTGGCAAAGCCGGGTCAGGCTGGGTGCGGCAATTGTCCGACCAGGTGATCGACCATGTCCGCGGCCGCAACATGCTGCTGATCGTCGACGAAGCGAACCATCTGGAAACCGCCGCGCTCGAAGAGCTGCGCGCATGGCATGACATCGCCGGTCTTGGCATCTGCCTGCTCGGCAATGAGGAGCTGCTTGCGCGCATCCGCAGCGGCGGACATTCGCGCCACGCCTTTGCGCGTCTCAACAGCCGCATCGCCATGAGCCACATTCAGGACCTGCCTCAGGACGAGGACGTCGACATGTATCTCGACGGCTGGGGCATCGCCAATGCCGAGCAGCGCGACCGGCTGCGGCGCATTGCGATGACGCCCGGCGCAGGCGGGCTGCGCGAGATCAAGCAGATCGTCTCCCACGCATCGATGCTGGCGCTCGACGACGGCGTTGCGCTGGCGCTCACGCACATCCGCGAAGCGATGGGCACCCGCGCGACCAGCCGCCTGCGGATCGTGAGCTGAGCCGCGGCTCCACCCATTCCCCCAAGAGCAAAGGAAACGACCATGACAGACGACATTGACACCAGCGGCTATGCCGATGACGGCATCACGCTGACACAGCCGGGCGCGATCGACGTTAACGGCCAGCCCTATATGCGCGACGCCAAGGGCAGCCTTGTGCCGCTCGAAGCGGTCAAGCCGACCGACCTCCTCATGGATGAGACGGTGCGCAAGATCGTCGATTTTGCGCGCGACCTGTCGGACCAGATCGCCCGCTTCCGCGGCCACACGTTCGAGGACGTCAACGCATTCCAGGCGCTGATCGCGCAGGAATATGGCGCCAGCGTCGGCGGCGCCAAGGGCAATATCACGCTCACCACATTCGACGGGCTGCAGAAGGTCCAGGTGCAGGTCGCCGACCTGATCGAGTTCGGGCCGGAGCTGCAGGCGGCGAAGGGCATCATCGACGAGTGCCTGACTGAATGGGCGTCGGACAGCCGCACCGAGCTGCGCGCGCTCGTCAACCGGGTGTTCTCGGTCGACAAGACCGGCCAGATCAACCGGGCCGAGCTGTTCATGCTGCTGCGCGTCGAGATCGACGATCAGCGCTGGCAGCAGGCGATGGCGGCGATCCGCGACAGCATCCGCATCATTGGATCGAAGACCTATGTCCGCTTCTATGAGCGCGATGCGGCCGATGCGAAGTGGCGCGCCATCACCATCGATCTGGCGGCCGCGTGATGGGCGCGCCCTTCCCGCCGCAACCGCTGGCAAAATGGACAGTGTCACCGGCTGACGATCTGGACGGCATGCGGCTGGTGACCCTCACGCTTGAGGGTGGCAACGGAACGCCGCGCTTCGCCGTCGAATTCTCGGGTGCCGAAGCAGAGCGGCTCGGCCACACCCTGCTGTCTGCCGCCACGGATCCCGAACTTCGGGTCCGCCACATGGCGTCCGTCGACTGATGGCGCGCCGTGTTGCCCTGTCGCTGGTGCTGGCGAGCGGCCTCGTGCCGTCGCCGGACCCCGTGCCGAGCTATGGTGCGCGCGCACGCTCCGACCGGCCAGCGCCGCCGCTCTATCATCCCGGCGAGGTCAACCACTGCCCGACCTGCGGCCAGACAGGTTGGCTGGTCGGTCGTGTGACGGCCGAGTGCAATGGGTGCGGCATGCCGCTTGCCGTCGCCCCGAGGGCCAGCCCCCGCCCGACACCCTGACATCATTGGAAAGGCCCCCATCCATGACCATCCACATCGACACGCTCGACGCCGGCCACATCGGGCTGCGCCTGCAGCTCGCCAACGGCTGGACCGTCACCATCCCGATCCCGGCGGAGGGGGAGGGGATCATGCCCCGCTGCTGGGCCAGCCACGACCATCATCCGCGCCCCGGCATCCTCAAGGCCTCGGCTGCGGATCCGATGACCGGCGACGAGCTGGTCGAGTTCATTGCGACCGTCGCTACCAACCCGCGCGTTGTGCAGCGGGCAGAGCAGGGAGAGGCGGCATGAAATTCCGTATCGATCTGCTTGGCGAGCTCCGCAACATCGCTGACCTGCTGGAAACAGGAAATGCAAAGGACCTCAAATTCTATCGCAAAATGTATGCCTTTGCTCTCCGTGAGGCGGCAGCGAACATCGAGGCATTGTTCCGCAATCGCGACCTCCTTGACCAGTTCGCCGATGTTTATTGTCTGACCCCCGACGATCTGGGTGCCGCCTCGACAGGGGCGCCGCAATGACCAACTCACCCCCTCGCAACGTCCTCGAGGTCGCCGATCTGGTCGAGCGGCTGATCGAGGAGGCTGACCAGAAGGTCGGCAAATACCACGACGCGCCGGACACCTGGCACGCTCGCCACAATCGCGCGATGGTCGACATCGCCGATCAACTGACCGGTGGTTACGCCGCCATTATCCGTCCCAGCTGGGACGGTGCACGGGTCAGGATGCTGGGCATTGCCGCCAGCAGCACATCGGGCGTGCGGCAGGCTCTGCGCAACTGGGTTGCTGCCGCCCGGCGGCGGGAGGGCGGGCAATGACCGCCGCTGCCATCATCGCGCTGGTCGTGTGCAGCGTCATCAACCGCACGCTCGGGATGCGGGTGACCGAAGTTCTGCCGCACCACAGCCTCGCCGACGATCTGGCGGTCGAAAGCATCGATCTCGTCACGATCGCCATGGAGGTCGAGGATCTGTTCGGCATCGAGGTGACCGACGACGAGGTCCCGGCCCTCGCCACCGTGGCCGACTGGATCGCGCTCGTCGAGCGCAAGACGGCGGAGCGCATCGCATGAGCGCGCGGCGGCGGAAGGGCGATGCCCACGGCCTGACCGCGCGCGAGGCCGAGGTGATGGACCGGTTCGACGGCGGTGAGGCTTGCACGGCGATCGCACGCAAGATGGGCTTGCCGCTGATCGACGTGAGCAAGATCGTCGGCCGCTATTACGAGGGCGACGAAACACGGCTCGCCCATGCCGCCATCGCCGACGCCAGCAATAGGCTTGGTGCCGCCATAACGGCGATGCTCCGGAGTGCGCCGGCATGACGCGCGCAGAGGTTCTCGCCAAAATCCGCAAGTGCCTCGCGCTGGCGGCCAGCGCGAACGAGCATGAGGCGGCGGCCGCGCTCGCCAAAGCGCGCGAGCTGATGGACGCCCATGGCGTTTCGGAGAGCGACGTTGCCCTGGCCTATGTGGTCGAGGAGCGGGTGCGTCGCGCCACCGCTGCCCAACGACCGCCCCAGTGGGAGGTCAACCTGATCCACGTCATCTGCGGCACATTCGGCGTTGCGCCGATGCTGGCCGGCCCAGAGGTGGTCTTCGCCGGTACCGGCGCAGCGCCGACAGTCGCCACCTACGCCTTCGCCATGGTCCGGCGCATCCTCTCGGGCAAACGCAAGGCCTATATCGCGACCGAACTGCGCCGCTGCAAACTGGCGACCAAACGCGCCCGGGCGGACCATTATTGTCGCGGCTTTGTGCGCGGCATCGAAATCGAAATGGCGACGCTGATGTCTGGGCCACTGCAGTGCCCGCTGGGCGAGCAATGGCTGGCAGAAAAATACAACGGGGTGACCGTGCGAGCACGCGCTCCAGCGGCCACACGCTCCAGCCGCATTCACAACGACTTTATGACGGGTTTCGACGCTGGGTCAGAGGTGAAGCTGCATCAGGGGCTGGGAGGCCGCCCAGCACCCGAACCGTCGCTGCTGGAACAGGGAGGCGCGGCATGAAGCCGAACCCTGGGCATTTGCCCGACGACGCGATCGGCAAGCGCGTGATCGTCGGGCTGCGCAACGGCAGCGTCTGCGGCCGGGTGCCGGTCACTGCGACAGCGCCGCTCGGGTGGGACGCCAAGCAGGCCCGATGGTCGCTGACCGGCCAGCCCCACGACATTGCTCAATATGAGGTGATCCCATGACACCCAAACAGCTCGAGCTGCTGCGCTTCATCCGGACCTTCATCGATGGACAGGGGTATCCGCCCACCTTCCTCGAAATGGCCACTGCGCTCGACCGCAAGAGCCGCGGCAGCCTGCACACCACATGCAGACTGCTGATCGAGCAAGGCCATCTGGCACCGACGCTGGGCAGTCATCGGCAACGCAATCTGGAACTGACGGCGAAGGGGCGCGCGGCCACAGATGATGTCCCGGTCCCGGATGCTGCGCTTCGGCGCGTCGGCACGGTCGTGCTGGTCGACGAGCTGCGGCGGCGCGGGTGCGGCCCGTCTGTCTTTGGCGATGTGCCGGCGAGGGCGTCATGAGCGCATTGAAGATGATGCATGTCGCCCGCCGCGACCTGGGCCTTGACGAGGATGATTATCGCGCGGTGCTCGAACGCGTGACGGGCAAGCGCAGCGCGGCGGTGATGACCAACGGCGAGCGCCAGGCCTGCGTCGATGAGTTCAAACGGCTCGGCTTCGCTGCCACGCAGAAAGCTTCCAGGACCCGACTGGACGGCCCCTATGCGGGCAAGCTGCGCGCGCTTTGGCTGTCGGCATGGCACCTGGGCATCGCCCGCGACCGGCGCGACAGCGCGCTGACGGCCTTCGTCGAGCGGCAGACGGGCATCGCCAGCACGCGCTGGCTGCGCAACGCCTATGACGCACAAGCCGCGATCGAGGGGCTAAAGGCGTGGATCGCGCGCGAAGGCGGGGTCGAGTGGCCGGCGACCGGCGGGCCGAAAGCGCAAAAGCTGGCGGTGATCGATGCTCAAATGCAGAAGTTGGGCAGCGGCGATGTGGCCGCACTGGCCGCGACGTCGGCGACCGGACTGGATGCCATCATCGCCGATCTGGGCGCGCAGATCAGGGCCGCAGCGTGATGGGTACGCAGCGCAGCCCCCGCGAGACGCCGGCGGAGCGGATGCGCAAGCACCGCGAGGTGATGGACTATGCGCTGCGCCACGGCCTGTCGCTGCGCGACGCCGAGCGGCGCATGGCGCGAGAGCGGCATCTGGCGGCTGAAGCCAGGCTCGCCGCCCGAGCGACACCCGCATCGCCGCCCGCTGCTCCCGAACATGCGCCCTGGATGCTGAGGGACTGATGTCACTCCGCGTGACCGACCATGCGCTGATGCGCTTTGTCGAGCGGGCCAGCGATGCCACGCTGGAGGCGCTGCGTGCGCAGATCGAGACGTCGCTGACCCGGGCGGCCGAGGCGGCGGCATCGATCGGCGCTACCGACTATCTGATCGTTCGTGATGATCTGACCTATGTCGTGCGCGGTTCGGCCGTCGTGACGATCCTGACGAAGACATCGCCTGCCGATCGAGCCCATGCATTGCGTCGCGGCGGCACTGGATGAGCGGCTTTCGCAAAGGCAACGCACTAAAGGCGCACCTCCTCGCAGTGCTGGGCGAGGATCTGTTCATCCGCCTTTGCCAGGAGCTTGGCGGCACGCGCCGCTACATTGCCTCTAACCCACGCGCCGATGGCGAATTGATCGATGCTTTGGGCGACGAGGGGGCCGCGCGGCTGTCAGAGGCGTTGGCGCCGGCCACCATTCGCATCCCGCTGGCGCGGCGCGAGCGTGCCCTGTTCTATCGCGCCCAGGGCCTGTCCGACGGTCGCATAGCGCGCCGTCTCGGCATGACCGAAACAGGCGTTTCCAAATTGTTTGCCCGAGAGGGGGGCTTGCCAGCGCGTCCTGCCAACACGCATAAGGGACCCCGCCAACTGCCCCTGCTGTGATTTCCAGCCCGCCACGGCGGGCATAGATGCCGGCCCCTGCACCCGCCAATCTCACCTCGTTTCCCGAATGGGCGGCGACGCTGCAACGCGCCGCCGCCCCTTTGTCAGGCGAGGAAAGATGGCCGATTTCAATCATGGTGCGTTTGTCGCCGCTTTGCGCAATCGACGCGGTGTCATTCCTGCTGATCTCTACGCTGATCTGATGGCGGCCCTCGACGCGGGCACTGGCGCTCAGCCGGTCAGGCTGGAAGTCGCGCGCACCGAGGCGGCGGCTGCGGCCGGTACCGGTGATCCGCCTTGGCTGACTGAGGCGCGGCGCAACATGGGGCTGCGCGAAGTGCCGGGTCCGCGCCATGAAGGGCGCATCGTTGCATTCTTCAGATCGGCGTTGGCAGGCTGGTTTGCCGACGATGAAACGCCATGGTGCGGCGCGTTCGCCGCCTATTGCATGGTGCGCGCCGGTCTGCCGATCCCGCCAAAGGGTGAAGCCGTCCGGGCGTTGGCATGGGCAAAGTGGGGCGTTTCGACTGCTCCGCGCGTCGGAGCGGTCGCGGTGTTCGGCCGTCAGGGCGGCGGGCATGTCGGCTTCGTCGTCGGCGAGAGTGCGGACAATCTCTATATCCTCGGCGGAAACCAGTCGAACCAGGTCAATATCACGCCGATCGCCAAGACGCGTCTGGTCGCGCTGCGCTGGCCGTCCGGTGTGCCGCTGTCCGAAACCCGTTTGCCACCCATGCGTGGGGGCACTGTGTCCCGCAACGAGGCCTGAGCCATGGGGTTCCTGGGCTTCCTCTTTGCGCGGCGGCTGAGCTTTCAGCGGTTGGCACACTGGGCCGCTCTCGGCCTGTTCGCCGGCCTGGTCGCTTCGGTCAACATCCTGCGCGACCAGCGCGATGATGCGCGGCGTTCCGTCACGGTCGAACAGGCTGCCCATGCCCAGACGCGTGCCAACTATCGTGTTGCCGCGTCCATGGCGAGACGGTTGGCCGAGGAAAGGGCCGACCGGGTTGAACGCGCCGCCGTCCAGATCAATCAGGAGATTGCCGATGCCTATTCGCGCCGCATTGCCGCCGCTCGCTCTCGGGCTACTGCCCCTGCTGTCGTTCGCGCTGATCGGATGCGCCGCAACGCCGCGACCGGAACCGTTGGAAGTGACGCCGGCGGCGCCCGTCTGCCCGGTGTTCCCGACGCCGCCAGAGGCGCTGATGCAGCGGCCTGTGAAGCAGGACTTCCTGCCGCAGATGCCTTGATCGCGACAGAGCAAGCCATCCAGCTCGACGCGCTGATCGACTGGATAGAGGCCCAACAGCAAAGCCATAGAAGGGAATTGGACAATGAACGGGCCGAGTAAATCTTGGAGCCGAAGCCGCACAATCTGGGGCGCGGCGGGTGCCGCACTGGTTGCGCTCACGGGTACGGTCAGCGATCTTGCCGGCACCGCCGAACAGATTGAACGACTGGCGACGGTTCTGCTGTCGCTCTACGCGATATGGGGCCGAGTGCAGGCCGAACAGCGGATCGGGCCGACCGATGGGAAGTGACCGCGTCGAGCAGGTGCTGGGCCTGCTGGACCAGGCTGTTGCGGCGCTGACCTATGACAGCGTCGAAGTGCTCGATGCCAAGTCGCTCGATGTGGTCGCACGCGACGAGCAGGTGCCGCTTCAACAGCGCAGCATCGGCCAGGACCTGGCGCAGATGGAACGCTGGCTCGGCATCGAAGCGCGGGACCGCACCATGTTGAGCGCGATCGCCGCATCAATCCGTATTGCCCTGTCGGCGGTCGACGAAGCCCGCATGTTGATCAGGTCCGACGGCGCGCGATGATGCAAGGATCGGAAAGACTGCTGGAGGCGGCCGAGCACAGCGTGGCGCTGGAGCGGGATGCGCGTCTGGCCGCGATCCGGGCAAACCTGCGCGAGCAGGGCGAAGATGTGTGCGTCACCTGTGACGAGCCGATTGAAGCAGAGCGCCGTGCGGCCATGCCGTCTGCCGCGCGCTGTGTCGAATGCCAACGAGCATATGAAAGGATGCAGCAACGTGCCCGGAACGATTAACGAATGGCTGGCGGCTGCCGCCCTGATTTTCAGCCTGCTCAACACATTGTGGATGTGGATCAGCAGGCCGGCGCGCGACGTCGGCGACAGGCTCCAGACCCTCAAGAGCGAAGGCGACCTCCGCTGGACCCAGACCATGGATAATCTGAAGGAGCATGATCGCCGGATCCAGCGTGTCGAGGATGGCGTGCAGCATCTGCCGACCAAGGATGATCTCCACGAGGTTGCCGACCAGGTCACACGGCTGGGCACGGAACTGGAGGGCATCAGCCGGGTCGTCACGCGGATCGATGACTTTCTGCGTCAGGGAGGCAAACGGTGAGCGGCTATGAAGAGCGGTGCCGGGCTGACGCGCGCCTGGCAATCCTGGCGGAGCTGGCGCGGCAGAGCGATGCGACGCTCAGCAGCCGCTCGCTCGCGCCGTTCATCGAACAGATCGTGCCGCGCCGTCCGAGCGAGTGGCTGGATGCGCAATTGGTCTGGCTGGCCGAGATGGGGGCCGTCAACATCAGCCGGTCGAGCATCGCTGGCCTTGGCAATGTCATCATCGCCACGTTGACAGCAATGGGCCGCAACCATGTCGAACGGCGTGCGCCCATTCCGGGAGTGTCAATGCCGGTCGACGAGGCCTGACATGGCCGGGACTGGCAATGACGCCGTCGGGCAGGAGCCCCGGGCGCGGCGCGAGGGCCGCGGACGGTTGTCGTCGATCGACATGCTGCCCGACGAATGCGACCCCGACATCAGCTGGGCCATCGAAGCGCTTGAACTGCGGGAAATGCCGCAGACCGAGATCCTGCGCGAATTCAACGCGCGGCTTGCCGACCGGGGGGTCCGGGGCGTCAGCAAGGGCGCGTTCAGCCGCTGGTCGCTGCGCAGGGCACAGGAATTGAAGCGGCAAGCCGGCGCGCGGATGCTGATGAACATCGTGAGCGAGCGGGTCGGACCCGCGGATCGCAGCTCGGAGATGATCGCCGCGATCGAACTGGTCAAATACCGCATCCTCGAAACCCTGACAGCAACCGGCGAACCCGACATCAAGCTGCTGACCAATGCAGCGCTGGCGCTGAACCGGCTCAGCAATATTGGCGCGCGCGAAGCCGAGGTGACGAGGCGCGAACGCCAGGAACAGCGCGAAGAGAAGGACCGCGAGGCCGAGCGGGCCAAGGCTGATGCCGCAAAGGCTGCCGAAGCCATTGCAGAGGCCGGGCGCACCGGCGTGCTGACACCTGAAACGCTGCAGGAGATCAGTCGACGTCTGGGTGCGGTGTGATGGACAAGGACCCTTCGGTTGCCCACTCAGCCAAGGTCGGCGGCAATGCGCGCATTGTCCCGAACGATCCGAACGCCATTTTCCTACCCTACCAGGCCCGCTGGATTGCTGACACCAGCCGGCTGAAGCTGATGCGCAAATCACGCCAGATCGGCATCAGCTGGTCGACTGCCTATGCCGCAGTGGCGCGCACCGGGGTCGACGGCGCGCGCCACGATCAATGGGTGTCGTCGCGCGATGACATCCAAGCACGGCTGTTCCTGGAGGATTGCAAGCTGTTTTCCGGGATCCTCGACCTTGCCGCGCGCGACCTGGGCGAGCAGCTGATCGATCCGAAGGAGAAGCAATCAGCTTATGTCCTGAAGTTCGCCAGTGGCCGGCGCATCCTGTCGATGAGCTCCAACCCTGATGCGCAGGCCGGCAAGAGGGGCGGGCGCATCCTCGACGAGTTCGCGCTGCACCCCGACCCGCGCAAACTTTGGGCGATCACCTATCCCGGCATCACCTGGGGCGGCCAGCTTGAGGTGATCTCCACATATCGCGGCACGAAGAATTATTTCAACACGCTGGTCGTCGAGGTGCTCGAACAGGGCAATCCCAAAAAGATGAGCCTGCACACGGTCACGCTACAGGATGCCCTCGACGACGGGTTTTTGTGGAAATTGCAGCGGTCCCTTCCTGCCGACGACGAACGGCAGGCGATGGACGAGGCGGCCTATTTCGACTGGGTCAAGGCGGGATGCGCCGACGAGGAGAGCTTCCTGCAGGAGTATATGTGCATCCCCGCCGACGACGATGTCGCATTTCTCGAATATGACCTGATCGGGGCCTGCGAATATGGAGCGGGCAGCGACTGGCAGGCTCGTGAAGGTGGCCAGCTCTATCTGGGTCTCGACATCGGCCGAAAGCACGACCTCACGGTCCTGTGGGTGGTCGAACAGCTCGGCGACGTCCTCTACACGCGCCACGTCGAGACGCTGCGCAACATGAGCAAACCCGACCAGGAGAAAATCATCTGGCCGTGGATCCAGCGCTGTGCCCGAACCTGCCTTGACTATACCGGCCTCGGCATAGGCTGGGGTGACGATGCACAGCGTAAATTCGGCACCTATGCCGTCGAGCTGGTGACCTTCACCCCCAAGGTTAAGGAGCAGCTGGCCTATCCGGTTCGTGCGCGGATGGAGGAGCGCCGCTTGCGCATCCCCTATGACAACAGCATCCGGGCGGACCTGAGGTCGGTGACCAAACAGGTGACCGCCGCGGGCAATATCCGCTTCACCGCCGAGCGAACACCGGATGGCCATGCCGACCGCTTCTGGGCGTTGGCCCTGGCCATTCATGCCGCGGGCAACGACGCGCCGGCCTATGGCTACGAACCCGTAAAACGGGGGCCGCGCGACCTGTGGAATGGCGATGATGACGAGCCGACCGGTCGCGACCCCTGGGCATCGCCGCTTGGCGCGCGCCTCAACGCAGGAGGAATTTAGACATGACCGGTTTGGTCGATCAACATGGCCGCCCGCTTCGCCCCGAGCTGCTGACCCGCGAGATCGCTGTTCCGACGCTGACCGGCGTTCGCTCGCCCCTGACTGGGTATCCTGCCGACGGGCTGACGCCCGACACGCTCGCCGACCTGTTGCGGGAAGCTGACCAGGGCGAGCCGTTGCGCTATTTCGAGCTGGCCGAGTTGATCGAGGAGCGCGACCTCCACTATGCCGGCGTGCTGGGCACCCGCAAGCGCAGCGTCGCGCAGATCGACATCACGGTCGAAGCGGCCAGCGACGATGCCGAGGACATTCGTCGCGCCGATATGGTGCGCGAGTGGCTGAAGCGAGACGAGCTGTCGGACGAGATGTTCGATATCCTCGACGCGATCGGCAAGGGGATCAGTTTTACCGAGATCCTGTGGGACCGTTCAGAAGGTCAATGGTGGCCGGCTCGCCTCGAATGGCGCGACCCGCGCTGGTTCACTTTTGACCGGCACAATTTGCGCAATCCATTGCTGCGTGGCGGCATCGATGGCGGGGCGGTGGCCGAGCCGCTGCCGCCGTTCAAGTTCATTGTCGCCCAGATCAAGGCCAAATCCGGCCTGCCGGTGCGGTCCGGCGTCGCTCGTCTTGCGGTCTGGAGCTGGATGTTCAAGGCGTTCACGCAACGCGACTGGGCCATTTTTACGCAGACCTATGGTCAGCCGGTCAGGATCGGCAAGTTCCATGGCGGCGCGACCAAGGAGGACCGGGCGACCCTGTTCCGCGCCGTCGCCAACATCGCGGGCGACTGTGCAGCCATCATCCCGAACTCGATGGAGATCGAGTTCGTCGAGGCGAAGAATGTCACAGCGGGTGCCGAACTGTATGAAAAGCGCGCCGACTGGCTCGACCGTCAGGTGTCCAAGGCTGTTCTCGGTCAGACCACCACAACCGACGCAGTATCGGGCGGGCACGCTGTGGCGCAGGAGCACCGGCAGGTTCAGGCCGACATCGAGACCGCCGACTGCAAGTCTGCCGCCGCTGTGCTCAACCGCGATCTGGTCCGCCCCTGGTTCGACCTCCAATATGGCCCGTCCAAACGCTATCCGCGCCTGATCATCGCGCGCCCGCAGAAGGAAGACCTCAAGCAGCTGACCGACAGTCTGGCGCAACTGGTGCCACTCGGCCTCAGGGTCGAGCAGAGCGAGGTCCGCGACAAGCTTGGTCTGTCCGACCCGGCAAGCGACGCCGAATTGCTCAGGTCTGCCTCGCGGGAAGCCATCAGCTCGCCGAGCCTCGCACCGGTCCCAGCGACGCAGCCGACGTCAGCGCGCCCGGCACTGCATGCGGTCGAAGCTGGTCACCATCCGGCAGAGCAATTGGCCGATGCGATGTTGCCCGACGCCGCAGCCGCGATGGAGGATGCTGCCGCCACCATCGAGACCATGCTGGATCGGGCCAGCGACCTTGGCGAGTTCCGCGCCATGATGTCGGCGGCGTTCGGTGCACTCGCCCGCGACGATCTGGGCCGGGTTCTGGCTGCCGGGCTGGCCGCCGCTCACGCGGCGGGCAGGAGTGACCTGGTCGACGAAAGCGAGGATGACGAAACAGCGGCCAACGGGGCATGACGCTGGCGAAAAAACATCGCGTCAAAATCGGCCTGCGACCGGCCGGGGCGAGTGTGTGCCCACGCTCGCCCGCCACCTGCCTTCTAAGCGGGTTCTATGCCTTCTAAATCGGCAAATCGGAGGCAGGGTTGACCCACCCATCTGCAGCTGGCCGCGTGGCGGGGCGACCGTTCACCGAGCAGGTCGCCTTTTTCCGGCGCAAGCTCGGCAATCTCGTGCCGACACGGGCGTGGGACGACATGCTCGGCGCGGCGCACGACGACGGCTTTATGGTGGCGGGGGCCATGCAGGCCGACTTGCTGGCCGATCTTGCCGCGGCGGTCGACAAGGCGATTGCCGAGGGACTGGGCATCGATGCCTTCCGCCGCGATTTTCGCGCCATCGTCGCGCGTCATGGCTGGACCGGCTGGACTGGCCAAGGGACGACCGGCGGCGAAGCGTGGCGGGTCAAAACGATCCTGCGCGCCAATGCCTATACCAGCTACTCGGCAGGTCGGCGGGCGCAGCTCGACCAGGGCGACTTTCCTTGGTGGGTCTACCGCCACGGTGGCAGCCTGGAACCGCGGCCCATCCACCTGTCATGGGATGGCATTGCGCTCGCGCCTGACCATGCCTTTTGGGCTACCCACTATCCGCCGTCGGACTGGGGCTGCAGCTGTTACGTGCTGGGCGCGCGATCCGAAGCCGGCGTCCGTCGGTTGGGCGGCGACCCCGACAAGCAGCTGCCACCCGGGTGGGATGCCATCGACCCCAAGACAGGCGCTCCGAAGGGCGTTGGCAGGGGGTGGGCCTATGCGCCCGGCGCCAGCGTCTCCCCAACAGTGCAGGCGATGGCAGGCAAGGTCGGCAGCTGGGACCATGGCGTTGCGCGCACCTTCATGGCCGGCCTGCCGGTCCAGCGGCAAGACGAGCTGTCAAGCGCTTATCGCACCTTGCCCTCAACCGCCGATGATGCGAGGCGTTTTGCCAGTGCGATTGCCGATGGAAGGATCAGTGCTGCCCAGCCGGCCATTGTCCGTTCACTCGGCATGGTACCGATCAGCCAACAGCAACAGATCTCGGCGTTGTTGGGTGGTAGAGAGATGCGGCGATCAGATTTCCGCTTAACCAGCGACTTTGTCCGGCATGCCCTTCGCCAACATGGTGACCGAGTGACCGAGCAATCGCGGGGCCAGCGGGCGATCGATACAACCGACTTTGCCCGGCTCCCCATTCTCCTGGAGAGCCCCGACCAGATCATTCCAGGCGAACGCACGGGTGCCGGAGAGGCCGCGGTGATCTATCGCAAGAGGATCGGTGATGAGGTCTTCAATGCGGTCGTCGTGATCAATCGACGGCAGCACACAGCCGCGCTGAAGACTTTCTATGTCGGCGGGTAGTTGGCGCCCCCGAGCTTTACGTCCAGAACGGGCTGCCCCTCGTGGGCAGCGCCCGATGTTGCGCCGGCTGCCTAAATAGCGATGATCACCATCGATCTCAAGATGGCCGACGTGCAAGCATCCGTCCGACGGGCGATGCAACTGCTCGACAATATGACGCCCGTCTACACCGGCATTGGCGAATATATGGTCGAAGCGACGCGCGCGCGGTTCCGCTCCGGCATCGCGCCGGACGGGACGCGCTGGCCGGCCAAGAGCCAGGCGACGCTCGATCGATACAAGGCGATGGGGTACGGCAACCTCAACCGCGTGCTGATCGGACCCAGTCGCCGCCTGTCACGGGAGGTGCAACGGTTCGTCAGCCGCGATGGCGTGGTCATCGGTTCCAGCCTGATCTACGCCGGCGTCATGCAGCGCGGTGCCGCAAAGGGCGCCTTTGGCCGCGACAGCCGCGGCCGACCCATTCCCTGGGGCCGCATCCCGGCCCGTGTCTGGCTCGGTCTATCACAGGAGGATGTGCGCTCGATCGAAGCGATTGTCGAAGAGCATATCGCCGAGGCGCTCAACCAATCCGGCTAGTGCCATGGCGAGCATCATGCCGGGTCAGTGATCGAAACATAGGCATCGACAAAGCCGCCAGACACTAGCGGAAAGGCGTACTCTACCCTGCGGACCATGCGCCTCAATCCGGATTCCACAATTGGATCACGCCTCTGAGCGTGGAGCCAACGCTGGGCAGCGGTAACCAAAGCGTGGCAACATTGAGCAATGTCCATGTGGAGGACCGTTATCGCACCGGAAACAACCGACACACCATGGACGCTGATCCTGCTGTCCGGTGTCGAGAACACAATCTGCTGATAACCTTTCAAGCGCAGGGTAGCCTCGTGCACGGCGCCGTTGCGCAGGTCCCAGCACAGCTCCGGATCAAGGGACGCGCTCTCATCCAAATTGTCACTACACCATTGCTTGTATAGCTGGGAGACCTTGCCAGCCTTCACAGTCGGACCGTCTGGGCCGCTGCCTAGGCTTACGCATACGTCGGGTAACGTGAGCGCCAAGGTCAGCGCCGCAAAATAGTGGCCTGAGGTTAGGCAACCGTCGATTTCGGATAGGATCGGCAACATTCCCCGAAACTCGTCCGGCGCAACCGAGTCGGTCAAGTCCATAACAAGGGCAATTGAAGCGGGCAGTTGATTTTGTCTTTCGTCGCGCACAGACACGAGGTGCGTGATCTCGCGCGGCAGCGCTTTCCCGCCCGCCGTGGCGGGCATAGTTTTGCCATGGCGGCGCGGGCACATCAGCCCCAATGCCCCGCCCCACACCCTTGATTGCCACATGCTCTGCGCTTGCCCTGACGGCAGGTGCCGATGTGCCCGACTGGATCCATCTGCTGCCGGCAGGGCCGATCACGACGCACGACGGCCGTGGCCCCTATCACGTCCCGTCAATGCATGCGCTGATCGAACAGTCGATGCCCAGCGGTGCGCTGCGGCTGCCGATCGATGAATGCCATGCGACCGACAAGGCCGCGCCACTCGGCCTGCCGGCGCCGGCACGTGGCTGGATCGTCGCGCTCGAAGCGCGCGCCGACGGCCTGTGGGGTCAGGTCGAATGGACCGGCGAGGGCCGGCGCCTGATGGAGGACGGTGCCTACGCCGGCATCAGCCCGGCCGTGCTGCACAGCAAATCGGGCGAGGTGCGGCAGTTGTTGCGCGCCAGCCTGACCAACACCCCCAATCTTCGCGGGCTGACGGCCCTGCACTCGGAGGAAGACGCAATGGACTGGAAGGCGACATTGATCGAGCTGCTCGGCCTGGAAGGCGGTGTCGACGACGCCGCGATCGAGGCGGCGCTGAAAACCAAACTGGCCGGCGATGCCGTGTCGACCCATGCGGTGCTGGAGCATCCGACGGTGCTGGCGCTGCAGTCAAGCGTTGCCAGCCTGACCGAAGAGCTGGAGGCGCAGCGCGCCGACGCCAAGCGCCGGCAGGCCGAAACCTTTGTCGACGGCGCGATTGCCCAGGGGCGTGTCGGCGTCACCCCGCTGCGCGACGACTATGTCGCGCTGCACATGGAAAATCCGACGCGTGCCGAGGCGCTGATCAATGCAATGCCTGTCGTGAAGGCGGGCGCCGTGATCGAAGGCGATGCGCCTGCTCAGGCCCGCGACGGCGGCGCGTTGACCGCCAGCCAGCGCGACGTCGTCGCGCTGATGGGTCTCAACGAGGATGATTACAAGGCCACCGTCGCGGCGGCCGGAGCCAAGAAGGAGACGCTCTGATGGTTGCCCTTGCCGGTGCCCGCAACACGCCCGAGGTGATCGGGCCAATCCGCAACTTCCCGATCGCGGCTGCGACCACGATTTATGCTGGTGCGCTTGTTCAGCTGAACGCTGCAGGCTTTCTGGTGCCTGCAAGTGCGACCGCCGCGAATATCGCCGTCGGCCGGGCCGATGAAACGGTGGTCAACGCCGGTGAAGCTGGCGCAGCGTCGGTCGACGTGCGGCGCGGCATTTTCCGCTTTGCCAACTCGGCGGCCGGCGACCTGATCGCCCGGTCCGAGATCGGCAAGACCGTCTATGTCGTCGACGACCAGACCGTCGCCAAGACCAACAACGCCGGCGCGCGCCCTGCAGCCGGCATCTGCTTCGACGTGGACGCCCAGGGCGTCTGGGTCGAGTTCTGACGGAGCGAAGCCGATGATCCTGAACGCTGAAAATCTCAATGCCCTGCGCCTCGGCAATTCGACTGCGATGCGCAAGGGTGCAGGCGGCGCGCCTGCGCCGCTGTCGCCGCGCATCGCCAGCACGGTACCCTCAAGCCAGAAAGAGCAACGCTACGGCTGGCTCGGCAAGATGCCGCGTATCCGCGAATGGGTTGGCGGGCGTGTCGTGCAGAACATCTCCGAAGGCGATTATGCCATCAAGGAGAAGAAGTTCGAGCTGACGATCGGCGTCGACCGCGACGATATCGAGACCGACAATCTCGGCCACTATGCGCTGCTGTTCGAGGGCATCGGCGAAGCAACCGTGCTCGACCCCGAACAGCTGATCTGGGACCTGCTGAAGGCCGGCTTCACGACCCCCTGCTATGACGGCCAGTATTTCTTCGATACCGATCACCCTGTGCTCGATGCGAACGGGGCGGTCACTTCGGTCGCAAACACCGATGGCGGCGCCGGTACGCCCTGGTTCCTGCTCGACGTGTCGCGCGCGCTCAAGCCGCTGATCAAGCAGGTTCGCCGCGATTTCGGCGATCTGGTCGCCCGCGACAAGGTGACCGACGACAATGTCTTCGACTTCAACGAATTCCGTTATGGCGTCGATGCCCGAATGAACTTCGGCTACGGGTTCTGGCAGCAGGCGTGGGGGTCGAAACAGGCGCTCAACGCGGCCAACTATGGTGCAGCGCGCGCTGCGATGGGGTCGATGAAGGGCGACTATGGCCGGCCTCTCGGCATCAAGCCGAACCTGCTGGTCGTGCCGCCCTCGCTCGAAAGCGCTGGCCTCAAGCTGCTCAACAGCGAATATGCTGCCGGCGGCGAGACCAATGAATGGAAAGGCACGGCCGAGCTGCTCGTCGTGCCGTGGCTGGCATGATGGCGGTGCGGCGCAAAGCGGCCGCCCCGCCGACGGCAGAGGTTGCTGCTGCCCCCGCTTCGGCGGGGGCAGCCAATCCTGCTGCGCCCGCCCGCACGCTGATCGTTCCAGCCGAAGCAATCAACGGCGCGGCTACGACGACTGTGTCACCGCTGGTGATCGACAGTGGCGACGACCGCGATCTGGCGGGCAAGGTGCTTGTCGTTCGAACGGCGTCCGGCCGGACATTCCGCCGCGCCGGCTATGCGTTCGGCACCGTGCCGTTGCCGTTGCCGGTCGACGAGATCGGCGTTGAGGCGGCGCGGGCGATCCTGGCCGAGGATGCCCTGATCGTCGAACTCGCATCACCCGACGCGCCGGCAGGCTGACGGGGGCGACCGGTGAGTTACGCCACGCTCGACATGCTGACGGCCCGCTATGGGGAGCGGCTGTTGCTGCAGTTGACCGATCGCGCGACACCGCCTGCCGGCGCGGTCGACAGCGCGATCGTCGATGCCGCGTTGGGTGATACCGATGCAGTCATTGATGGCTACCTCGCCGGTCGTTACGCCTTGCCGCTGTCCTCCACGCCGCCGCTGCTCGCCGACCTTGCCCAGGCGATCGCGATCTACAAACTGCATCCGTTCATGCCCGATCCCAAGATCGAGCAGGACTATAAAGATGCAATGACGCAGCTGGACCGGATCAGCCGCGGCACGGTGCGCTTGCCGCTCGAGGGGGTTGAGCCTGCCGGAACCGATCTGTCGGGCGTTGTAACGACCGACAGGGACCGACCGTTCACTGCCGAAAATCTGACAGGCTTCATATGAACAGGGGCGAAGCGATCCGCGCGCGCATCGAGGCGCGCGTGCCGGCGCTGGCCGGCAGGCTGGAGAGCGCGGCCGAATTTGGCCAGCTGGTCGAGAACAACCGCCTGCCGCAGCACACTCCCGCGGGATTTGTACTGCCCGGCGCTCTGGTCGGCGGCATCGCCAATGCGGCAGCCGGTCTGTTCACGCAGAGCGTGGCCGAAACCGCCATCGTGGTTCTTGTCGTTCGGCAGGTGCGCGATGCCCTGGGCGGCGCGGCCGTGGCAGAGGCCGCGCCGATCGTCGTCGACGTGATCAAGGCCGTTGCCGGTTGGGGGCCGGATGATGCGCCCGGAGTTTTCACCCTGGGCCGCGCCGAGCTGGTCGGATCGCAGGACCAGGCTCTCGTCTACCAAATCGACTTCACTCTCGACGACCAACTGAGGATCACCCCATGACCCGCAAAGCCAAGCCCGCAGCCGACGAGGTGACCGAGTTCAGTCACATGCCGGTCTATCCCGAGGCTGCCTACGCCGCACTGACAGCTGGGGCTGCAGGCGGGGAGCAATCTTCGTCGCTGCAGGGGGCAGCAGGCGAGGCCGCGCCCGCAGCTGCGCCCCGAGCCTTCGACGCCGACGGGCCGATGCCCGCGACCGGCGGTCGTTTCATGCGCATGCCCGACGGGTCGCTCCAGCGCATCGAGGAGGATGACTGATGCCCTATTTCTGGAAAACCAAGACGCTGCTGGTGAAGATCGAGGGCGGCGGCTACGGCGTCGATCCTGTGCCGACGGGCGCGGCAAACGCTGTCCTCGCCATCGATGTCACGCTGTCCCCGATGGAAGGCGAGGATGTCGATCGCAATCTGGAGCAGCCCAAGATGGGCGCGTCGCCGTCGATGCCGGCGGGCGTCTATGCGAAGTTGACCTTCTCGGTCGAGGCGGCCTCGTCGGGCGCGCTTGGCACTGCCCCTGCCTATGGGCCGTTGCTGCGGATGTGCAGCGTGGCGGAGACCGTGACTGCGGCAACCAAGGTCGAATATACGCCTGTCACCGGCGGGCCGGAGAGCGGGGCGATTTACTTCGCCATCGGTGACGGGCTCGGCAATGCGGTCCGTCACGTCATCCTGGGTGCGCGGGGTACCTGTGTCTTCCGCCTGAATGCTCAAGGCATTCCGATGTGGATGTTCACAATCTCGGGCCTGTTCACGATCCCGACCACGGTTGCGGCAGTGTCACCCACGCTGACGGGGTTCAAGGCCCCGATGATTGCGAGCAAGGCCAATACGCCTACCTTCACGATCGGCGGCACGGGTTTCACGCTGCGCGATTTCGAATTCGACATGGGCGTCGATGTGCAGATGCGCATGCTGGTCGGCCAGGAAGTGGCGATGGTCGTCGACAAGAAGGAGAGCCTGAAGGCGACGGTCGAGGCCGTCGCTCTGGCCACCTATGATCCGTTCACGTCGGCGACGGCGCAGACGCAACGGGCGATCCAGTTGGTCCATGGCGTCGGCGCGGGCAAGGTGCTCCAGCTCGATTTTCCCGTGACCACCCAGAAGAGGCTGACGGGATACCAGCAGCCCCAGAACATTGTCGAATGGCCACTGGAATTCGTGCCGCTGCAAAACGCCGGCGACGACCAGTGGAAACTGACCATCCGTTAACCTGTCTCGGGCGGCCCATGAACGGCCGCCCGTCACCCCACGATGAAGGAACCCCCATGTTCAAGATCGTTGCCGAACCCACCTTCACCCACACCATCACTGTCTTGGTGCCCGCCGACGGTGGCCATGAGAAGGAAACACTCGACGTCACGTTCCGCGTGCTGTCGCTCGACGAGGTCGCGAAACTCGACCTCGCCAGCGAAGAAGATTCGCGGCGTTTCCTGCAGCGGGTGATCGTCTCACTCGGCGATCTGGCCGACGGCGAGGGCAATGCCCTGCCCTATTCCGACAAGGTGCGCGACCAGGTGCTGGCCCTGCCCTATGCCCGCAATGCCATTGCCGCCGGCTATTTCGAAGCGGTCGGGAAGGCGCGTCAGGGAAACTGATGTTGCTCGCCCGGGCCTGGGCGGGCGAGGCTCCGACAGGGTTGGCCGAAGCGGCCGAGGAAGCGCGCCTGCTGGGCGTTCCGACCGAAGCCGTCGATGCCATGTTGGCCACCCGCCAGGACATCGGCGTGTGGCCGGAGAATTATGCCGTGCTTGAGGCATTCCTGACGGTCGCGTCGCAATGGCGCACGGTGCCGTTGCAGGACGGGCGCGTCCATTATGTCGGGCTCGACCATGGCGCCTGTCGTGCCTCGCTCGACCTGTCGGGGCTGTCCGTGACGCCCGAGGTCTGGGCCGGAGTGCGTGTGATGGAAGGGGCAGCGAAAAACGTTCTTAACGGCGTCGCCGGGAGGGGCGGATGACGTTGCGTGTCGGCCTGACGATCGGTGGAGACAGTGCGCAGGCGCAGCAGGCGCTGCGCGACATCTCCGGCGCCCTGTCGATCCTCCAACAGTATAGCGATGGCGCGACCCGATCGACGCGGGCGGCGGCTGCCGCGCAGGACGAGCATGCCGCCGCGATGCGTCGGGCCTCCGGCAATCTGGCCGACCTCAGAGCGCAGTTCAACCCGACCTTTGCCGTCATCCGCAACTATCGGTCGACGTTGGAGGCAGTGCGCGCCGCGCACACAGCCGGGGCCATCTCCGCGCGCGAGATGGCAGATGCCATCAGCCGGGAGCGGCGCGAAGCGCTGTCGTCGATCGCCGCCCTCAAAGGGCGCACGACCGAGCTGCACCGGATGACGAGTGCGTCCAACGGTGCGCGCATCGGCTTTCAGCAGCTCGGGTTCCAGGCGGGCGACTTTTTCACGCAGCTGTCCATGGGCAGCAACCCGTTCGTTGCCTTCACGGTCCAGGCTCAGCAAGCTGTCGGCGTTATCCAGATGATGCATTCGACCGGAGGCCTGGCGACCGGCACATTGTCGCGGATGGCCACTGTGCTTTCCGGCCCTGTCGGCATCGGCCTGGGCGTGGTGCTGCCGCTGGTCGGTATATTGGCCACCAAGCTGTTTGAGACCAGCTCGGCGGCAGACGAGGCCCGGGCCTCGAGCATCGATTTCAGCTCAAGCCTGGTCGCGCAGACCGGCGTTGTCGGAGATCTGACTGCCGGCATTGACCAACTCAACTCGGCAACAAGGAACCTCATCAGCACACAGGCGCTGCTGATCGAAAATTCACGGGCGGCGGCACAAGCCACGGTGTCAACACTCGAAGGACAGTTAGGCGGTATTGATCGGGAACTGGCGCGCCTCCGTCCTCGCCAGCTCGGGCCCGTGGCTGATTTCTTTATCGGCGGTTTCACCACGAACGGCAGAGATCGGGCCAGGATCCGTGTTCTGGAAGAACAGCGGCAAACGCTGCTGGGTCAGATTGCGGATGCGCGCGGGTCAGTCGCCGATGCACAGACTGCTTATGAGGCCCGCACTGCTCGTGAACGTGCCGATCCTGAAGCCGGCACGCGTGCGCAGATCGAGCGCGAACGAGCGCGCCTTTTGGAACGTCGCCGCTACACGATCGAGCAGGGTGGCCGAACACCGATCGGCGGCAACTATGCACTCGATCTGATTGATGAGCGCGACTTCGCAAGCCGCATGCAGCAGTTGGAGCGGAGGGAACGCGCACTGTCGGAACGTCCGCGCCGCGACCGATCGGCGGCGGCCGCGGCGGCGCGTGCCGAGCGACTGAATGCCGGTGACCTGCGCTTCGCGGAGCAGATCGACAACCGGATCGCAGAGATCAACAATCGCTGGACGGTCCAGCCGACACTGATCCGTCAGGCCAATGGCGCGGTCGACGACCTCAACCGGATCATCGAAGCGGCACAGACCCGGCTTCGCCGCGGGGGGATCGGCGAACGCGAAGCCGCCGCGCTGCGCGAGCAGATGAGCGCGGCGCAAGGTGCGATCCAGACCGTCGCCGACGGCCTTAACCAGCCATTCCGTGATCTCATGGAGCAGCATGATCGCCAGATCGATCAGCTCAGCCTGATCCGCGCCGGTCGAGACGACGAGGCCGCGGCGCTAGCCATAATCTATCAGCAGCAGGACAAAGTTGGCACGGTCACGCGCGAGCAGCGCGAGGCGATCCTGGCCAATGTCGTGGCCGAGCGTCAGCTCAATGAGGAGATTGCGCGGCGCGGCGAGATTGTCGGCACCTACCAGCGGTCGATCGCCGATGTCCGGTCGGATCTGGAAGGACTGCTGAGCGGACAGGGCAATGGCAATTTCCTTGGAAATCTGCGGCGCAATTTCCAGCAGGTGCAGGGCCGCATCCTGACCGAGCAAATCTTTGGTCCGGCACTACGGGGGCTGGAACGGTATGTCCGTGAAGAAACGGGCATCGAGAGTGCTGTCGACATCATGACAGCCGGGACGACACGGGCGGGCAATGCGGCCGACACGCTGGCCACCACGTTCCTGCGGGTGTCCGACCGGATCGATCGTGCAACCTCGTCACCTGTGGTCGGCGGGATCAACAATGACGATCCGCTCGGTGCCATCGCCGCGTCAGTGGCCGCAGCGGCCACCGCAACGACAGCCGCCACCGGGGCGATTGCCGACGCGACCGCAGGTGCAGAGGAACGCGATATTGTCGTTCGCGGTAGTGTCATGGCGTTGCGGCCTGATGCCTTTTTCAACAGGCTGGTTAAGGACACCGTCGATCCGGCGTTGGCGGCACTCGACGACCTGCTGGGCGTGCGCTTTTTTACCGGGCTTAGCGGTGTGCTGTCCGGCGCAATCCAAGGCTATGTCACGGCGGGTCCGGTCGGCGCGGTGCTGGGCGCTGTGAATGGCATCAGGGGCCTTCCAGACGGTATCCAGAAGGGGCTTCAGCGGGGGCTGGCTGGTGCGCAGACGGGCACGCAGATCGCGGGCCTCGGCAAGTCACTGGGCCTCAAGACCAGCTCCACCGGCGGCGCGATCGGCGGGGCGATCGGCGGGGCAACCGGCATTCCGGGAATGGACATCGTCGGTTCGATCGTCGGTTCGCTGGTCGGCGGACTGTTCAAAAAGACGCCCTATGGCACGGCGGTGGTGTCGGGCGCCGGCGATGCCTCCGTCGCGGGCAACAAGAAGTCGGCACGGGCCGCCGCAGGCAGCCTTGCCGAGGCGGTACAGAATGGCATCGCGGGCATCGCCGAGCAGCTGGGCGGCGAAGTCGGCAGCTATTTGGTCTCCATCGGCACCTACAAGGACAAGGTGCGCGTGAGCGGGTCGGGCAAGACGGGCAAGCTCAAAGGCGGCGATGTCGTCGATTTCGGCAAGGACGGCCAGGAAGCAGGTGTCGCCTATGCCATCCAAAATGCCATCGCCGACGGCGGCATCAAGGGCCTGTCAGCGGCCGTGCAGCGGGCACTGGGGTCGACCAGCAATCTCGACAAGGCGGTCAAGGAAGCCCTTAAGGTGCAAGAGGTCGAGGTGGCTCTGGGCGGCATCGGTGCGATCATGGAGCGCGAATTCCGCACGTTCGAAGCACAGGCGCGGGAACGGGTGCGGGTCGCGCGCGACTATGGTTTCGACCTGGTTGCCATTGAAAAATATAATGCCGAGCAGCGCCAGGCACTGACAGAGAAGTTGCTGGACGCGCAGGTCGGGTCGCTCAAGCGGCTGGTCGACGAGATGACCAGCGGGTCGCTGTTCGAGGGATCTGCGCTCGATCGGCGCACCGCCCTTTTGGCCCAGATCGACAGCGCGCGGGGCGACCTGGCCGCCGGCAAAGAAGGGGCAGGCGACCGGCTGGCCAGTTTGTTCGAACAGCTCAACAGCCTGTCGAAGGAGATTTATGGCACGACGGGCGGTTTTGCGGCGGATCGTGCATCGATCCTCGACCAGGCGACGGCTGCCATTGCCAAGGCCAATGAGCGTATCGCCGCGGCGTCTGCGGCGTCTGACCCTGCCCTTGCGACAACCAATGCCGCGCTCGACGAAAACAACGACCAGAATGCACAGATGATTGCGCAACTCGGCCAGTTGGGCGAGCAGATGGACCTGCTGGTCTCGCTCAATGCCGGCTTCGGGTCCAGGCTGATCCAAGAGCGACTGTCAGGCCTGGCCACGACCAGCGTATGACCGCGCCCATCATCCTGATCGAGGCCCAGCCGGCCCGCGCCAATGACGGCGTTGGCCAGATTGTTCGTTTTGCCGGGGGCGGGGCGGACAAGCCCTACCGATACGACAACCAGGATTGGCGCGCCGGCATTGTGGCCCTGCCGACGATCATCGCGCAGCTCAACGTCGAGGAAGGCGATTATGGCACCGGCGCCGTGCCGAAGGCGTTGCAGATCGATTGGGCGCCGGCGCGTAACGCCGACCTCACCGCCATGGCAGCCTTTTTCTGGAAGGACGCGCCCGTCATAGTGCGGATCGGGCCGGAGGGGGCGCTGCCGGGCGTGACCGTGGTCGGCAAGGTGATCGACGACCAGGTTGAAAAGGGGGTGCTCCGGCTGGCTCTGGCCGACCCGGCCGCCGACCTCAAAAAACCGGTCCTGACGACGCGCTATGCCGGAACCGGCGATCTGGAAGGCCCGACCGAGTGGGCCGGCAAGATCAAGCCGCGCCTGTGGGGCCGGGTGTGGAACCGTGCCGTCGAGCCGATCGACAAGGCGAATAACATCTATGCCGTCGCCGATCCGTCGCGGCCGCTGCAGGCGATCGATGCGGTGCGGGACAAGGGCGCCGCTGCAGCCGCCATTTCCGGGCTGGGCTGGCAAGGATCGATGGCAGCGACACTGGCGGCGCTCCGGGCAGCGGCCGCCCCTGCGGGCGGGTGTGTCGTTGCCCCGTCGATTGCCTGCCTCAAATGGTGGACGCAGCCCGAATTGTTGCACGTCGATGTGCGCGGCGAGACAGCGGGCGGCTATGTCGAGACCGCCGCCTCGGTCGCTTCGCGTGTCGTCGCAGCGGTTGGCGGGCCGGCCTTCGTTGCGGGCACTGTCGCTGCGGCTGACGCGATCCGCACGGACCCGGTAGGGTGGCTGGTCGATGACGACAATATGACGGCGGCGCAGGCGATCGACGCGCTGCTGGGTGACGTCTCGCTGCTGTGGGTGCTCGATGCCACAGGTTCGATCATCATCCGGCCCTGGGTTTGGGGGGCGAGTGTTGCATCGGCCGTCAGTCAAGCGGTCGAGCGCAAGTCCGTGTTCCGGCCCGTGGCCACGACCAAAATCGGGTACAAGCGGAATGAGAGCCCGATCCCCCGTGGCAGCCTGGCCGCGATCGTGCTGGCCGGTGACGTCACCTATGCCGACGGCACGCCGGTGGAGGCGCTCAAGCCTGCAGAGGCCGGGGCAACGCTTGGCGCGCGGGCAGGCAGCAATCTGGTTGATAGTGGCGGCGCGTCGCTCGGCGACAATGCTATCAAGAACCTCGCGATCTCGATCAGCGCATCCGGCGCGCTGGCTGGCGCGGGCGGTGGGCAGGTGACGATCTCCGGCCTCGGCTATGTCGGCGATCTGGGCGCGACGTCGGGCGATAACATGATCCGCAACGCGACGCTGGCGAGCAATGCCACAGACTGGGTCGTGTCGTACGGTACCGCCGCGCGGCAGACGTCGACCACGGCAGGCGATCAGCCAGCCTTTTTCCGTTGCTCGGGCGTGGTCGGCGGATCGGGCGCTAACCTGATCGCCCTCAATGGCGGGGGGACGGGTGCCAGTGCTATCCCGATCCGACCAGGCGCGCGCCTGTTCTTCAGCTGGCTGGCGCGGGCCGACGTGCTCAACACGGGCGCGGGCGTCGACCGGCGATACTGCCTGCTGCGCCTCACTTACTACAGCGCATCCGGTGGCGGTCTGGGCACCTTCGACGTGTCCGACCAGAGCAAGGCGTCGGCCTTCGTCGAAGCTGGCGGGTGCGGCCCCAATTGGGACCTGCATCGCGCCTATCACGACGCACCGGCCAATGCAGTGGCAGTCAAGGTCGAGCTGTTTCCGATCATCGGCACACCCGCTGCGGGCCGCTACATCGACCTCGCCAAGCCCATCATGGGCCAGGCGCAGGCCGGGGCCGACCAGACGTACGATCAGCTGCTCTTCTACCAGGTGCAGCCGCGCGCAACGGTCGGCGAAAATCTGTGCCGCAACGGCGATTTTTCGAACGGCGCCGACGGCTGGTGGCTCAAAAACACGGGCGGCTGGGCGACGAGCGAGCTGGCCTGGCGCGCAGGGGCAGCTGAGGGTGTGCCGGGCTGGCTGCGGCACACACCGGCGGGCAACACCACGCGCGCAACCTATCACCCGACGCGTTATGACCGGGCCAGCCCCTTCCATGTGGACGATGGCATGCCGGTCATTCCCGGGCGCGAGGTCTATCTCCAGTTCGCCTATCGATCTGACGGCACCATCAATTTCGGGGTCGACGCCTGGTTCTATACCAGTGGCGGGACGGCCATATCAGTCGGCACGGCCTTCTCAGGCGGCGTCCTGAACGGCGGCGGCGCGTTCAGCGGCAACACCAGTGGAGCCGTCACGCGCAGCGGCATCTGCAAGGTCACCGTGCCAGCGGGCGCGAACCTGATGTTCCTGCGCATCACCATGGGGCGACCGGGCGGCAGCACAGCCACCTATGGCGAAATGGGCCTGTTCACGCTCAATGCCGCCGAGCCCGGCGCGACAGTCGGCGCGCGGGCAGGCTCCAATCTGGTCGACAGCGCTGGCGCGTCGCTCGGCGACAATGCGATTAAGAACCTTGCGATCTCGATCGGCGCCAATGGCGCATTGTCCGGCGCCGGCGGCGGGCAGGTGACGATCGGCGGGCTGGGCTATGGCGGCGCGCTCGATGCGACCCGGAACACAGTGACCTATGCCGCTGCCGCGCCCGGTTCGCCCGCCAACGGCGATGTCTGGGTCGATACCAGCGCTGCCACGCCAGTCGTGAAATTGCGCGCCAATGGCGTGTGGCAGACGGGTATCCAGACCGGGGCCGACATCACGTCGCTGGCACAGGTTGTGGTCTCGCCGCCGCCTGCCCAGACCATCTTTCGAGACTGGCAGGGCACACCGAAGAGCGGCCAGCTGCCGCGCACGATCACCCCTGGCGTGACGCGGGGCGGCGCGTCGATCCGCACCGACAATGCGACCAGCCATTCGATCACGACGACCGGCGTCACGGCGACGATCGAGAACACCAATGGATCGGCCGACAAGGGCCGCATCACCCTCACCGCGGGCGGTCCGGGCAGTATCAGTCATAGCTTCACGCACAATGGCGTCTCCTATGGGCCGTTCGTCATTGCCGTCGCAGTCGAGGACGACGCGCCACCTAGCAATGGCGGCGGCGGTGGCGGCAGCGACGCCACGCTGGAGGATGTGACCGGCACCGGGTTCACGCAGATGACCTCGGCCGACGCGGGCGAAACGATTTTCACTGCAACCATCACCGCGGGCCAGAGCCTCGTCGGCACTGCCCCGCTCACCTACAACTGGACCCACAACAGCGCATCGGGCGCGAACCAGCTGGCCGCCAAATGGCAATATCGCGTCGCAGGTAGCGGCGGTGCCTGGACCGATTTTGCCGCCGCGATCGTCGGCAGCGACGCGACCTGGAGCGCCATCGACCTTTCGGGCGAGGCCGGGTCAGTCAACGTCAATCAGACCAAGAGCGGCCTCGGCGCCGGCAGTTACGAGTGCCGCCTGGTGGGCGCGAAGAACAGCAGCAGCGGCAACGCCATCACCATAGCGACCGGTACTGCGACGCTGTCAGTTTCATAGGGAGGAAGGGACAATGGTTGACTATGTCGATGCAGGCGAGCTGGTCCGGCGCATCCGGGCCTATGCCTTTGGCGGCCATGCCCCCGAGGATGTTGCCGACCGGCTGCAGACGCTGCCCGGCGTGCCTGCCGATGTGATCTGTGCGGCGGGAGAGCTGCTCTACGCCCATTTTGACCTGCTCGACGACAGCGGCTGGATGTTGGTTGCCGAGATCTATCAGCACACGATCCAGCAGGGCTGGTCGGGCTTCAATCAGGGCGATCGCTCAGCCGTCATTCTGGCTCAACTGTCGGCTGTCATCGCGGACGACCACACCGACCCTGATGCATGGCCGGCACCCCATACAGGATTGCGCGATGGATTGGACTGGCGCGGGCCGCAGGCCGACATGCCGATCGATGCGGTCACGGCGGCTGACTGACAGCGATGGCAAGCGTCGACCCGGTCTTTGCCCAATGGTTGCAGGACGGCGGGCTGTGGCTCGCGTCGTCGGACGCGGTTCTGGTCGCGCGGTGGGGCGCGAAAGCCGTGACAGCCGAACGGATGACCTGTCTCGCCACGCTGGCAGGCGCGACGGCCGAACAGACGCGGCGGGCGGGGTTTTTCGGGGTCCCAATGGCCGTCGAGCAGCATCTGCTGACCGGTCAGTGGTTGGGGTTCATCGGGCAGGTGATCAGCATCAGTGGGCCGCAACTGGGCTATGGCGGCGGCGTCGACGTGTTCGTGATCGGCGCTGAAGATAATCGCGCGACCGGGCTGTCGAGCGTGACCGTGCTGCGGAGGTTGGCATGAGCAATATATTGATCCTGCAACCGACGGCCATCGCCGCGATCGCCGTCTCGCGCGGCACTGGCGGCGCCAACCTGTTGACGCCGGACCCCAAGGAAGTGTGGACCGACAGTGCCGTCGGATCGGCCGCTACCATCGATATCGACCTGGGCAGTGTGCAGACGATTGACACCATCGCGCTGATCTCTGTCATCCCGCCTGTTGCCGGCACGACCTGGTCGATCACCGGCGGTTCGGCCAGCTATACAACCAGCGTGATCAGGGCATCGACGGCTTTGCGCGCGGTCGATGCTACTGGCCAGGCGCAGCTGCGCAGTCACGCCCTGCACTTTGGCGCGACGTGGAATGTTCGCTATATTCGCGTAACGGTTACCCAACCTGCGGGCCTGGCAGTGCTGTCGATCGGCGTCTCGATCATCGGCAAGGCGTTTGTGCCTGTGTTCAACAATGAATGGGGCGCTGGTCGACGGGTGATTGACACGGGGACCTCGACCGCTCTGGCAGGGGGCGGCTTTGCCAATGTCGAGGGTGTGCGCAAGGGCAGCTATGCATTCACTCTGGGCGACCTTTCCAACGACGAGGTCGATGCGCTCTATGCCATCCAGCTCGCCGTCGGCGAGACATCCCCACTGCTGATCGTCGAGGACCCGGCCGTCACGGCCGGGCAATATCACCGCATCCATTATGGCCAGTTGCGTTCATTGCGCGCGTTCGACCGGCGCAGCCCGGGGCGGACGCGGTGGGAGCTGACGATCGACCAATGGGTGTGACACCCGTTCCCCCAGCCGACAGGCGAGGGGGAGGCTGGGGCGTTGGCGCGCCCCGAGCCGCAGGCACAGACCCTGCACCAGGCGCGATCGCGAGTCGCGCCAAGTTCCCCCACCGGGCGCACCGGCCGGGGGTTGGTAGGACGTCATCATGCAGGAGTCGATTCGTTGCGGCGGGTGCCGTGCGCTGTTGTTCAAGGCCTCGACGGGCGCTATCAGCGGCACTATAGAGATCAAGTGTCGGCGTTGCCGGCAGATCAATCACCTGAGGTCGACGAGCCCACCCGCGAGCGCCAGCTGAGCGTCTCCCGGAGACCAGCCTTGTGGCTTTTCGTTCCCCTATCACCGACCATGGCGGCCGCGACGATCTGCGCGGCCTCTCCCTGTGCGCCGGCTACGCCGGCCTCGACCTCGGCATCCACATCGCCGAGCCCCGATATCGCACTGTCTGTTACGTCGAGCGGGAAGCTCATGCAGCGGCCACTCTCGTGGCCAGGATGGAAGACCAGGCCCTGGCTCCGGCACCTGTCTGGGACGATCTCAAGTCCTTTGACGGCAAGCCTTGGTGCGGCCGCATACATATCCTCTCTGCCGGCTATCCCTGTCAGCCATTCAGCCTCGCCGGTAAAAGGCGCGGCAAGCGCGATCCGCGTCACCTATGGCCCGACGTCGAGCGCATCATCGACGAGGTCCGGCCGCGAGCGGTCTTTGCCGAAAATGTCGAAGGGCACATCGATCTGGGATTTGCCGAGGTCGCGGACAGCCTTCGCCGCCTGGGCTTTGTCGCAAAAGCGGGCCTGTTCACGGCGCGAGAAGCAGGCGCTCGCCATCGCCGACGACGGCTTTTCATCCTGGCCTACGCCGACGGCGACCGATGCGGGGTATATGCCCGACCTGATGGTGGGCGAGGGGACGATCCGGCCGACATCGCCCTACTCCACGGCGGCAACGAGCTCGGGGCAATTCAGCCTGAGCAATGCGGCGCGGGCGTGGACGCAGCTGTGGCAGACAATGCGTGCCATGGGCTGGGCGCCAGTGACGATGCCCCGCTCTTCGCACCGGGTCCGGGTGAGCTTCAGCTTTGGCGCGGGCTCCTCGATCGGCGACCTGATCTCCAACCCGCAATTCTTCGACCACGCGATGGGATGGCCGATCGGCTGGACCGCACCCGAGGAGCGGGCAACGGGGTTTGCAGCATGGCTGCAGCGCTCGCGTGGCGCACTCTCGACGCTGCCCATGCCGCTGATGGACGGAGGCCCTGGTGACGCTTGAGCCGGTCGATCCCGTCCGTCCGGTCGCAGCCTATATCGGCGGCAAGCGGTCCTTGTCGAAGCGTCTCGTCGAGCTGATCGCCGGCGTCCCGCACGATTGCTACGTTGAGCCATTTGTTGGCATGGGCGGCGTGTTTTTCCGGCGCGGGCTCCGACCGGGGCTGGAGGTGATCAACGACATCAGCCGGGACGTCGTGACGCTGTTCCGATTGTTGCAGCGCCACTATCCGCAGTTGCTCGACACGCTCAAATGGCAGCTGTCGAGCCGTGCCGAGTTCAACCGCCTGCTGAAGGTCGATCCCGACACGCTGACCGACCTCGAACGTGCGGGGCGCTTCCTGTATCTCCAGCGGCTCGCGTTCGGCGGCAAGGTCGAGAACCGCGCCTATGGCGTGATGACGACGGGGCCAGGTGCCCGCTTCAATCTGTCGAAACTGGAGCCGATGCTGGAGGATGTGCATGAGCGCCTCACGGCCGTGGTGATCGAGTGCTTGCCGTTCGGCCAGCTGATCGAGCGGTACGACCGCCCGCACACCTTGTTCTATTGCGATCCACCCTATTGGGGCAACGAACGCGACTATGGTGTCGGGGTGTTTTGCAGAGATGATTTCGAGCGCCTAAGCACCCTCTTAGAGGGTGTCGAGGGGCGTTTTATCCTGTCGATAAATGACCGGCCGGAAGTGCGCGAGCTGTTCGCCTGGGCCGACATCGAGGAGGTCGGATTGAATTATCGGATCAGCGGGACTGTGACGCCGGCGCGGGAGCTGATCGTGACACCTAGGCTGAAGTGCTCTATATGAGAGGAGGGCGTTGCAGCGCTTGGCGCGTTTTTGGGAGAAGCAGGTCGATGTCGGTTTTCATCTCTGATGCTGAGAAGCGCGCGATTGACACCTTCACGGATGAGATGTTGATCCGTGATGCAGGTTTCGGCGGCGTCAATGCCATCCGGCAGCATATCGTCGCCGCGCGCGCTCGAGCGATTGCTGAAGCTGACCAGCGCGGCATTCCGCGGCGCCCGCTTTCCGAGGTGGTCCGAACCCAAATCGAGGCGGACATTGCGCGTCTCCAAGGTCGCTGATCCCATTTTCGAGTGCTACAATATGTCTTGTCAAAGACTCTAAAAGCTCTTGTCTGTGCCGCGCCAATAAATGGTGTCGGGGATAAGCCGGGACATTCCGGCATTCGCACGGGATGAAAGTGGCAGAAAATTGGGCTTTTCGCGGGTTCGAAGCGGGATGCCGATGGTACCTGAATTTTTGGCGCGATTCGGATTTTGCGCGGCCATAGTGGGTGAATTCCCAGCCAAAAACCGCAGAAATGCGTCGGCGTTTCGCACTTCGTTCGAATTTATAGTGTGAACAGCGAAAGCCTTGGAAAACGGCCGAATTTTAAACCCACCGTGGTATTTTCGGTAGAATGAATTTCGCACCTGCTTTCGCACCTTCTTTCGCACCTTGTGTCCCACCTTTGCAACTGATCTGAAGGCCGATTTCATGGCGGCATAATGATGAGTTCACCGACGCGCTTTGCCCGATCCATGCCGCCGATCTGATAGACGGTCTCCACCTCCTCAATCGCGAATCCGGCAAAGATCGTCCGCACGTCCGGATGGTCGTTGAGCGAGAGAATGAACCGACCTTCAATAGACGCGAGCTGCTCGGCCATCTGTTCGAATTCTTCCCGCGAGAACAGGGGCTGTCCGGCGTCGTCGCCATAGTCACGCTCGCACCCATAATAGGGTGGGTCGAGATAGAAGAGCGTGCCAGGCCGATCATAACGAGAGATGAATTGTGACCACGGCAGGCGCTCTATGACGACGCTGGAAAGGCGCTCATGCGCAGCCTCCAACAGTGGCCCCAATTTGGTGATATCGAACCTGGCCGGCGTCGATGGCGACACCCCGAAACCGCGACCGACGACCTTGCCGCCGAAAGCCGTTCGCTGGAGGTAAAGGAACCGCGCCGCCCGCTCGATGTCGAGGAGGGTGGTCGGGTCTGTGCGCAACAGTTCCTCGAACCTCGTACGCGTGGTGAGCTGCCAGCGCAGAATGTCCATGAAGGGGACGTATAGCCGCTGCAGCACACGAAACAGGGTTGCAACGTCGCGCGACCAGTCGTTGATCACCTCTGCCTGCGGACGTGCCGTGCGACGGAAAAAGACGCCGCCCATGCCGACGAACACCTCGGCGTAAGTGGTGTGCGGCGTCGCCGCGATTCGTTCGACAAGGCGCCGCGCGAGGTTGCGCTTGCCGCCGATGTATCCGGCGACTGGGCGGGTTGGCATTACCGGAGAAAGGCCCTCCGGCAGGCTGAATTTGCGATTCGACACGGCCATATTTGTTCCCTATGTGTTCCCATAGTCCGGACGGACTGGCGGGACGGCCCTGATAGAGGCCCGTTGGGGTGTGGCGAGTGTCGATCGCCGGCTTGGAGCGCTGCCACGCTCCTGCCCCCGCCACCGGGGCGGATGCATTGAATGTTAAGGTCGCCAGTGCTAAGGGTGCCCCCGGTGCACGCGACGCGGTGAATCTTGCGGCCGCAGCACCGGGCGTCGCCCGGTAGCGCCATGCGGGGGAATGCAAGTCCCCGCCGTGCACCTAATTCCTCCGATCCACGATATCGACCGCGTCGCTGAACAACCGGTCGATGGTTCTGCTCGCCTGAACACGCACGCTCTTGATGAAGAGACCTTGCCCGGAGGCGGTACGCTGCACCACAACGCACAGATATCTGCCATCTTCGCGCATCATGGCGTAGAGCATCGTGTTGTCGCCTTCTCGCCCGCGAATAGTAAAATCGCGAACGATATCGACGATTGACCGATAGGTGCTGGGCAGTGCCCGGAAGGTGTCACCCTGTTCAGAGCGAACCCGTTGTTTAAGCGCATCGGAGTCGGAGAGCACGGCGACCCTAGTGCGGGCACCGATGAGACTTGCGTCGGCCTCCGGCATGATAGCCAGAGGAAAGCGCGGCTGCGGCAGAGCAAGAAACTGTTCAAAAGCCGGGTCATCAACGATTGACCGTAAAGATGCAGCCGCCGCGTCATCCAGACCGTTGGCCAATGCCCGCTCGATCGACGCTGTCATCCGCTCCGCCAGCACCTGCAGATGGGCTGTGCCGGGATTGTATCCGAAGCCTGGCTGAACATAGGTCGGGACGGCGACGGCCGTTCCATCCGCCCGGACAAATTCGGTGGTCGGCGGTGTCGCCAGTGCGTCGGCGCGATCGCTGACCACCCAGCCGTTGCGGCGCATCCGAGCTTCGCTCACCTGCTCGACGCGGCAGTTACAGCCCCAGCCGTTAGGTGGGAACATCCATTGCCAGGCCGGATGGTCGATGGGCAGGATGACGCCATGCAGCGCCTTGTGGTCGAGGCGCGGATGCTTTCGATAATGGTCGGACAGGTAGCGGAGGTAAGGGAATAGATCCTTTTCCCGCTGATACTTGCGCCATCGCCCCGCCGAAATGCTCATGCGCAGGTTGGTCCGGTAGATCGTCCGCAGCCGCCGATCATTGACCACGATAGAATCGTCCGTCCCGGTGAGGTCACGATTTTGCACGACGCCCCACCAGCCAGCTCTCTGCAGATTGGGCAGGATGTCAGCCTTCCACTGTTCGAACGTGCCGCCATCGCGCAGAACGCGGTCGAGCGATTCCCGCACCTGCGACAGGAGGTCAAGCTGCGCAATTTTCGCTACGGTGAAGGCTGCGGCATGCTCCTCGTGCATCATCTCCGACCAATTGACGGTCGGACGCAGCACGCCACGCTCTTGCCAGACGCGCAGAGCGTCATCGGGTTTCATGAAAATGGTGGAGGATCGATCAGGGCGGGTCATAGGCCGCTGCTCCAAACCTTGCCGCAGGTCATGCATTGGGCGACGTGGTGGACAGGCCTCATACTACCGCCTCAAACTTGTCGGTCTGGTTGCCCCAGCTGGTCCAGCCACTGCGCTGCTGGCGTGAGAAAAGGTCCAGGCGCGATGGCGTGGAACCGAACAGGCGCTCAATGCCAACATACACCTCGTCCGGCTTGCGGCTGTGTTCGCGAACGGGCGCGACGATGAGCTGCCGCACGCCGGCATCCGCCCGCCGCATGTGTCCGGTCATGCCGAGGAGGCATGTCTCGGGATTGGCGCGGGTATAATAGCCAGTGCCCATGTGCCAGCCGGTGTCGCGCCTGGATCGCTTTGCCCAGGTGAACGCCACGGTGGTATAGCGAAAGCCCCAGGCGCGCATCACCTGCAGCCCTTCTGGCAGCAGAGGATCCGTCACCCAGAGGAACAGTGCGCAGTCGCCCGCCGCGAGTTCGCCGACCGGCAATGCGGCAATGTCATCGATCGACATGGTGTCATAGTGCCGACACGCGTTCCGCCCTTCGCCCTCCTCGCTATAGTTCGAGAAGTGCCAGGGCGGATCCGCATGGATTACATTCCACGCGAACAGCGGCAGCGAACCGAACGGGCGCGAGAGTGTCACGAAATCCCCAGCGCGGCCCTATAGAGGTCCAGCATCGCGTCCATTTCCTTGCGGTCTTGGACGTTCATGCGTCGTAGCCGTACGATCTGGCGCATGATCTTCGCCTCATACCCTTGGCTCTTGGCCTCGGCGTAGACATCCCGGATGTCGTCGGCGAGACCCTTTTTCTCCTCCTCCAGCCGTTCGATGCGCTCGATGAAAAGGCGCAGTTGCTGGTCGGTGGGAATGACATGGGCAGACATGTTTAATTCTCCTCTTCAAGACGGGTGGCGACGCTCGCGTTTTCAATGACCTGTGTCATCGCAGCAGGATCGCCCGGCGCTGCATTGAGCAGCGCGCGCAGTTCCGCTTCGCTATCAGCCGCGCGCACAGCCCCGAGAATGGGGTCTGTTAGTGCTTTGGCTGCGCGGTAACCGGCCTCCGCCACCAGCTGATCGGCGAGGGCGTCATCGGGGTCATCGACGGTCACAGCCTCGCTGCTGCTCGACGGTGCAGGCCCTGCCGGCGCAGCGAAGCTCGCCTCTCGCACTTGGGCCTGCCAATCTTCCTCCAGTGGCTCAAAAATCTCCGGCCCGAAGCGCAGTTCCCCTTTGAACGGCGTGACCTGAGCCAGATCAACATCACCGGCATCGTAGGTGATGGTGACGTGAGGGAAATAACTCTCAAAATCCCAGCTGCATCCCTTGTCGCGCAGGTCGCGCCACCGGTTTTCCAGTGCGCCAGCATAGAAGACGAGGACGACGGCCGAGTCCCCGAACCGCTCGATCAGGCGCGGGCCACCAGCACCGACATTCAAGCCAGTCTTTTCATCGGGCCAGCCCCAATATGCGCCGCACTGCATCCAGTTGACCGGCCGTTTCGAATAGGCCTGAGTAACGTGGAGATCTGCTGCCGGCAGCGTCGTCCGGAACCCCTGCGCTTGTGCCCAGGCGATCAGCTCGTCGGCATTAAGCAGCCGCCGATAGACATAGAGTGGGCGGGGATCATCGGCGGCGAAGCTGGCTGGGCTCTTGGGATCCGTGGTGTCGTTGGCATCGCCCGGATAGGCACCCTCTTCATCAGCCTGATCTCTGCGCTGAACGGCGGCATCGGGCGACGGGAGAGTGGCGGGTGCGACCTTGGCGTATCCTTCGCCATATTTGTCGCGGAACGCTTCTTCGGTCAGCTCCCAGCCCAGCCCCTTGATAGCGCCGTCGGTCTCTGCCTCAACCTTGGCATCGATCTCCTCCCCGACGACGCGCCGCACGATCGGCGCGGCGACGTCGGTGCCGAAATTGATGTCGGTCCACCACCGCACAGGTCCGTCCTGACCAGCGAAACTGTCCGAGAGCAGGTCGGCGTCGGAGCGGACCACCTCTTCCTTCACGCCGGCGTGCACTTGCGCCTGGCTGAGCGAGGCACCGTCCTGTGTGGTCATGGTCTGCGACAAGATAACCTTTGCAATCGCCTCATCCATGTAGCGGCAGAGCGCAGCAAAATCGGCCGTACCGGATCGCGCGACCTGGAGCAGTTCGATCGCCATCCCTTCGGGCACGGCGATGCCGCTGTCCGTCGCGATCGCGCCCAAGGCGCCGAGGAGCTTGTCGATATCGGCGCGCGGTGTGCCGGGCCGGTACTTGCCCAGCGCGGTAGGCGAGCCGAACTTGTCGAGGAACGTGTTCCAGAAGCGGAGGCCGTTCTTTTTGAACAGGACCGGCCAGTAGAGCCATTCAGCGAGGCCTCGGCCGTAAAGTTCATCGTCATCGCTACCACCGGCGATGAAGGTCCAGAATTTGCGGGGCTCCAACGGCTTGCCCTGCGGCGCTGCCCGCGTGATCAGCTTGAGTTCGCCAGCATCATCAAAGCGGAAGCGACGCGCATGGCGAACATGGATCGATGCAAAATCGATCAAGCCGGCGCGCTGTTCCCACATAATCTCCGCAATAGCGATGCCATGGAAGACGGCGAAGAGCATCTTATCGGTAACGCGGTCCCAACCAATCCGCTTTAGCGTCACCGAAAAGGCGTCTGCCGCGGCCACCGATCGCGGATCATCCTGATCACCCGCGACACAGGTCCAGTCGCACGACACGACGGCGGTGCGGCGTTGCTGCAGGGTTGAGAAGACCTGATCATCCTGGAGGATGCGGTCATAGACGCCCCAGTCAACCGACCCCCGCAGACGCGGATCGCGCGGCTCTTGCAACCCGCTAACAAACGGGCGGGTGATGTCCATCCCGTCGCGGGTGGTCGCAATTTCGGTCGTCAGGGCAGCCACAGCGCCAGAGGTTCGCCCGCGCAGGTTGAGCCTGGTTGCATAGGGTTTGGGCATTATAGGCCTCCGTCGCGGCGGCGTACGGTGCCAAAGCCGGTCGACGAGATGATTTGCTCATCTCCTCCCGACTGGCGCTCGCCATTGGTGTGAAATTCGGTGTCGCCTGGGTCTGCGGCTGCAGCGGCGACGAGATGCATATCGGCGATCGCGTTGTCGCCATGGCGGCGGACGACCTTGCCGTCCTCCTTCACATTAGCTGCCCGATCGGGAATTTTCGGGACGCCACGTACCAGTTTGACCATGCGCAGATCGTCGAGTTCGCCCTCGTCATGGGGTAAGATGATGGTTCGGTCCTCGATCGCGGCCTTGAGCAGCGGCATGTAGGCCAGATAGGTCTTGTCGCTGGCCATGACGGCCTCGATCACGTCGAAGCCGAATTTCTGCTGCATCTTTTCAGCCAGGGCCGAGCCATTGCCGCGAGCGTCCATCTTGCCACCGGCAAAGTGGGGGACGCGCCGGATGAGCCATTCCAGAACATATTCCTGATCGGAAAAGGGGACGTTCCTCATTTCGAGCGTCAGGCGACAGACCAGCCGCATGTTGGCGTCGTGCTGTCCAAACTTCACAGGCGAGTTGTCGCCGGTGCGTGCAAAGTCCTGCCCCATGAAGGTACGACGATGCGGGTTGAATGCGTCGATCCATGGCCGGACCTCCGCTGTCAGGAATTCGTCGAGCCAGTCGCGCCGCCACGCTTCATCGCGGCGCTCGAAACCGTCCGGGCATCGCAGTTTAACAACCGGCAGTTCCTTAGACATTGCGGCGAGGATGGTCGCGCGCGCCAAGTAGATACCGGTGCCGCGCGCCGGGATGACGTCGAGCTCCTCGTCGGCCGCATCGCCGTACGTCTTGCGCAGGTTAGCTTCCCACGCCTGCTCCTTTGTGAGTGACCACTCCTGACCGGCGACGAGGCAGATGCGTTTGTAGAGCCCGGCACCCATAGCATCTTTGAGCGTGATGCGCATGACATGGCCGGCACGCTTGCCCGCCCGAATTTCCTCGATCAGCGTGTTGAAGAAATTGTCGGCACCGTCATGGGTTGAAATGAGAACAACTCTGCCGCCCCACATCAGCGCCGCGAGGACCGCCTTGATCAGCTCTTCGAGATTGTCGTGAAATGCCGCTTCATCAATGATAAAGAAACCCTGTTTGCCGCGTACGGAACGCGGGCTGGACGGCAGAGCAGCGATACTTCGGCCAGACGGATAGTCGATCCGGTAAGCCTTGATCGTTCGCCCGGCGTCACCCCGGATCAGAAAGCCGTCGGTGCCGACGTCGACTATATCGCCGTCGTCAATGTAGCCGACCTGTTCAACCGCGACCCCCTTGTCGTCACGCAGCTGACCACCCTCATCGCGGAGGAAGGCGCGACGGGTGTGTTCGAGCATGGGAGCAATCTCATGCACCTGTTCGAACGCCTTGGTGAAGTCGGCACAGTAGGTGATGAATTCCCGTGCCATGTCGAGGTTGTAGCCGACGTACCACACGTTTTCCGGGCTGTCGGCGGCGCTGGCAGCGAGCACCGCCATGGGAGAAAATCCATAGGACATGCCGACGCGACGGCTCTTCTCGATGATCAAGAACTGGTGCTCTTCCGCCAAGCGGATCGCCTCACTCTGATACGAGAGAAGGGCATATTGTGCTTCGTCATTCACGCGGCGAACCTCGCAATTCGGTCGGCAACCTCAGACGCGTCATGAACCGGGTCGTGCCACGGGAATTCGCCAATCGCGATTAGATCTATTGTGCGGCAGGCGCTGATAAAGCCTGCATCTCCGCCAGGCGTAACAAAGTCGAAATGAGGCCAATGATGCGGCGCCTCGTTAGGACGAAAATGATCGGATACTCTGATGATCCAACACCGACCACGAGCATCCTTGAGGTAGATGTACGCCGACTGGCTGCGCCGAATAAGCGTCCGCCTTAGCCGCACCAACGTCATCCCCCGCGACTGTGCATGACCAGTTAGCCGAAGCGCGAGGCGCATAATCGCACCGCGTTCAGGGGCGCCACGCGGCATAGTTAGGCGCCCTATCATGCGGCACCCATCAAGATGTCTTTGCGGATTGTCGCGATCACCTCCGCCGAAGCACCGGCTCGCTGTGCTGCGCGCTCGGCCGCCTCGACCGTCTTCTTGCGCTCGTCCTCGCGAACCTCGCGCTCAAAGCTCCTTTTGTGACGCATCGTCTCCACCAGCGCCTTCAGTGCACGGACGGCCGCGGCGACTTCTTTTGGACTGGCGGCAGTGTCATCTTCACCCATGCCATCAAAAGTACGCAGAACCTCCGCCTGCGCACGGTAGAGTGCGACATCGACCAGCGCGGTATCGACGCCATCCGGCAAATGCTTTCGCAGCGCCTGGCGAATGGCGTTATCGCGTTGAATTCCTTCGACCATCGGGCGATATCGGCGGGCGTAGCGGCCAACGGCCGAACGGCTGATACCAAAGTCAGCAACAGCAACAGCGATATCGTCAATTGAAGCGCCCTCCGCGACCAATTGATCGACAGCGGCTTGGATGTCAGGATTTCGGGTGATGGAAGATCGGCCCGACATGGCTCACTCGCCCGTCTTATGACGTGAAACGCCCTCAACCCGCAGCAGACCGTTCGCCACATCACGACCAGCCTGAGTCGATCGGACAATCAGAAATTCTGCGGCAGTTTCCATGCGAACGAGCCCCAGCTGGTGCAGCCAGGCAATTTCTTTACGCGCGACCGATCGCGCGACGCGGTGACCAAGCTCGTTGAGCATGAGCGTAATCACTTCGTCGTTGAGCTCCCCGCCGGTGTCTTCAACGAGATCGAGTATGGCACGACGGATCAGTGCAGAAAGCAGAGCATTGGTCATGAATGGTCACCCTGAACCGCGCGCTCGACAAGCGTGTGCAAATATTGGTTGAGTGTGCGCATCTGCGCCTCGAGCGCGGTGAAGTGCCGCTCGACCGTTCGCCGGTCGGATTCGATAGTAGCCTCAAGGCCAGCCAGTCTAGACGAAAGGCCGGCCATCTCCTCCATCAGTGTCAATCGCGTCGGCGGCTGGTTGTCGTCCGCCTCCAGATGGCTGAGCCGCGTTTCGATGGCGGTCGCACGATCCGCGACGCCGGTGATCGACGCGGAGAGTCGTTCGAAATCCTGACGTGACGGATAATTTGCTCTCAGCCAGAGCGTGCCAACCGCTATCGCTATCGGGATCGCCACGACGGAGAGCTGGTAGACAACGGTGAACCAGGAGAACCAGTTATCTTGCACGCGCATCCCTCATCGCCGGTGTGACAATGAAGCAGCTCTAGGTGGTGCATGAACGCCAAAAGGGGGTGCGCGGCCAGACCCTAGCCAGCGGATGGGAACATATCGAGTTGTCGAGGGTCGGGAGCTCGCGCCCTAATTCTGGTTGGCTCCCATGCCCGGTCTCTTTTACCCTCTTCAGTGTGATTCACCAGAAACGAAACATACCGCGTCGACGTGCGCAATATCGGTGCAGCTTCGGCTATCGTCAATCGCTTCTCTCGGATCGCCGCAATCACCGCCCCCCGTCGTGCTTCATTCAGAGCGGCACGTGCTACCGGGATGAGCAGCTCATTGGCGCCATATACACGGCTGAGAACGGCAGCTGCCTCATCACCGACGACCTGGCGCAGCCGATTGCGCGCCGGATCCATTGGGACGGTAATTTTTTGTCCCCCAACGCGATCGACAAGCAGAAGTGTAGCATAAGGCCCGATGTGCGCCGCCAGCTCAAGCATCTGTTCGGTCCATTTTTTTGTTGGGCCGGCGTCCTGCGGGATCGGAAGTTCCTCTATACGGGCGAGCGGATCGAGCTTCATTAATGCTGATCCCCATCGCCGCTATCCAACCGCCCGGCATCTATGTGATGACGCCACGCCTTGGCGACATATTTCGCGCTGGTTTCAGCTTTGCCCGCCTGTCGCGCGGTGGTTTTGGCGACAACCTCACCACCGGTGATGAAAATTATAACAAGGATATTTGGGCTGCACGCGGCACGCTCGAACT
>NZ_JADZDS010000099.1 GCF_020850895.1 Thermomonas sp. | reverse complement strand
GCGTAAGGTCAGCGCTCTGTATTCGTGGAGCAAACCATGGCCAAAGTGACCGGCATCGGCGGGGTGTTCTTCAATAGCCGCGGCGACAGCGCCGCGCTGGCATCGCATCGCGATTACCGCATGGCCGTGCCCACGCCCAATCATTTCCTGTCGCTGCTGTTTCTGGCCGGGCTGGCCGCGGCGGCGAATTCCACCGCCGAGGTGCTGGTGGACGGTTATGCCTTGGGTTCGCTGTCGATGACGGCGGTCCAGCTTGATGGCGCGACGAGCTAGCCGGCGATCAGTACACGTCAGCGTGGTTCCTGCACGCGATTGCTGCGCTGGGTACGCAGGCGCGGGCGCAGCCAGTCGGCGAATGCGCCTTCGTCGAGACTGTCTTCGGCAAGTTGCAGCATGTGCAGGTACTTTTCTTCGGCGCTGGCCCGCAAGTCGACATCGTTCATGGCGAGGAACACGCGATAACAAACGTGTGCGGTGCGCTTGTTGCCATCCACGAACGGATGATTGCGCACCAACCCGAAGGCCAGGCTGGCAGCCAGTGCGGCAAGATCCAGTGGCGGGTCGCCATAGGCGAACAACTGCTGCGGACGTGCGAGCGCGGATTGCAGCAAAGACTCGTCGCGCACGCCTTCGCCGCCGCCATGCTCGGACAACTGGCGCTCGTGGATGGCCAGCGCCAGTGCGCGCGTGATCCAGAGAATCATGCGTGCTTACTGCGCCAACTTGCGCAGCAGGTCGCGGTCGTCGCGCATGATTTTCTCGGCCACTTCCATCTGTGCGGCAAACACCGGATCAAACGTGGTCAGGCGGATGCCGTCCGGGGTTTCCAGCACGTACAGCTCATCGCCTTTTTCCAGCCGCAGGCGCGCAAGCAACTCCTTGGGCAGGATGATCCCGGCGGAATTGCCGATGGCGGAAATCTTGAGCTTCATGGTGAACCGCCCGTGCAGGTTATTGACAGAAGTTATAACGATTGTAATACATGCATTGCCCCATCGCAAAACCATTGGATGGGCGGGTGAGTGTCTCGCTGTTGCGTCGATTGGGCATGACGACTGGCCATTTGCCTGTGCAGGGCCGGCCCGGCTACGCTTGCCGCATGAACCGGGCGATTCCTTCCTTCGAGCACGGCTGGCGATGGTGGCGTGGCAATGCCGCCGCTTTCGCCTGCCCATTCGTTTTGAAGGACGTTTCGCATGATCACGCACGCCCAGTTCCAGCAGTACGCCGCTGACGGTTACACCCTGATCCCGGTGGTGCGCGAGGTGCTGTCCGACCTCGACACCCCGCTGTCGGTCTACCTGAAGCTGGCCGACGGCCCGCATACCTATCTGTTCGAATCGGTGGAAGGCGGCGAGCGCTTCGGCCGCTATTCGATCATCGGCCTGCCGGCGCGCACGGTGTACGAATTCCGCGGCCATGCGTTCAGCGTGCGCGCGCACGGCGAGCTGGTCGAAACGCGCGAGGTGGCCGATCCGCTGGCCGAGGTCGAGCGCCTGCGTGCCGCCCACAAGGTGCCGCAGCTGGATGGCCTGCCCGGCTTCAATGGCGGCCTGGTGGGCTGGTTCGGGTTCGAGTGCATCGAATACATCGAGCCGCGCCTGCGCGCCAATGCCAAGCCCGACGAGCTGGGCACGCCCGACATCCTGCTGATGCAAAGCGATGAGCTGGCGGTGTTCGACAATCTGAAAGGCCGCCTGTACCTGATCGTGCACGCCGATCCGCACGCGCCGCAGGCCTGGGCGCAGGCCAACCGGCGGCTGGATGCGCTGACCCACCGGCTGCGCCACGGCGGCGCGCCGTATCCGGAAACCCTGCGTCCGGCGGCGCTGGATGAAGCAGATTTCGTCAGTGGCTTCACCCGCGAGGGCTTCATCGATGCGGTGGAGAAAGCGCAGGACTACATCCGCAGTGGTGATGCCTTCCAGGTGGTACTCAGCCAGCGCATGAGCGTGCCGTTTTCCGCACGCCCGGTGGATGTGTATCGCGCACTGCGCGCATTGAACCCGTCGCCGTACATGTATTTCCTCGATGTCGGCGGCACCCAGGTGGTGGGCTCCTCGCCGGAAATCCTGGTGCGCCAGCAGGCGGGCAAGGTGACGGTGCGGCCGATTGCCGGCACCCGTCCGCGCGGCAAGACGGCGGAAGAAGATCAAATGCTGGAAGCGGAATTGCTGGCCGACCCGAAGGAGCGCGCCGAACATCTGATGCTGATCGATCTTGGTCGCAATGATGCCGGGCGAGTGTCGGTGGCCGGCAGCGTGGAGGTGGGCGAGCAGTTCGTGATCGAACGCTACAGCCACGTCATGCACATCGTCAGCGAAGTGACCGGCGCGTTGCAGAATGGCCTGAGCTATGCCGATGTCCTTCGCGCAACCTTCCCCGCCGGCACCGTCAGCGGCGCGCCGAAGATCCGCGCGCTGGAAATCATCCGCGAGCTCGAACCGATCAAGCGCAATGTGTATGCCGGCGCGATCGGCTACATCGGCTGGCACGGCGATGCCGATACCGCCATTGCCATCCGCACCGCGGTGATCCAGGGCGGCCGCCTGCATGTGCAGGCCGGCGCCGGCATCGTGTTCGATTCCGACCCGCAAAAAGAATGGGAAGAAACCATGAACAAGGGCCGCGCCCTGTTCCGTGCGG
>NZ_JADZDS010000098.1 GCF_020850895.1 Thermomonas sp. | reverse complement strand
CCAATCCCTATCCGGAAATCCTGCCGGAGGACGCCAAGGCGGTGCGCCCGGATTGCATCATCGCCACCGGCCGCAGCGACTACCCGAACCAGGTCAACAACGCGCTGTGCTTCCCCTACATCTTCCGTGGTGCGCTGGATGCCGGCGCGCAGGAAATCAACGAGGCGATGAAGCTGGCCTGCGTGCGCGCGATCGCCGAGCTTGCGCGCAAGGAAGCCTCCGACCTCGGCAGTGCTTATGGCGGCGAGGTGCCGAAATTCGGTCGCGAGTACCTGATCCCGCGCCCGTTCGATCCGCGCCTGTTGATGATGCTGGCACCTGCGGTCGCGCAAGCGGCGATGGAATCGGGGATCGCCGATCGCCCGATCGCCGATCTTGCCGCCTATCGCGAGAAGCTGGCGCAGTTCGTCTACCGCACCAGCTTGATGATGCGGCCGGTGTACGAGCGTGCGCGCAGCGACAGGAAGCGCGTGGTGTATTCCGAGGGTGAGGAATACGTGGTGTTGCAGGCGGTGCAGACGGTGATCGATGAAGGCTTGGCTTTTCCGATTTTGGTGGGGCGCCCGGAAGTCATTGAAAAGCGCATCGGCAAGCTCGGCCTGCGGATGCGCGCCGGGGTGGATTTCGAGCTGACCAACATCAACGACGATCCGCGCTTCGACGACTACTGGCGGCAATACCACGCCCTGACCGAGCGCCGTGGCGTGACCCCGGATGCGGCCAAGAACCTGCTGCGATCACGGCCGACCTTGATCGCCGCGCTGATGGTGGAGCGCGGCGAGGCGGATGCGCTGATCACCGGGATCGTCGGTCGCTTCCACAAGAAGCTGGGCTACCTGCGCAGCGTGTTCGATTTCGAGAAGGGCGTGACCGGGACGTCGGCGATGACCGGCGTCATCAATGAGGCCGGCGCGTGGTTCTTCCTCGATACCCATGTGCAGCTCGACCCGACTGCCGAGCAGATCGCCGAGGCCACCTTGCAAGCCAGTTATCGGCTCAAGCTGTTCGGCATCGAACCCAAGGTGGCGCTGTTGTCGCATTCCAACTACGGCAGTCACCAGGACGCCAGCGCGTCGAAGATGCGCGCGGCCTTCGACATCATTCGCCAGCGCCAGCCCAAGCTCGAAGTCGATGGCGAAATGATGGGCGACACCGCATGGGACGAAGCACTGCGCCAGCGCATCTTCCCCAACACGACGCTGAAGGGCCGCGCCAACCTGCTGGTGATGCCGAACCTCGACGCTGCCAACATCGCCTACAACCTGATCCGGGTCGCCACCGGCGGCGTTGCCATCGGCCCGATCCTGATGGGCTTGGACCAGCCGGCCTACATCCTGACCCCGGCCTCGTCTGCCCGGCGGATTGTCAACATGACGGCAGTTGCTGCGGTGGATGCGCAGATTCGGGCAGGCAAGTCCGGCAGCACGCCTGTCGGCAGCGCAGGGCGCTGATGACGAACGCCTGCAGGCAGGTTCTGAACAACGGACAGGGTGGGTTTCACGGGATTATTTTAAAAAATCCGGGTAAAATCGTGAAATTGGCTGCGATGCAACATTGACGTGACAAGTTGCTTGCTAGACTGGGGTTTCGACTGGCTTCCCACCTCCCGGAGTGCGCGATGAACTGGCTCAACGACCTGCTGCAGAACGATCCCGATCCGCAGGAGTCGCGGGAGTGGATTGAGTCGCTGAAGGCGGTCATCGACCATGACGGCGCCGGTCGCGCACACCAGTTGCTGGAGGGCATGGTCGAGCTGACCCGGCGCGCAGGCGCACACTTGCCGTTTGCGCCGACCACTGGCTACTACAACACCATCCCGGCCCACCTCGAGCCGCCGATGCCCGGCGACTCGCACTTGGAGTGGCGGATCCGCTCGATCATCCGCTGGAACGCGATGGCGATGGTGGTACGCGCCAATCGCAAGCCCGGTTCGCTGGGCGGCCATATCGCCAGTTTCGCCAGTTCCGCCACCCTGTACGACGTTGGCTTCAACCACTTCTGGCATGCGCCGACCGCCGAGCATCCGGGTGATTTGCTGTACATCCAGGGCCACAGCTCGCCGGGTATCTATGCGCGCGCCTTCCTCGAAGGCCGGATCAGCGAGGCCCAGCTCGACGCCTTCCGCATGGAGGTCGATGGGCATGGCATTTCCAGCTATCCGCATCCATGGCTGATGCCGGATTTCTGGCAGACGCCGACGGTGAGCATGGGCCTCGGCCCCTTGACCGCGATCTATCAGGCGCGGGCGTGGAAATACCTGGAAGCACGCGGCCTGATGCCCAAGACCAACCGCAAGGTCTGGTGCTTCCTCGGCGACGGCGAAACCGACGAGCCCGAGTCGCTGGGTGCGATCGGTGTGGCCGGCCGCGAAGGCCTCGACAACCTCGTCTTCGTGATCAATTGCAACCTGCAACGCCTCGACGGTCCGGTGCGTGGCAACGGAAAGATCATCCAGGAACTCGAAGGCGCGTTCCGCGGCCACGGCTGGAACGTGATCAAGACCATCTGGGGCAGCTATTGGGATCCGCTGCTGGCCAATGACGGGCAGGGCCTGCTGCGCAAGGTGATGATGGACACCGTCGATGGCGAGTACCAGAACTGCAAGGCGTTCGGTGGCGCTTACACGCGCCAGCATTTCTTCGGCAAGACGCCCGAGACGCTGGCGATGGTCGCCAACCTCAGCGACGACGACATCTGGCGTCTGAACCGCGGTGGCCACGATCCGCACAAGGTCTACGCCGCCTACGATGCTGCAGTGAAGACGGTGGGCCAGCCGACCGTGATCCTCGCCAAGACCGTCAAGGGCTATGGCATGGGCAGCGCCGGCGAGGCGCTCAATCCCACCCACCAGACCAAGAAACTGGACGATGATTCGGTGCGCGCCTTCCGCGACCGTTTCCAGTTACCGATCAGCGACGACCAGCTCAAGGATGGCGCGGTGCCGTTTTTCAAACCGGCCGACAAATCGCCGGAAATGGAATACATGCGTGATCGCCGTGCCGCACTCGGTGGTTACCTGCCGGCACGCCGGCGCAAGGCCAGCCAGCCGTTGGAGGTGCCGCCGCTTGCGACCTTCGAGCGCCTGCTGAAGTCCACCGGCGAGCGCGAGATCAGCACCACGATGGCGTTCGTGCAGATGTTCAACATGATCCTGCGCGACAAGCAGGTGGGGCCGCGTTGCGTG
>NZ_JADZDS010000097.1 GCF_020850895.1 Thermomonas sp. | reverse complement strand
GCATTCAGTCGAGACGGGAAATGCCGCATTGCGCGATAGGAAATTCCGGAGCGTGCATCAGAAACAGCCGCGCCGACAAACTCTTGCGTAAAACGCTTTATTCCTTAACCGCTGAGGTCTAACGCCTAGTAGACTCCGGACGCGGAGTGTAGGTCAGAGGCTAACACTATGGTCGTGAGGTGGTCAAGAAATTTCTTACAAGAAAACAATGCTTTACCTGATGCTACAGATCGTCAAGTCGCTTAACATCGCTAGATATGAGGCCGAAGGCGCGTGAGTATGGATTATGAGGATAAAAATAGGGATGTAGCCAAGGAGACAATGATTGCGCGACATCCCGGCCTGTTGGAGGTAGTTCGCTGCAAGATACGCGCAAAACGCTATAGCTTGCGAACTGAGCAGGCGTACTTGGGGTGGATACGTCGGTTCATCTTTGCCAATGGTCGGCGTCACCCTAGGGAGATGGGGGGCTTGGAGGTTGAGGCGTTCCTTAGCCAACTGGCCATTGAAGCGCGGGTGTCGGCCAGTACGCAGAACCAAGCCCTTTCAGCGTTGTTGTTCTTGTATCGCGATGTTTTGGACATCGAACTGCCGTGGATGGAGTCGGTACTCCGGGCCAAGCGGCCTCGCCGGTTGCCAACTGTGCTTTCTCGCGAGGAGGTGCGTCAGTTGTTATCGTTGCTGAATGGTCGGAATTGGCTCATGGCCAGTTTGCTGTATGGCACGGGGATGCGGTTGATGGAATGCCTGCGGTTGAGGGTCAAGGATGTGGATTTTTCACGCAACGAGATCCTTGTGCGCAATGGCAAGGGCGCCAAGGATCGCCGAACGATGCTTCCTCGCGCGCTTGAGGAGCCGCTGCAGCGGGAAATCGAGCGCTCACGCGTGTTGCATTCAATGGATCTTACGGAAGGATTCGGGGAAACTCCCTTGCCTTTCGCGCTGTCACGGAAATATCCGAACGCAGGTAAGGAATTCGGATGGCAGTTCGTGTTCCCTTCCGATAATCGTTCCGTTGATCCTCGTACCGGGAAGACCCACCGCCACCATGTCGATGATGGCGTGTTGTCTCGTGCAATCAAGAGGGCGCGCTTTCAAGCCGGGATCGTCAAGTCGCTTAGCGCGCATACATTGCGGCATACATTCGCCACCCACCTGTTGGAGGCGGGTTATGACATTCGCACGATCCAGGAACTGCTTGGCCACAAGGATGTATCGACGACCCAGATTTATACTCATGTGCTCAATCGTGGTGGACTTGGTGTGCGCAGTCCGCTGGATCTTGGACGCTGAGTTCCGAGGTCCTTGGATCTGCGCGGTCTTGAGTATTTGGAATTGCATTCAGGCATCAGGTTTCCGGATCCGACTAAAATGGACGCATTGGTACCAGAGTCGACAGGATGCGCACATTCGCGGATTCCGACGGCCAGCGCTGGCAGGCGGCGGTGCTGGATGCGTCCTACGGGGTGATCCTGCTGGTGTTCAGTCCGCTGCACGGCGACGCGATTCGACGCGGCCAATTGCAAGTGGTGAACCTTGCCGAGGGGCTGGATTGGATCGCGGCGGCGGATGAGGACGCGCTGCGTGGGCAGTTGAGCGCGGCCGACCCCTGGGATCCGTCCAGCGATCCGCTCTGAAGCCCGGCTTGGGCGTCGCACATGCGCCAGCCGCGCAGGGCGGCGGTCAGTCGCTCACCGAGAACGCCACGTCGTGACACACGCCCTCGGCGGTCACGTTGAATTGGGCGCGCACGTTCTTGCCGCGTGCGCTGCCTTTGAGGATGGCGATTTGGGAAGCATCGCCTGCAGGCAAGCGCCAGTTCGTTTTGTAGCCGGCGTTGTTGAGCATCGCGGTGAGACCGGTCAGTGCGGTGGACGCCTTGCCAGAGCAACTGAGCGTTGCAGACATTCCGTCGGCCGTCTGGACCGGCGTTCCGAGCAGTGCAATCCCGTTCGGAAGTTGCAGGTCTGGGGGCCAGGTGGCGGGAGCCCCGGACGGTGCTTGAGTCGAATCCGGCGTCGACTGGGTCGCGACCGTTGCAGAATCCGCCGCGGAAGCGGAGGGGGTGGCAGGCGCGAGCCCGGCGTCTCCCGAACCGGAACAACCGGTGGCACCGGCACCCAACAACGTTGCCAGGATGGTGGCCATGAACAGGCAGGCGTGGCGCATGGAAAACTCCTGATCGTCCGGATTTGCCCGCTCGGAGGTGGGTTTGCTGCCTGAGTCTGACACAGACGGGCGTGAGGCTTCGCGGGCCTGCACGGACGCCGCCGTGGACTCCGATGTTGAAGTGTCGTGCAGGACGCAATATCGAAAAAATCTGCGTCACGCGGTTGGGCTGCCGGCAGGCGCTCGTGGATGCGTGACCACGGCGCGGGGGCCGCCCGAGGTGGAAGACGCCCGTGGTACGCGGCCGTTGGCCCGCAGGAAGTGGCAGGCGAGAGAACTCGAAACCCGGGCTCAAGCGGGCTTTCTTCCTTGCGATCCCGGCCATCGCATCCTCCGAGTCAAGTCCTCGGTCGTTGCGGCACTGGCTCCGATTCAGGCAGCGGCATGCAATGTGGCGGTGGCGTCTCAAGGAGGCTAGACATGCAGCCACGGAACCCACTGCACCGCTACGGTACCGCGGCGGTGGCCCTGTTGCTGTTCGTTCTTCCCGGCTGCAACATCCACGATGCTCCCGACCAAGGCGACTACTTCACGGCCCAGCTCGTGTATCCCCGGGAGCATCCAGGTGGCTGGAGGGAAACGCCGTTCGCGGGCACTGGCCGACTTTGGATCAAGGACAATGCGCTGTTCGTCGAGGCCCGTTCGGGTCGTCAAGTGATCCAACTCGTGTTGCACAGTTATACCGGCAAGGAGGGGGTCTTCTATCTGGGCACAGCCGAAGATTATGGAGCCTTTGGGGACGTTGACCCATCGTGCCGGGAAGTTTCTGCGGATGCTGCACCGCCGTGCCGACTTGCACATACGAGTCGGCACAACTTTGGCACGCTGATGATCCGGCGGCATCGCCAAGACTCCATCAGCGCGTCATTCAGCTTCCGCGCCCATGATCCGGCGACGCCCGCGACCGCGTTCAACGTCACCGGCGGAGCGTTCCTGATTTCGTACTGAGCCGTGTCCGTGTCGATCGAGGCGTCCATGCTCGGCAGGACTGGATCTGGGGAATGCGCCAGATGCCGCGGTTCGAGGGGCCGAGCTCTTGGGCACGCTTCCGATGTCATCCGGCGTGAAGTCGGATTGCGTTCAACCCGGCGGCGTGCTTCCGACGGGAACCTGCGGTGTCGTATCCGCTTGCGCCTGCTGCTGCGCCGCGCGGCGCCAGTCGCGCAGGCCCTTGGCGGCCAACACCACGAAGCCCGCGTACAGCACCGCAGTGACGAACAGGTGCTTGTTGATGAACATGCCGACGTAGACCAGATCCAGCACGATCCACAGCCACCAGGTGGCGGCGTGGCGGCGGTTCTGCCAGAACTGCGCGACCAGGCTCAGGGTGGTAAGCATGGCGTCGAGCCAGGGCAGGGCGGCCGGTGTGTGGGTGGCCATCACATAGCCCAGCGCCAGCCCGCAACTGCTGCCGATGGCCAGGTGGAGCGCAGCGGCGTTGCCCCGCAGCCGCGCCACGCGGACGTGACCGCTGCGATCCAGATGCTGCCGCCAGCGCCACCAGCCGAGCACCAGCATGCCGATCCAGATGCACTGCAGCAGCACTTCCGAATACAGCCGGGCGCCGAAATAGACCCAGATGTAGACGCTGACCGAGACCAGCCCGGCCGGATAGCACCACGGACTGCGGCGGGTGCCCAGCCAGACGCTGGTGGCGCTGAGCGTGGCGGCGATGATCTCGTGCAGGGGCAGGCTCACAGCGACACGCGCACCGTCAGGCGCAGCAGGCGCGGTGCGCCCGGGAACAGGTAGTTGTCGCCCTGCGAGCTGCCGGTGTCGCGCCAGTAGAAGCGGTTGAACAGATTGTCGATGCCCACCTGCGTGCTCACCTCATGGCCATCGAGCGAGCCATCATGCCGCAGGCCGAGATCGAACACGCTGTAGGCGGGTGCGCTCAATGCCCCGTCCGGCGTCGCCGGGTTGGCTGCGGCATAGCGCCAGCCCCCGAACACGGTGATTCGCGGCAATCCGGCAAGCCGGTGGTCGATCTGCAGGCTGGCGCGCAGGCGCGGCACGTTGACCACCTGATGGCCGTCATAGGCGGGCGTGCCGGTGCCTGTTGCATGTGCCTGCGTCAGCGCAAGGCTGGCATGCAGGCTGGTGGCATCGCCCATGCGCCCGTTGGCAGACAGTTCCAGTCCGGTATGCACTTCCTCGCCGCGTTGGACGAAGGTGAAGCCGGCCCAGGAGCCGTCGGGTTGCGCGTATTGGTAGGGCTGGCGGATGCGGAACAGGGCGGCATCGACATCCAGGCGCGGGGTCCATCGGTATTTGATGCCGGCCTCGACTTGCCGCGAAAGCCGTGGTGCCAGCGAGTCGCCATCGTTGCTGGTCCATGACGGTGCTTGCTGGCCCAGTGACAGCCCTTCGCTGTAGCTGGCGTAGGTTGTGAGAGCATCATTCGGCTGCCACAGCAGGGCGACCTGCGGCAGTGTCGTGTGCAGGTGGGTATCGCGTTCGAGGATGTTCTTCTTGCTGCGTGCCTGTTCGCTGAGGTCGATGTGGCGCACGCCGATGAGCAGTTGCCAGTGCTCGTCCAGACTCACCCGATCCATCGCAAAAAGAGACCGCTGCCAACTGTTCAGGCGCTGCACGCGCGGGCCGATCTGCTTGGGTGAGGGGTTGAACACGGGCGGCAGCGGATCATTGATGTTGCCGGTGCCGATGTAATCGTTGACGTGCCAATGCCGGTTGATACCGCGATGGAAGGCGCTGACGCCAAGGGTGAGGGCGTGCCCGATGCCGCCGGTGGTGAAGTGGCCTTCCAGCGTGATCCGCGCGTCGTCGCTGGTGCGGGTATCGCCGGGATTGCGGTAGTCGTAGATGTCGTAACTGCCATCCGGTGCGAAATAGTTGGGCGGGCTGCCGTTCGAGCAGGCCGTCACGTACCAGCAACCGTAGGCGAAGGCGACGTTGTCGTCGATCACGCTGCGGCTGCGGCCGAGTGCAAGCCGGAGCGTCCAGTCATCATTGAAGGCGTGGCGCAGGCGTGCGCTGGCATTGTTGGCGCGGATGGCGACCGGCTTCTGCCACGGTTGGTAGCCGAGCATCGCGTGGCGATCCACGTGCTGCGGGAACTGCGTCCCTCCAATCAGCATGTATCCGGAGGCCGAACGCTGGGCGCTGTCGAGATGGTTGAGGTCCAGCTCGAGCGTGGTCGCGTCGCTGATCTTCCAGTCCGCGGCCACGGCGAAGAACGCGCGGCGGCCATCGGCGTGCTCCACGAAGGCGTGCATGCGTTCGCCGGCGATGTTTGTGCGCAAGCCGAAGCGCGGCGTGATCCATGCGCCAAGGTCCAGCGCGGCATAGCTCGAACCGCGCGAATCCACGCCTAGCGTCAACGTGCGCACGTCCTCCGGCCGCTTGCTGACGAAGTTGACCACGCCGCCCGGTTCCATCACCCCGGCGGACAGGCCGGCCAGGCCCTTGAGCACTTCGACCTGCTGCTTGTCTTCCAGCGCGATGGGCTGTTCGCCGGTCATCGCCAGGTTGTTGATCCGATAGCCGGTGCCGAGGTCCAGCGCATAACCACGGATCGCGATGTTCTGGTAATAGCCGACCGGCGCGTAATTGTCCCCGAGCGTGGCGTCTTCGCGGGCCAGTTCACTCAGGGTACGGATCTGGCGGGCTTCGATGCGGTCGCGCCCGATCACGCTGATCGCCGCCGGGGTGTCGTGCGGGGTGGCAATGCCCCAGGCAGCGATCCGCTCCTGTCGCGGGGTGGCCTCATCGTGGGCGGTCACCTTCACGGCGGGCAGCTGGGTGGGCTGCTCATTGCCGTCGGTCGTGGGCGCCGGTGGGCGCGTGGACTGGGCATTGGCCAACAGCGGCAGCAGGGCAAGCAGCAGGGGGGAGAACTTGGGACTCATGTCGCGACGCCGGTAGGGGATAGGCGAAGCGACGGCAGGCGTGCATCCGACGTGGACGCAGTGCCTCGATCAAGCTCCCTACGCCGGTGCAAACCGGATCAGGTTCCAAGGGACTCTCTCAGCCCGGCCACGCCGGGCACCCCCGCTTCGGGCGCCATTGAACCACCAAAGCAGCCGCAGGGCCAGATGCCTTGCCAATCTGGAATCGACGCAGGGTGTGATGGGGCAGGGTCCGGCGTTCCTGGAGCTGGCCGGAGGCTGGCTATCCCGGGGCTTGCTGGCATCCGGTCCGTGGATGATGGCGTTGCAGGACTTTCATGCGAGGTCGTTGCGTCACGACGCGCAGCGTGATGCGTGATCCGTTCGGCTGCTTGCTCAAGGCAATGCTGAACATGTCCCTTCTGGACGTGTCAGCACACGCTGCGTCCGGTGCATGCCCGAACGCAACTCCCGCGGATCAATCACTTCGGTGATCGATCTGCGGCCGACCATCCATGGTCGGCAGGCAACGCCGACTCAATCAACGTTGCTCTAAATCGGAGGTTCGGTAACGTGTTGCATCGCGACAAGTCTTGTCCACGGATGCGTGCTAACTTCCCGGCGGTGCATGGGGATGCACGCACCACTTCTGAATCATCATCGCGTTACCTTGGGGAGAATCACCGGATGTCCACTCGATCAGGCTTGCTTGCAAGCATGGTAGCTGGCGTTTTTGCATTTGCAGCGACCGCGGCGATGGCCGCAAATCCCGCGCTCGCCACAGGCGGCGCACCGGCCGCACCCGCACGCGTCGTCGGTGGCGAAGACCCGCAGCTGTTGCGCCTGTTGCAGATGGAAGAGCTGCAACTGCGCGCCATGCGCTCGGTGATGCCCAAGTATTTCGCCGAGGCCTACCGCACTTATCCGCAAATCCCGGCGGGCACGCTGGAAGCCATCGCTTGGTCACAGAGCCGTTGGCTGCCGCTGCAGCCTGCCGACACCGAACACCACCACAACCGCATGCCAACTGCCTATGGCGTGATGGGACTGTATGCCGGCGAGGGATTCGCCGATCAAGTCGCCGCCGCTTCCCGGCTCACTGGCCTGTCTACGCGTCTGATCATGACCGACAGTCGCGCCAATATCCTCGCCGCCGCGGCGCTGCTGGCGCAGGAAATCCGCACCGCCGGCCTCGCACGCAACGGCATTGCGCCGGCGCCGGAACAGATCAGCCAGGTGCTTGCGCGCTATGCGGGCTTCACGCCGGTGCCCGGCGGCAATGCCATCGATGACTTTGCGCGCCAGAGCTTTGCTTTTGACGTGTTGCTGTCGATGGACCGCGGCGTGAATGACAGGGGCGCCATCGTACCGGAGCGGCCAATCCAGTGGGAGCGCGCCTTTGCCGCCCGTCAACTGGTCCTGCTGCGTGCGCCATTCGTGCGTTTGGACATCAGCAGCGGGCGTGTCGTTGCGGATGGCTATGCCATTGACCCGCTCAGCGAAACCTTGGTGGCGCGAGGCACCGGAGCCATTGGCCGAGCGCAGGGCGCCACCGACTACGGTCCGGCGATCTGGGATCCGGCCAGCCCCAGCAATTACACCGCGTCACGCAGCGCGGCGATCGGTGCCGTCACCATCCACACCACCCAGGGCAGCTATGCCGGCACCATCTCGTGGTTCAAGAACCCGGCGGCGCAGGTAAGCGCCCACTATGTCATCCGCAGCTCTGACGGGCAGGTGACCCAGATGGTGCGCAACGCACATACCGCATGGCACGTGCGCAACCATAACAGCTACACGCTGGGGATCGAGCACGAGGGCTACATCAGCAACAGTTCCTGGTACACCACCGCGATGTACAACGCCTCCAGCGCGCTGGTACGCAATTTCTGCAGCAAGTACAGCGCGATCAAGTGCAGCTCGGCCTACAACGGACCGTCGTCGAGCGGTTCCGTGGTGCTGTCCGATTCGGTCAAGATCAAGGGCCACCAGCACTACAGCGGCAACGACCACACCGACCCGGGCATCTACTGGAACTGGTCGCGCTACTACAGTCTGCTCAACCCGGCGCCGGCCGGGACGGTAAAGCTGCTCGACAGCTTCGAGTCCACGGTGGGCCACTTCAACACCTCGCCGACCTACTCGGGCAGCACCACCGGCATATCCACGGCGTCCACCGCGCTGCGCTACTGCAGCATGAGCCGATACGGCAGTTGCTCGCTCCAGGTCAAGCTGGTCGATAACCCGAGCACGTCGGCCAGTTGGAATGTGCGCTTGTTGTCGGGCAGCGGTTCACCCTCGGCCAACGTCCAGCTGACGCGTGCCAATGGCAAAGTCGGGTTCTGGGTCTATGCCGCCGGCACTGGCATGTCGGTTGCGCTTGGCGTGGATGACAGCGACGGTACCGAACGCTCGGTTTCCCGCACGCTCCCTGCAAACACGTGGACCTATGTGGAATGGAGTCTGGAAGATGCCGCCCAATGGGACGCCTGGGTCGGCGGCAATGGCGCCATCACCGCCTCGACGGTGACCCTCGATGCGGTCTGGCTGTACCACGCCCAGACCAGCTACAACCTCTTCGTCTATGTCGACGATGTGCAGATCAAGAACTGATCCGTGACACGAGGGCATTCCACCACGACGACCCTGACGGGGTCGTCGTGCTTTTTGCCTCATGCACCCGGTCGCACACGAAAAAAGGCAGGAACCCAGCGTGGTGGGCGGAATCCACAAACGAAAACGCCCAACTGAGAACAGTTGGGCGTTGTGTATTGGTGGCTCGGGGCGGAATCGAACCACCGACACGCGGATTTTCAATCCGCTGCTCTACCAACTGAGCTACCGAGCCAAGTTCAGGCCGCGCATGATACGTGGACGCGGCTTGTCGAGCAAGCTGAACGAATGCGAACCGTTCTTGGCAATCGTCTCATCCACATGACTGCGAATCAGTCAGGATTGGTCTCGGGAAGGTCTGGACAACGCCATCCTGGCGTTGTCAGCCCACGTCGAGCCCGGCACAGGCCCAGGCTCGACTCGCACGAATCGATCACGTGCATGATTGATTCGTGGCCAGCCGTCCATGGCTGGCGGCAACCTCTGGGTTAATCGGAGGTTGCCCTGGAGCGTGCAAGATGCGGGTACAAGTGGATGGGAGGCGTGTCATGAGGACATCGATCTTTTCCGCATTCGTTGTGTTGGGGCTGGCTTCGTGCGCCACCCCCAATCCTGGTGGGGCCGGCACCAGTGGCATCAGCCCCTACGCGCCCATCCTCGAGGAAAGGCGGCGTCTCGCGCTGTACATGGATCATTCCGGTGCCCCGGTGCGGCGGATAAACTACACCACCCCGATCGGCTGGAGCCGAATCGACGGCTGGCATTTTTCGCTGGATCTGCGGCCCGGGGAGCGCTGGCTGGTGACCCTGTCCGGGCCCTGCCTGAACTGGGACCATGGCGCCCAGACGCTGGATCTCGAACCGCTGAACGGCATCATGCTGTCAAGGTTCGACAAGGTGAAGGTCGGAGGCGAAAATTTCGTCTGCCGCATCCAGGATATTCGGCCGGTCGACCTCGAGGCACTGCGGGCTGCAGAAAGGGCCTTGCGCGGACGGCTCTGATCGGTGCGCAGCCAGCGCTTCCCGGTCGATGAACCCGCGAATCACTCGTCCTTCGGGACATATCCGGGGGGCATGTGCACGCTGTCCTCGAACAGGAACTTGACCATTTCCAGTTCCAGGAAAGCGCGCTGTTCCGAGTTCATCGGTGAGATCCGGTATTCGTTGATCAGGATGGTCTGGTGGGCCAGCCAGCGCTGCCAAGCCTGTTTGCCCACCTCATGGTAGACGCGCAGCCCGGCGGCGCTTGGCCACGGCGGGTAGTCCAGGCCTTCGGTGTCGATGCCGTCGACGACGCAGTGCACTCGGCGCGTCATTCGCTTGGCTCCTGGAGCAGCTTGCGCACTGGCGCTGGCAGTCCGAGCACGGGGAGGTCGTCGCGACGCATCCAGCGCAGGTCGTTGCGGTCCGTCATCCGGTGGCGTGTACCGCTGATGGTGATCAGGATCGGGTGGATGCTCAGGCGATAGTGGCTGAATCCATGCAGGAAAGGCGCCATGTGCACGGCACCTGCAGGATCATCATCAAAGCGGTCCTGGAACCATGCGAGTGCCTGCGCGCGATCAGGTAACTCCGGCAGCGACCACAGGGATGCCCAGAGGCCGGCTGGGGGTCGTTGCTGGAGCAGGACCCGCGCCTTGGCATCCTTGATGACCAGCATGTGGGCTTCGCGCTGCGGCAGTGGCTTGCCCGGTCGCGGAGTGGGCAGGGTCGTGGTGCGTCCCTGGGCGTGCGCACGGCAGGAATCCTGCAACGGGCAACGTCCACAGGCCGGATTGGCGCGGGTGCACACGGTGGCGCCCAAGTCCATCAGCGCCTGCGTGTAGGTGGCCAGCCTGGCCCTGGGCAAGAGTTTTTCCGACAAGGCCCACAGTTGCTTTTCGACGGCAGATGTCCCGGGCCAGCCCTCGATGGCGAACACCCGGCACAGCAGGCGCTTGGCATTCCCGTCCAGGATCGGGGCGGGCACGTCGTGGGCCAGTGCAAGGATTGCGCCTGCGGTGCTGCGGCCGATGCCCGGCAGTTCCAGCAGCGCATCCATCCTGTCCGGCAACACTCCGGAGTGCTTGGCCATGCACAGCCGCGCGGCAGAATGCAGGTTGCGGGCGCGGGCGTAGTAGCCCAGCCCCGACCACAGTGCGAGCACCTGGTCGAGCGGCGCCCGTGCCAGCGCGGGAAGGTCGGGCAGTGCTGCAACGAAGCGCAGGAAGTAGTCCGTGGCAACGGCCACCTGGGTCTGCTGCAGCATGATTTCACTCAGCCACACGCGGTAGGGCGAGCGCGGGTGTTGCCAAGGCAACTGGTGGCGACCGAACTGGTCGTGCCAGTCAAGCAGGCGTGGGGCGAACCGGGAGATGGCCGCGCTCATGGCGTGACGGCATCGGACGTGGTGCGGGAGTCTTCGATCTCGATCTCCACGCCATCCAGCGTGGCACCGGGCAGGACCAGCCTTGGGGTGGCCAATGTCCCCTGCAGCGGCGGCAACGGTGAGCCGGCTGTTGCGTCCAGCCAAGCGACCACGTCGGCGCGCCGGAAGCGGGCGTCGAAACGGGTTGCGTCGCGACGCAGTGCAAGGGAAATCAAGGCGTCAAGTGCGGGTGCGCCGGCGTAGTCCAGCGTGAGTCCAAAGGGTGATCGTGAGCCTGCCAGCGGCGCCGGCAATGCCGGCCACGCCTGCGGCCATGAGGCCATGGATCCTGCCAGGTGCAGGCGCAAGTCCTCCCCGAGAACCGCGCTGCCGCGCACACTGACCTCAGGCAACACGTCGCCGCCCGCGAGCACGGCGGTGGCTGGGTCGAATGTCCAGCGGCTTTCCGCGTGGATGATGCGTCCGTACAGGCCAAGCCGGAACGGAACCGATGTCGTGCCGGAGCGGTAGCGCCCGACGATGCCGAGCTTGGCTGGATCCATGCGAATCGTCCCTTCGCCAAACCGAAGCGGGGCATGGGCGACGAGTTGCGCCGGCAATGCCCAGTCCGTGCCGATCAGCGCGAGGGTGCCGCGTGCCTCGATCGTGCTTGCCATCCCGTCGGGCAAGGCCTGCGGGTCGGCAATGATGATCTCCAGTCTGGCCGGGATGGAGATCGTTGCATCGCGGTAGCGGCCAGCGACGTGCGCGTGCAGCGGTTGACGCGGATGCAGGGTTGCGGCGGTGATCGAGATGCCTTCGATACGCCAGTCGGGAGCGACGATGCTGCCATCACGGAGGCCGATGCCGTGGGTGATCAGCGGGATCTTCGTGGGCGGGGCGGGCGGGCGGGAGGCAAGCCAGCGCTGTGTGGCCACAAGGTCGAGCCTGGGGGCCTCCACTTCTATCCGGTCGAAGACCAGCGGGTTGCCCCTGGATCGCAGGGTTTGCCAAGGCAGCGCAATCCGCGCATGCCTGGCCTGCAACAGGGGTTCGGGATGGCCGGGCTGGGTGACGACGAGGCCGTCCAGGGTCACTTCCGGCGTGCCGCGCAGCCGGTAATCGATGGATTGCACCGTGATCTGCAGGCCCAGGGACTCCCCGAGGCGGGCGAGCATGAAGGGGCCGCTGCGCTGTGGCTGCAGCAGCCATGCCAGCGCGGCGAAGACGACAAACAGGGCCAGCAGCCGACGCCGCCAGTGCCGACGCGGGCGTGCAGTTGCCGGCAGCCTGGCCTTGTCCATGCTCACGGGCGTTGGGTTTGCGCCGGTTCGGAATGGCACAAGCAATCACATGCCGGCTCCATGTGGCAGCGAAGCCGCGTGGAACCGGCTACGAAAGGCGTGCCCACCATCGCTGTCCGGGCTTTACGGATCATCAGCCCAAGGCTTCGGGCAGAAGGGCGTCGACGAAGGCTTCGGCGTCGAACACCCGCAGGTCTTCCGGGCGCTCGCCGATGCCGGCGTAACGGATCGGGATGCCGAATTCGCGTGCCAACGCGAACACGACGCCACCCTTGGCGGTGCCGTCGAGCTTGGTGACGACGAGGCCGGTCACCGGGATCTTCTCGTTGAACTTGCGCAGTTGGTTGATCGCGTTCTGGCCGGTGGTGCCATCGATCACCATCAAGACTTCATGGGGTGCCTCGGGATCGAGCTTCTTCAGCACGCGGGCGACCTTCGCCAACTCGTCCATCAGCCCGCCCTGGGTGTGCAGGCGACCGGCAGTGTCGGCGATCAACACCTCGGTGCCGCGTGATTTCGCTGCCTGCAGGGCATCGAAGGCAACCGACGCGGTGTCGGCATTCTGGCCCTGTGCCACCACCGTCACGCCATTGCGCTCGCCCCAGGCCTGCAACTGCGCGACCGCAGCGGCGCGGAAGGTGTCGCCGGCGGCCAACATCAGGCCACGGCCTTCGTCCTTGAAGCGGCGTGCCAATTTGCCGATGGTGGTGGTCTTGCCGGCACCGTTGACGCCGACGGTCAGCACGACGAAGGGCTTTTTGGTCAGATCGATCTGCAGCGGACGCTCGACTGGCCGCAGCAGGGCGACCAGCTCCGTGCGCAGGGCGGTCAGCAGGGCCTTGGCGTCGGCAAACTCGCGCGCCTTCATTCGCTTGCGCAGTATGTTCACCAGTTCGGTGCTGGCGGTCACGCCGACATCGGCGCTGATCAACGCGGTTTCGATCTCGTCGAGCAGGTCATCGTCGAGGATCGGGTTGCGGCCCAGCAACTCGGCCACGTCGGTATTCAGCAACTTGCCGAGGCGCTGCATCCAGCCGAGCTTGCCGGCCGCCGCGGGTGCCGGTTCGGGCTGTGCTTCGGCGGGCGTATCGTTCGCCCGTGACACGGCTTCCGGGTTCGCTTGGGCCGCCGTCGGCGCGCTCGCGGGCGCATCGGGCGTCTTGCGGCGGAACCAACTGACCATGGGCATGCGCGAATGTCGGAGAATGGCTCGCATGGTAACACTCGCCCCCTCCCACCCTCGATGAACGCAGGCCATGAAGCCGGTCTTGGACGCGTGCGCATCATTGGTGGGCACTGGCGCGGCACGCGCCTGCCGGTGCCGAACAAACCCGGCCTGCGGCCGACCTCGGATCGGGTCCGTGAGACCCTGTTCAACTGGCTGCAGGCAGAGCTGCCGGGTGCACGAGTGCTCGATCTGTTTGCTGGCAGTGGAGCCTTGGGCCTGGAGGCGGTTTCACGCGGCGCGGCGCAGGCGCACCTTGTCGAGACCGATTCGGGCCTGTTGCAGGCGCTGCGGGCAACAGTGCAACGTCTGGCTGCGGCCGACCGGGTGCTCGTCCACGGCATCGATGCGCGACGGTTCCTCGCGGAATGGATGGGGCCCAGGTTCGATATTGCCTTCGTCGATCCTCCATTCAATTCCAACCTTTGGGCGGACGTGTTGGCAGCGCTGGAGGGAAAAATCGCCACTAATGGCTGGCTCTATGTCGAAAGTCCCTTCGACATGACGCCTGATCCGGGACCGGATTGGGCCCTGCATCGCGAAAACCGCACCCGTGAAGTGCGCTATGCGCTGTACAGACGGGGTAAAATCGAGCCGAGCCCGTACCCAGGTGGTTGAAGTCAGCATGACAGCGGCATCCCGCATCGCGGTCTATCCCGGCACGTTCGACCCGATAACCAACGGGCATATCGACCTCGTCAATCGGGCCGCGCCGTTGTTCGAGCGCTTGATCGTCGGGGTGGCCACCAGCCCGTCGAAAGGACCGGCGCTCCCGTTGGAAGTGCGCGTGGCCTTGGCCGAAGAGGCACTCCGCCACCACGCCAATGTCGAAGTACGGGGATTCTCGACCCTGCTGGCGCATTTTGTGCGTGACGTTGGCGGTGGCGTGCTGTTGCGGGGCCTGCGCGCGGTCTCCGATTTTGAATACGAATTCCAGATGGCGAGCATGAATCGCCACCTGATCCCGGAGGTCGAGACCTTGTTTCTGACACCGGCTGAGCAATACGGTTTCATCTCGTCGTCACTGGTGCGGGAAATCTCCCGACTCGGCGGCGACGTGTCCGGCTTCGTGCCTGCCGCGGTCGCGGCTGCGCTCGAAGCCCGGCGGGAGGGGCACGCATGACCGCCTTCCCGCCAAGCTCGTGTCACTTCGTTCACCATCAACAAACTTGGGGAAATGCCATGAACATGTTGACGCGCTTGATGCTCGTCTTCGTCCTGCTGATGCCGTTTACGGCCTGCAAGAAACAAGAGGCTCCACAAGCCGCGGAACCGGTTGCAGTCGCATTGCCGAGCAGTGATCAGCAAAAGGATTGGGTGGCTTACCTGAATTACAAGCTGCAGCCCTACATGGAAGGGATCACCGGCAGCCCGTTCGTGTATTTCCTGCCGTCGGTCAGCACCGAAGACTTCGAGGGCCTGTACGGTCGCCAGCTGGACAAGCTGAAGGAAGACCTTGGCCGCGGCATCATCCAGGGCAATATGCTGGTATTCGCGTCACCGGCGTCGGACAAGGAAGTCGAGATGATCGAGGCGGCCTTCCCGGCGGTGCCGCAGGGCTCGATGAAGGGCGTCAAGGTGGTCTTCATCGGTCCGCCGAACCTCAATGATCGGGTCAAGGCGGCGGTGACACCGGCGGGCGTCGACTACATCTTCGTCGAGGCCAAGTGACGGAGATGCCCGGCTTGGTCGGTGCGTCGGCCTGACCGGATGCGGTCCGTGCAGAGTCGCGGTTGGGGGATCGCATCGCGGCTGACGGCAGCGGCGTTCGGTCTGTTGCTGCCGCTGCTTGCACTGGGCGTGGGGGCGACGGGTCTGGCGCAAACGGAGCCCGCGCATCCGCCCGGCGCGGTGATTGCAAGTGCACACGCAGCGGCAACTGCTGCGGGTGCACAGGTCCTTCGCGAAGGTGGCAACGCCTTCGATGCCGCGGTGGCGGTGTCGGCGGTGCTGTCGGTGGTCGAGCCGATCAGTTCGGGTTTGGGCGGTGGCGGTCTGTGGCTGCTGCACGACGCAAAAAGCGGGCGGGACATTTTCGTGGACGGCCGCGAAACCTCGCCGGCGGCGGCGACGCCGGAGCGTTTCCTCGATCACAATGGCAACCTTGATCAGGACCGCGCGGAAAACGGCCCGTGGTCGGCCGGCATTCCCGGCCTGCCTGCGCTTTTGGTCCATGTCGCGGAAAAATACGGACGCCTGCCGCTGAAGCAGACGCTGGCGCCGGCGATTCGCATCGCCCGCGACGGCTTCCCGGTGTATGCGCGGATGGCGCATGGCTACCAGCAGCGACGTGCAGTGATGGATCGCTATCCGGGTTCGCGGGCGCTGTTCTCGCCGAATGGAAAACCCATTGCCGAGGGTGATGTGTTCCGCCAGCCGGAACTGGCGGTAACGCTGGAATTGCTGGCGGAGCGGGGCTTCGACGGGTTCTACCGCGGCCGGGTGGCACGCCAATTGGTGGCAGCGGTCAATGCCGAAGGCGGGCAGTGGACGCACGCCGAGCTCGCCGCTTATGGGGTCAAGGAGCGCGAGCCGATCCGTTTCCGCTATCACGACTGGAACATCGTGACGGCGCCGCCGGTGTCCTCGGGTGGGATCGCGCTGGCACAGATGCTGCAAATCCTGGAACCGTATGATCTGAAGGCGATGCCGGAAGCACAGCGGGTGCATCTGGTGGTCGAATCGATGCGTCGCGCCTATCGTGATCGGACGTTCTATCTGGGCGATCCGGATTTCGTGCAGGTGCCGCAGGCGCTGCTGACCAGCCCGGCCTACGCCGCCGGGCTGCGCGCGTCGATCAATCCGGACAAGGCCACGCCGAGCAATCTGCTCTCGGGCCAGCCGACGCCGCTGGAAGATGACGAAACCACGCATTTTTCGATCATCGATGCCGAGGGCAATCGCGTCGGCGCGACCCAGACCGTGAACCTGCTGTACGGTTCCGGCCTGGTCGCGCCGGGCACAGGTGTGTTGCTCAACGACGAGATGGACGATTTCGCGCTCAAGCCCGGCACGCCCAATGCGTTCGGGGTGATGGGCTATGCGGCGAACGCGCCCAGGCCCGGCAAGCGCATGCTCAGCTCGATGACACCGACCTTCATGGAATCGCCGGACAAGGTGGTGGTGCTGGGCACACCGGGCGGCAGTCGGATCATTACCATGGTCCTGCTCGGCATCCTCGGCTACGACGATGGCCTCGATGCGCAGCAGGTGGCGGCCTTGCCGCGCTACCACCATCAGTGGTTACCCGACGTGATCGACGCCGAGCCAGGCGCGGTCTCGCCGGCTGCGGCTGCACAGCTGCGGGCGAGGGGCCACACGCTGGAGCTGCCACCCGATGAAGCTGCGGGTGGGCGCGGCTCCAGCCATGTCTGGGGCAATCTGCAGACGGTGGAGTGGGATCGCGTCCGCAACGTCCTGCTGGGTGGCAGCGATCCGCGCAATCCGGTGGGCAAGGCCGAGGTGATGGTTTCGCCCTGACCGACGCGGATTTGTGCTGGCGCCCGCGCCGGCCGCCTGCCTGCATGTTCGGCGAACCCGAGTGGGGCACCCGCGGACTGCGCCTGCACTTGCCCCGCTGTCCGCCCGAACCCACGCAACCACGGTGGCAGGGCGCTCTCCCTGAGTGACTGACGGATTTGCGCTGGCGTCCGCGCCAGCCGCCTGCCTGCGTGATCGGCTCGCCGCTCAAGCTACGCGTCTGGCTTCGATTCGCGGCCGCGGGCCATCCATGGCCCGCTCGAACCGATCACGCAGGCAGGCGGCTCTTCGGGCAACGCTGATCAAGTCAGCGTTGACTGCCGGCCAAGGATGGCCGGCAACGGATCAAACACGCAAGTGATTGATCTGTGTGAGGCGAGTCCGGACATGCCCGTCCTGAGCTTGACGAAGGGTGCCGGACTCGGCGGTGCTGAAAATGTCCAGGACGGACTTATTCAGCATTGCCTTTGGGTGGTGTGCGCGATGGCCGGTTTATTGCCGTTGCCGGTCATGTTTGATGTCAACGGGGTTTTCGCCGGCCGGCGTACACTTCGGCCATGAAGCTTTGGTCGATCGAAGGCAATACCCAGAAACTCGACGGTGGTGCGATGTTCGGCAATGCCCCGCGCGCGCTGTGGGAGCGCTGGGTGCGGGTGGACGAGCGCAACCGCATCGATCTGGCCTGCCGCGCGCTGCTGGCCTCACCCATCAACGGCAAGACCGTGCTGTTCGATACCGGCATCGGCGCGTTTTTCCCACCGCAGCTGCGCGAACGTTACGGCGTGGTCGAAGACCATCACGCGCTGCTGGAGTCGTTGGCCAAGGCCGGCTTCCGCCATGAGGACATCGATGTGGTGGTGCTGTCGCACCTGCACTTCGACCACGCGGGTGGGCTGCTGGCGCCGTGGGCGGAAGGCCAGCCGCCGCAGTTGCTGTTTCCGAACGCGACCTTCGTGATCGGCAGGGCGCATTGGCAGCGCGCCTTGCACCCGCATCCGCGTGATCGCGCCAGTTTCATTCCGGAACTGCCCGGCCTGCTGGAAGCCAGTGGCCGACTGGAACTGGTCGAGGGCGATTTCTGCAAGGCGCTGGGGCCGGCGGTGCGTTTCCATCACAGCGATGGCCATACGCCGGGGCTGTTGCTGGCGGAAGTGTTGGGGCCGCGACTTGTGGATGGCGCTGCCCACGGCGGCGTGGTGTTCTGCGCCGACCTGATTCCCGGCATCCCGTGGGTGCACGTGCCGATCACGATGGGCTACGACCGTTGTGCCGAGGAGTTGATCGACGAGAAAACCGCCTTCCTCGAAGACATGCTGGCGCGCGAGGTCGGGCTGTTTTTCACCCACGACGCCGAGCATGCGCTGGCGCAGGTGGCCAAGGACGAGAAAGGGCGGTTCAGCGCGATCCACGCGCTGGCGGAGCTGCGGGCGATGGCGTTGGGCTGAGAGCCGGGCGCGGGGGAAACCTTTGGGACCATGCACCTCCCTCTCCCGCTTGCGGGAGAAGGTGCCCGAAGGGTGGTTGAGGGTTTGCGGGGGAGAGCCCTCACGCGGTGACTGCTCAATCCACCGGCGTACCGAACAGGCGATCACCGGCATCACCGAGGCCGGGCCGGATGTAGGCGTTTTCATCCAGGCGATCATCGACCGCGGCGACGTAGACTTCGATGTCCGGGTGCGCCACCTCGAGTGCCGCCAAGCCTTCCGGTGCGGCGACCAGAAAGATGCATTTGATCCGCCTGCAGCCGACGTCCTTGAGCAATTGGATGGCCGCCACCGCGCTGCCGCCGGTGGCGAGCATCGGGTCGATCAGCAGGGCGGTGCGCTGATCCATGCGGTCGGCGAAGCGTTGGTAGTAGCTTTCCGGTCGGTGGGTGGTTTCATTGCGGCGCAGGCCGATCACGCTCACGGGCGCGGACGGCAGCAAGGCCTGCACGCCGGGCAGGAAGCCGAGGCCGGCACGCAGGATCGGCACCAGGGTGAGGCTGTCGCCGCGCACGCGCTCGACGTCGAGCGGTCCGGCCCAGGTCTGCACCTCGCAGGCCTCGGTGGGCAGGTCGCGGGTGGCTTCGAAGGCAAGCAGGGCGGCGATCTCACCGGCGAACTGGCGGAAATGCACCGGATCGGTCTGGATGTCGCGGAGCTTGCCGAGCTTGTGGCGAACCAGCGGATGGTCGACGACGATGGTTTTCATGCCGCAAGGCTAACCGAATCGACAGCGCCCAGTCGTGCATGAAAACGGGGGGCGATCTTGGCCGCCCCGGCATGGCATTGCTGGTGGGTTGGATCAGGCCGCTTCGGCCTGCTCCAGCCGCGGGCCTTCCAGCAGGGCGCGTTTGACCATCGACACCACCAGCTTGAGTTCGTCCGAACTCACGCCGAACTGCGGGGTGAAACGCAGCGAATTTTCACCGCCGTGGATCACGCCGATGCCGCGTTCACGCATCCACTCCTCGGTGGAGCCCGCGCCGTAGCCCTTGAACTGCTTGGTCAATTCGCAGGAGAACAGCAGGCCGGTGCCCTGCACCTTGGTGATCTGCCCGCCGAGCTCGGCCTTGAGGGCTTCCAGCAAGGCAAGGGCCTCGCGACCGCGCTGCTGGATATTGCTGCGCAGGGCCGGGGTGATCTGGCCGAGCACGGTGCAGGCCACGTCCAGCGCACGCGGGTTGGCGGTCATGGTGTTGCCGTACAGGCCGCGCTTGTAGCAGGCGGCAGCCTTCGGGGTGACTGCCACCACCGACAGCGGGTACTGGCCGGCATTGAGCGCCTTGGAGTAGGTTTCCATGTCCGGCGGGGTGACGCCCTCGAAGCCGGGGTAGTCGACGATCGACAGGTAGCCGGTGGCACGCAGGCCGGCCTGGATCGAATCCACCAGCAACAGGCTGCCGTGTTCGGTGGTCAACTCGCGGGCGAGGTTGTAGAAAGCCACCGGCACGCTGCGGCCCGGGTCGCCTTCGCCCATCACCGGTTCGAGGAACATCGCCTCGATGAACCAGCCGTTGGCGTCGGCATCCGCATACACCTTGCGCAGCGCGTCCATGTCGTACGGCGCCACGGTCAGCACCGAATCCTCGCCGCGGTAGCTGGCCAAGTGCTGCACATAGTTCTTGCGGCTGGAATCGGAATACAGCGCCGGGCGTTCGGTGCGGCCGTGGAAGGCGCCCTTGACCACCAGCCGCTTGATCGTCTTGCCGGCGTGGCGGGCACCCGGGTCGGTCATGGTCTTGGCATTGGCGTCGACGATCCGCGAGGCCAGCGACACCGATTCCGAACCAGAGTTCAGGCACATGAAGGAGACATAGGGGCAACCACCTCGGGTCTGGCCGATTTCACGTTTCATCGCCTGCGCGAAGCGCAGCTGCGAGACATTCGGGGTCATGATGTTGGCCATCGCCTGCGGCTTGGCCATCGCCGCGGTCACCGCCTCCGGGGTGTGACCGAAGCCGAGCATGCCGTAGCCGCCGGTGTCGTACAGCACCGCGCCCTTCAGGGTGACGATCCACGGACCGCGTGCGGTCAGCGCCACGTAGGGATTGGCGGCATCTTCGGCATAGAAATTGACGAAGCCGGACTGAACTTCATGCGCCTGCGCGGCTTCGTCCATTTCCAGCAGATCCGGGAATTCGGCGCGGATGCGCGCGTACTCGTCCGCAGCGGCGGCGATGGCCTGGCCAAGCTGCGGATCACGGGCGGCGAAGTCGAGCACGGTGGCGTCGTCGAGGCCGGTGGTGCGGGCCTTGCCGTGCGCGCGCAGCGGGGCGAGGGTGTCGATGAGTTGCATGGTGGAATCTCCCGATGGACCTGAGGCCGCACGCTTGCGCGGCTGGAAAACTCATAATTATCGCTGGTTTGCGGTCAATCGGAAGGTGGGATTCGCCTTTTTCGTCGGGTAATTTGGGCGAACCGACGTTATTCTTTGCCGATATGACGATTTCACCCGCCGACGAACAGCTGCTCTGTGTATTGCGCGAGAACGCGCGTGCCTCCACCGCCGACATCGCCCGCAAGCTTGGGCTGTCCCGCACCACGGTGCAAAACCGCATTTCCCGGCTCGAACGTCAGGGCGTGATCTGCGGATACACGGTGCGGATCGACCAGGAACTCGAGCAGAGCCGCATCCGTGCGCACATCCTGATCACCCTGCGGCCGCGGCAGATGGTGGCGGTGGTGAAGGCGTTGCGCGGGATGCACGAAGTCCGCGTGCTGTATTCGATCAGCGGCGGCCACGACCTGATCGCGCTTGCCACCACCACCAGCGTCGGCGAGATGGATGTGCTGACCGACCGCATCGGCACCATCGACGGGGTGGAGCGCACCAATACCTCGATCATCCTGTCGACCAAGTTCGAGCGCTGACCGTACTCATTACAATGGGGCTTGCCAAAGCAGCCAGCCGCGCTTGAAAACTTCGGATTTCCATTTCGACCTGCCAACGGGACTCATCGCCCAGGCACCGCTGGCGGAACGCTCAGCAAGCCGCATGCTGGTGGTGCCGCCCGGGAACGCCGCGTTCGCCGATCATTTGGTGCGAGACCTGCCGCAATTGCTGCGTGCCGGGGATTTGCTGGTGTTCAACGACACCCGGGTGATCCCGGCGCGACTGTTCGGCGTCAAGGCCACCGGTGGTCGGGTCGAAATCATGGTCGAGCGCTTGCTCACTGGTGATGAGGCCAGGGTGCAGTTGGGGGTGAGCAAGCCACCGCAGCCGGGCAGTCGGATCCGGCTGGATGTCGGTGGCGAAGCCGAAGTGTTGGAGCGTGCATGCGACGGCTTCTGGCGGCTGCGCTTCCACGTCGGCGAGCCGCTGGACACCTGGTTGTTGCACGCAGGACAGATGCCGTTGCCGCCGTACATCCAGCGCGAACCCGAGGCCGAGGATGCCGAGCGCTACCAGACCGTGTTCGCTCGCGAAGCCGGGGCAGTGGCGGCGCCGACGGCAGGCCTGCATTTCGACCATGCATTGCTGGATGCCTTGCGAGCGCAAGGAGTGGAGTTCGGGCACATCACCCTGCACGTCGGGGCGGGCACGTTCCAGCCGGTGCGGGTGGACGACGTCAACCATCACCGCATGCACAGCGAATGGATCGATGTCGGTGCCGAACTGGTCGACAAGGTGCGCCGCGTGCGCTCGACTGGCGGCCGGGTCATCGCCGTAGGCACCACGGTGGTGCGGGCGCTGGAAAGCGCGATGGTCGATGGGCAGCTGCGACCGTTTGCCGGTGATACCAGTATCTTCATTTATCCCGGTTATCGGATCTGCAGTGTCGACGCGCTGCTGACCAATTTCCACCTGCCGGAAAGCACGCTGCTGATGCTGGTCTCTGCATTCGCCGGCAAGTCGCGGGTGTTTGCGGCCTATGGGCACGCGGTGCGCCATCGCTATCGGTTCTTCAGTTATGGCGATGCCATGCTGCTGTATCCAAGGGAGGACACGGCATGAGCCGCATGTCGTTCCAGTTGATTGCGAATGATGGCTGTGCCCGCCGCGGCCGCATCGCTTTTCCGCGAGGCGTCATCGAAACCCCGGCATTCATGCCGGTGGGCACCTATGGCACGGTCAAGGGCGTGCTGCCGCAGCAGGTCCGCGACCTCGGCGCGCAGATCATCCTCGGCAATACCTTCCACCTGTTCCTGCGGCCCGGGCTGGATGTCATCGAGGCCCACGGAGGGCTGCACGGTTTCGCCCGTTGGGACGGACCGATCCTCACCGATTCCGGTGGTTTCCAGGTGTTCTCGCTGGCGCACCGGCGCAAGATCAGCGAGCAGGGCGTGACCTTCGCCGCACCCACCGACGGCCGCAAGGTGTTCCTCGGGCCGGAAGAGTCGATGCACATCCAGAAAGTGCTGGGCAGCGACATCGTGATGATCTTCGATGAATGCCCACCGGTGCATGTCGACGGCAAGCCGGTCGAACGCACCCTGGTCGAGCGTTCGATGGCGCTGTCGCTGCGCTGGGCCGAACGCAGCAAGCGCGCCCATGAAGGCAATGATGCTGCGCTGTTCGGGATCGTCCAGGGTGGCGTCCATCGGGAGCTGCGCACGCGTTCGGCGGAAGCGCTCCGGCAGATCGGGTTCGACGGCTACGCCATTGGCGGGCTGGCGGTGGGCGAGACCGAGGAGGAGCGCAATGCCATGCTCGATCACGTCACCCCGCAGCTACCGGCAGACCAGCCGCGCTACCTGATGGGCGTGGGCCGGCCCGAGGACCTGGTCGAGGCGGTGGCGCGTGGGGTCGACATGTTCGATTGCGTGATGCCCACCCGCAATGCCCGCAACGGGCATTTCTTCACCGCCACCGGCGTGGTCCGGGTGCGCAACGCCCAGTACGAGCATGACCTGCGGCCGATCGAGGAAGGCTGCGACTGCGTGGCCTGCGCCGGTGGCTTCAGTCGCGCCTACCTGCGCCACCTCGACCGCTGCAACGAAATGCTGGGGCCGGTGCTCGGCACCCTGCACAACCTGCGCTACTACCAGCGCTTGATGGCGCAGATGCGCGATGCGATCGCATCGGGAACTTTTGCCGGATTCCGGGAGTCTTTCCACGCCATGCAGTCGCGCTGAAGGCCTCGATGTGCCCTCGTCCCGGCACCAGTAGCCACGCGTGGCATAATACGCGGCTGGCCGCTTTGTCGGCTGTTCGAACCCATCTCCCCCGGATCCATGATGAACCCTCTCGATTTCCTGATTCCAGTTGCCCACGCGCAGGCCGCGGGTCCCGCCCAGGCCGGTAGCTTGCTGTCTTCGTCGCTGTTCTTCATCGCACTGATCGCGATCATGTACTTCATCATGATCCGCCCGCAGTTGAAGCGACAGAAGGAGCACCGGCAGATGATCGAGAAGCTTGCCAAGGGCGACGAGATCATCACCAGCGGCGGCATCGCCGGGACGGTGGCCGCGATCGGCGAGAGTTTCATCACCGTCGAGGTGGCCGCTGGCGTGCAATTGCGCGTGCAGAAGGGCGCCGTCGGCAATGTCTTGCCCAAGGGCACGCTGAAGTCGGCGTGAGTCGTTCCGTTTCCCACTGATCCACTTCGGTTTGGCGCACGCCGCCAACAGGGTTGACCGATGCTTGTCTACAGCCGCCTGAAATATGCCATCGCCGTGCTGATCCTGCTGCTCAGCGCCTTGTACGCGGTGCCGAACATGTACCCGTCGGACCCGTCGGTGCAGATCACGCCCAACCGCGGGGCCACCGTGGATGCGGCCTTCCGCGCCAAGGTCGAGACCGCGCTCAAGGCGGCGCACCTGCAGGCCAAGGAGGTTGAAATCCAGAGCAATGGCAACCTGCTGGTGCGTATGGCTTCGGCCGAAGAGCAGTCGCGCGCTGCCGGCGTGTTGCGCGGTTTGGTGGGCGGCGACTACGTGGTGGCGCTCAACCTGGCCTCGACGGTGCCGGACTGGATGGCGGCGATCAAGGCCAAGCCGATGCTGCTGGGCCTCGACCTGCAAGGTGGCGTTTACTTCCTGATGCAGGTTGATCGCCACGCAGCGATGCAGAAGATGTTCGAGTCGACCGCCGAGGATATCCGCGGCGTGTTCCGCGACAACCACATCCGCTACATCTCGGTGGAACCCGCCGCCAACAACACGGTCGTCGCCAGGCTGTCCAGCGGGCAGAACGCCGACGCGGCACAGCGGCTGATCGTCACCACCATGCCGACCTACCGGATCGACAACAACGGCGAGACGATCACCGTCACTATCCCGCAGGCCGAGTTGGACAAGTACCTCACTGATGCCGTGCAGCAGAACATCGGCACCCTGAGCAACCGCATCAACGAATTGGGCGTGGCCGAACCCATCATCCAGCGCCAGGGCGCTGACCGCATCGCGATCCAGCTGCCGGGCGTGCAGGACACCGCGCAGGCCAAGCGCATCCTTGGCGCCACCGCCACGCTGGAATACCGCGGGGTGGTCGAGGGCAATGCGATCGAAGCGCGTGATACCGGCAACGTGCCGCCGGAGGCGCGGATCTATTATCTCAAGCAACTGGGGCCGGACGGCAAGCCGATACCTGTCCTGCTCAACAAGCGCGTGATTGCCTCAGGTGAACAGCTGCAGACTGCGTCCTCGTTCTTCGATTCGCAGTCGGGGTCGCCGGCGGTCAGCGTGCGACTGAACGCCGCCGGCGGGCAGCGCATGTTCGATTATTCCAGCGTCCACGTCGGCAAGAAGATGGCGGTGGTCTTCATCGAACGCATCCCGGAAGTGAGGATCGTCGATGGCAGGGAAGTCCACAGCACCCGCACCCGCGAGCAGGTGATCTCGGTCGCCGACATCAAGGACACCCTCGGAAGGCAGTTCCAGACCACCGGCCTCGAGAGCATGAAGGAGGCCGCGGACCTGGCCCTGCTGCTGCGCGCAGGCGCGCTGGCGGCACCGATGGATTTCGTCGACGAGCGCACCATCGGCCCGAGCCTGGGCCGGGAAAATATTGATCGCGGCCTCAAGGCAGTGACCTATTCGTTCCTGTTCGCACTCGGCTTCTTCCTCGTTTATTACCGGATGTTCGGCCTGATCACCTGTCTGGCGCTGTTGATCAATCTGGTGATGGTGTTCGCACTGATGTCGATGATCGGAGCCACCATGAGCCTGCCCGGCCTCGCCGGCATCGCCTTGACCGTGGGCATGTCGGTGGACGCCAACGTGCTGATCAACGAGCGAATACGCGAGGAGTTGAGGCTCGGGTTGCCGGCGCAAAAGGCGATTGCCGAAGGCTACGAGCGTGCGTCCGGGACGATCCTTGACGCCAACGTCACTGCCTTCCTGGCCGGTCTGGCGATGTTCGCCTTCGGCAGTGGTCCGCTGAAGGGCTTCGGCATGACCACCATGCTCGGCATCATCACCTCGGCCTATACGGCGGTATCGGTGTCGCGTGGTATCGCGACCGCGATCTACGGCGGCAAGCGCAAGCTGCAGTCGGTCTCGATCTAAGGAGCACATGCGATGAAGCCTTTCAATGTGTTCCCCTACAACAGCAACATCGACTTCATGCGGATGCGCGTGGCCTCGCTGACGGTTGCTGCTGTGCTGATGTTCGCCTCGATCATCGCGATGATGACGCAAGGGTTCAATTTCTCGCTCGACTTCACCGGTGGTGTCGGCGTCGAATTGCGCTACGCGCAGAAACCCAATGTCGACAGGGTCCGCGAACAACTGGTCGCGGCCGGCTTCCATGGCGCGGAGGTGCAGAGTTTCGGCAGCGACCACGACCTGCTGGTGCGCCTGCAGACCGACGACAAGAAGGAGGGCGACCAGAACAAGGCATCCAGCATCGGTGACGCGGTGGCGCGGGCGGCCTCGCTCCAGGGCAATCCGGCGACCAAGCGCAGCAGTTCGGTGATCAGTGCCGAGGTCGGCAAGGACTTGGCCTTGAACGGCATGTATGCGGCGCTGTTCGTGATCATCGGTTTCCTGCTGTACATCTCGATACGGTTCGAGAAGAAATTCGCGATCGCGGCAACCATCGGCACCTTGCATGACGTCATCGTCTGCGCGGGCTGGTTCGCGATCAGCCGGCACGAGTTCGACCTCAATGTGCTGGCCGGCATCCTTTCGGTGATGGGTTTCTCGATCAACGACACCATCGTGGTGTTCGACCGCGTGCGCGAAAACTTCCGCAGCCTGCGCCTGGCCCCGACCGATATCATGAACAAGTCGGTCAACCAAACCCTGTCGCGTACCGTCATCACGTCATTCGTCGCGTTCCTGACCGCGCTGGCGTTGTATCTGTTTGGTGGCGATTCGCTGCGCGGGATGGCGGAATCGCAGATGATCGGCATCGTGATCGGCACGCTGTCGTCGATCTTCATTTCCTGTGCGTTGCTGACCATCGGCGGGTTGAAGGTCAGCAAGCAGGACCTGATGCCCAAGGCCAAGGACCACGCGGAGCTGGCCAAGCGGCCGTGACAGCAGTGGGTCCGGGTGCGCTTGCTCCCGGCCCCGTGCATGGCTTGTCGAAGCAAGGCCGCGCACTGCGCGGCCTTGTGTTATGCGTGCTGCAGACCTGCGTTGGTCAGCGGAACGCCGCTGCGTAACCGGAATCGACGATGGCCTTCTGCAGTACGTCGGTAAGTTTCACGTTGCCGGCAATGACCTGGTGGCTGCTGTCGGCCGCGCGCGCAGCCATCGGGCCGGGCTGCGTGCCACGGAAATCGCAGACTCGGCCGCCGGCCTCGCGCACCAGCAATTGTCCGGCGGCGACGTCCCAAGCCTTCAAGCCGGCTTCGAAATAGCCGTCGCAGCGACCGCTGGCGACATAGGCCAGGTCGAGTGCCGCAGATCCGGTGCGACGGAAATCCTCGGCCTGCTGCAGGATGCCGCGCAGGCATTCGAGCTGCGCCGGGGCGCGTTCTCGTTCGCGCGGCGGGAAGCCGGTGGCCAGCACGGCGCCGTTGAGGTCCTTGCGCTCGGAGACGCGGATGCGGCGGTCGTTGAGCACTGCACCTGCACCGCGGCTGGCAAGGAACAATTCGTTCCGCAAGGGATCGAACACCACGCCGTGCTGCGCCACCCCACCTTCGACCAAGGCGATGGAGACGCACCAGTGGGGGAACCCGCGCAGGTAGTTGCTGGTGCCATCCAGCGGATCGATCACGAACAGCGCGCCGCCGCGTCCCTGGGCACCGCCTTCCTCGCCGAGGAACGAGGCATCGGGATGGGCACGCTTCAGTTCGCGAATGATCGCTTTTTCGGCCTGGTCATCCAGCTCGCTGGCGTAGTCCAGCCGGTCCTTTTCGACCACGCTGATCGCATCCAGCTTGTTCATTCCGCGCAGCAGCACGCCACCGGCTGCACGTGCCGCCTTGACCATGACGTTGACGATCGGTTTTTGCATGGCAAAGGGCCTCGCAGGCATAAGGCGTCAAGGACGATGATGGAAAAGAGCGCGTCCGGCTCGGGTCCGGGGCGGAGAGTTTACCATTGGCACATGGATGCAACATCGCAAGCGACGCTCGAACGCAACCTGCGCATCGTGCTGGTCGGTACCCAGCATCCCGGCAATATCGGATCGGCGGCACGGGCGATGAAGGCCATGGGCCTGACCCGACTGGTGCTGGTGGCGCCTGAAAAGGCGCCCGATCGCGACACCCATGCCATGGCCGCGGGTGCCGATGACTTGATCGAAGCTGCCCCGGTCTTTGCCGGCCTGGTCGAGGCGATATCCGACTGCCGTTGGGTTCTGGGCTGCACTGCCCGCAACCGGCGCATCCAGTTGGAACCGATGCATCCTCGCGACGCCGCCGGGCGTGCGGTGCTCGCCGCGGCCAACGGGCCGGTGGCACTGGTGTTCGGGCGTGAGCGCAGCGGCCTCGACAATGCCGAGATGGCCCTGTGCCATGGCGCCGTGCACATCCCCTCCAATCCCGAGTTCAGTTCGCTCAACCTCGCGGCGGCGGTGCAGGTGCTGAGCTACGAGCTGCGGTGCGCACTGCTCGGTGACACCGGCGGCGAGGGTGCCGGACGCGTGGAAGGAACGCGCACGCCGCCACCGAGCGCCGAGGCAGCAACCCACGCCCAACTCGAAGGCCTGTTCGAGCATTTGGCCACGACCCTCGACGCCATCGATTTCCACAAGGGACGCACGCCGGATTCTGCACTGCGCAAGCTCAGGCGGCTGTACCTGCGCGCCAACCTCGATGCCGCCGAAGTTCGCCTGCTGCACGGGATCCTTGCCGATTCCGAACGCATGGCGCGGCTTGCCGGACAGCGCACTGGCGACGGCGAAATCCTGTAGTCTTGACGGGATGTTTGTACGAAACATGCCGCCAGCCTCGGCTCGTCTCCTGTGGGCGCTCGTTTGCGTGCTCGGACTGCTTTTTTCCTTTGCTCCGACAGTCTCGGCGCAGGACGCGAATGATGTGGGCGGTGAGTCCAGCGTGCTGGTGCTGGGACGGATCAGCGACGATCCCAAGGCCCATTACGAGCAGCTCGAGCCGCTGCTGCAATACCTTGTTCCGCGCCTGCATGACGTGGGCATCCGCAGTGGCCGAATCCTGATGGCGCGCGACCTGCAGCAGATGTCCAGCTATCTGCGCCGCGGCCGCGTCGACCTGATCAATGAAACCGCGGGCAATGCCGCAGGACTGGAAGACCGCGGGGTGGCCCATTCGTTCTTGATCAGTGAGCGCGACGGGGTGTCGCACTACCATGCGATTTTCTTCGTGCGCAAGGACAGCCCCATCCACACCTTGCATGACCTCCAAGGCCACAGTGTGGCGTTCCAGAATCCATTGTCGACCAGCGCCTACTACCTTCCGGCGGCGCAATTGCTGGATGCCGGGGAATCGCTCGAGCCGCTGCTGTCGCCGACCGATCGGCCCGCGGCTGGTCGGATCGGCTACGTTTTTGCACGAACCGAGCTCAATATCTCCACATGGGTGCACAAGCGCCTGGTTGCCGCCGGGGTGTTGAGCAACATCGACTGGGGCCACCCGCAGCGCATGCCTTCGGTGTTTGCTCGCGATTTCCGGGTCATCGGCCAGAGCGAGGACGTCCCGCGTGCGGTGATGCTGGCGCGCAATGGCCTGGACCCTCGGCTAGAGGCGCGCCTGCGCGAAGTCCTGCTGGAAGCGGCCAGCGATCCCGCCGCCGCAGCCGCGTTGCGCAGTTTCATGGGGACCTCGCGCTTTGTTCCGATCACGGCACAGGACCGGGCGATGCTGCGTAGCCTGGGCCGTGGAGTGCAGCGCGTACGCAGGGAAGTCGAGTGAACATCCGCCGATCGAGCCTGCAGTGGCGCTACACCACCGCGATGGTGGTGGTGTTCATGCTGATGCTCATATTGACGCTGGGGCTGTGGTTCCAGCAGATGAGCGGTGAGCGCCAGACGTTCGAGATTGCCCGTCAGAGCACCCAGTCGTTGCTCAGGGCCCAACTGCGCCAGAGCGGCGAGGCGCAGGTTCATCAGCTCGCCGATTCGCTGGCGAATCCGCTCTATTTCTTCGACCTCGAGGATGTCGGCAACCTCGCGCGCGACGCCAAGCGGGCGCCGAACGTCACCTACGTCCTCGTTTATGACCCGCAGGGCCGCATCCTCCACGATGGTTCGGGGGATATCCCGGCCTATGGCCGGCCGATGCAGGACGCACTTGCATCCCGGATCGTGGCAGCAAATGGACCCATGGTGTTGCAGGCTGGCGAGCGCATTGACGTTTCCCGTCCGATCTCGGTCGGCAACGAGCGACTGGGCGGCGTTCGCATCGGCTACTCGTCATCTGCGGCCGCGCAGGCCGAGGAGGAGACGCTCAGCGGGCTGCGCTCGCGGCTTTCCGAGGTCAGCCGGCGCGGACTGTGGGGCCTGCTGCTGATGTGCCTTGGTTTGGCGGTGGTGTGCGTCTTCGGGGCCGTGATGATACAGCGGATCCTGGTGCAGCCGATCAGGAAACTCGCCGACGCCGCGCGGGAAATCGAAAGCGGCAATTTTTCCTCGCCGGTCCCGGTGGCGGAGCGCAACGATGAGCTGGGTGACCTAGTCCACGCCTTCGAGCACATGCGTGAAAGCGTGGCGCGACATGACCGTGACATGCGTCGGGCCGCCTACAGCGATGCCCTGACCGGACTGGCCAACCGGCTGGCGTTCCGGGCTGACCTGGAACAGCGCCTGCGCGAAATGCACGGGACCGGCTGCCAGCTTGCACTGCTGTTTGCCGATCTCGACGACTTCAAGGGAATCAACGATACCCTCGGGCACGAGGCGGGCGACGACGTGCTTGTGCAGACGGCGGCCCGGATCGAACATGCCGTGGCCCAGAAGGACGGTGCAAGGACCTTGGTTGCTCGTCTCGGTGGCGACGAGTTTGTGATCTTGCTGGAGGCCGTGGCGGGCACCGACTTGCGCGGGCAGGCGACCCGGATTGCCGAAGCGCTGGTCCATGACCTGGCCCAGCCGCTGCTGCTCCACGGGCGGCGTCTGGTGTTGGGGACTTCGGTCGGGATCGCGGTCTTCCCGGACGATGCCAATACCACCTCGCAGTTGATGAAATGCGGCGACATCGCGATGTACCAAGCCAAATTCGCCGGCAAGAACTGCTTTCGTTTCTACAGTCGTGCAGTTGACGAGGATGCGATGCAGCGGCTGCGGATGGAGCAGGACCTGCGCGGTGCTTGGGAGCGCGGCGAGATGTCGGTGGTCTACCAGCCGATCTACCGGACCCGCGATCGCGTGCTGGTTGGCGCCGAGGCGCTGCTGCGCTGGGCCCATCCGGTGGAAGGGGCGATTGCGCCGGAAGCGTTCATCCCGGTGGCCGAGCAAAGCGGTCTGATCGACGAGATTGGTGAACAAGTCCTCGCCCTGTCGTGCCGGGAGGCGGCCCAGTGGCCGGCGCTTGCTGACGGCTCGCGGCCGTTCGTGTCGGTGAACGTGTCGGGGCGCCAGTTGCGCAGTTCCGGCCTGTTCGCTCAGGTCACCGAGGCATTGCGAAAAAGCGGACTCGCCGCCAACCTGTTGCATCTCGAGGTGACTGAAACCGCGGTGATCCGCGACGTGGCGCATGCCGCGGACTTGCTGTCCAAGCTGCGCAACCTGGGCGTGCGGGTGTGGTTGGATGACTTCGGCACCGGCTATTCCAGCCTCAATCACCTGCGCCGGGTGCAGGTGGATGGCCTGAAGATCGACCGCAGTTTCATTACCGACCTGCTTGATGACCCTGGCGATCTTGCGTTGACCAGCGCCACCATGGCGATGGCGCATTCGCTCGGGATCGTGGTCGTGGCCGAAGGCGTCGAGCAACGTGGCCAATACGACCTGCTGCGCGAGCGCGATGGCGATTTCGTGCAGGGTTACTGGCTCAGCGAGCCCTTGGCCGCGGTCGATTTCGTCCGTTTGCTCGGCTGATCGCAGCAGGCTTCATGCGTCTTGCCGGTCTGCCGGTTGGGGCGTGGGCACCTCGCGTTGCAGCAGGAGTTTGTCGACGCGCGGGCCATCGAGGTCGACGACTTCGATCCGCCACTGGCCGATCCGGAAATATTCGCTGACCCGCGGGATGCGTCCGAAATGGGCGATCACCAGTCCCGCGGCGGTATGGAATTCCATCTCGTCGGCATCCGGGATGCGCTCGCCGGTCAACTCGCGCAGCTCGTCGATGTGCAGGCCGCCATCGACCAGCAGCGAGCCGTCCTCGCGTTCGACCACCAAGGCTTCGCCGTCGTCGGCGTCGCTGCCGGTCTGGAGCCGCCCGATCACCGCATCGACGATGTCTGCAATCGTCACCATGCCTTGGATGTCGCCGTATTCGTCGACCACCAGCGCCGCCGACTGCTGGTCTTCGCGCAACAGCTCCAGCAGCTTCATTGCGTGGGTGGATTCCGACACGAACAGGGCAGGGCGGATGTCGTTGAACAGGTCCGGGCGCGGCCGGCCCAATTCGTCCAGCAGGGTCTTGACCTCCAGCATGCCGGCCACGTCGGCGTCGCTGCCGCGGTGGACCGGGTAGCGTGAATACGCATGCTCCAGCATCACCGCGAGGTTTTCCTGCAGGGTGGCGGTGGTGTCCAGCCATGCGATCCGGGTGCGCGGCGTCATCAGGCTGTCGGCGGTGCGGTCGCCCAGGCGCATCACCCGATTGACCATGTTGCGTTCGTCGATGTCGATCACGCCCTGTTCGTGGCCCTCGCTGACCAGCATCCGGATTTCTTCCTCGGTGACTTGGTCGTCGCTGCCGCTCTTGATCCGGAACAGGGCGAGGAAGGCGTGCACGGTCGCGCTCAGCAGCCCGACGATGGGGTTTGCCAACCAAGCCAGCCAACGCATTGGCGTTGCCACCGTCGCGGCGATGCGCTCGGGTGCCAACAGCGCCAGTCGCTTGGGAATCAATTCACCGATCACGATGCTGAGGTAGGTGATCACGGTGACCGCAAGCACGTTGCCGACGGTTTCGGAATGGCGGCCGAGGGTGGGCACGTTGACCGCCAGCCAGTGGCCGATGCGCAGGCCGATGGCGTCGCCGCCGTACATGCCGGTCAAGATGACGATGCTGGTGATGCCGACCTGGACCGTGGACAGGAATCGTTCCGGGCGTTCAGCCAGTTCAAGCGCGGTGCGTGCGCCACGGCTGGTTTCCGCCTGTTGCTTGAGGCGGACCTTGCGCGAGGTGAGCACCGCCATCTCCGACAGTGCGAAGAAGCCGTTGAAGATGAGCAAGGCAAGGACAATCAGCAGTTCCAGCACGGGCGGATACCAGGATGGTCGCGTGCAGTCGGTGTGCTGCCTGTGATCGGCAACGCTTGCCAGCAGGGGCAATGCACGGAACGGGGCGGTGGGATCGGGTTGGAATCCATGGCTGTGCGTGGCGCGTGGGCATGATAGCAGCCGCGGGACTGTCACGAACGCGTCACATAGGGACGTTAGGATGCCGCGCATTGCCCCCTACGACCCCGCGGACGCGCCATGTTTTCACTGCAGACCATATTCGGATCCGGCACCCAGTTCTATGCCCTCCTTGACGATGCTGCCGCGGCTGCCTTCGACAGCGCCAAGGCGTTGCACGCGATGATGCGGGATCCGGATCGCGAGCCGGCGCTGGACGCCTTCAAGCTAGCCCGCCTGCGCGAACGCACGGCTGCCGACAAGATTAGCCAAGCGCTGGTGGACAGCTACATCACTCCGATCGAGCGCGAGGACATCGAAGCGTTGGGGTCGGCGCTGCACAAGATCCCGAAGCAGATCGAGAAATTCGCCGATCGCTATGCGCTGGCGGTGCAGCACCTCGGGAACATCGATTTCGCGCCGCGGGCAGCGATGCTGGAACAGGCGGCAGGGGTGGTCGTGGAGATGGTCGACCAACTCGAGCACATGAACCTCGATCGCATGACCGCGCTCAACGAGAAACTGCGATCGATCGAGAACGAGGCCGATCGGCTGATGCTGGAACTGTACCGGGAGATCTACTCGGGCAAGCTCGACAGCCTGCAGATGTTCCTGCTCAAGGAATTCTTTGAAATCCTCGAAAAGGCGATCGACCGTTGCCGCGAGGCCGGCGTGGTTGCCTATCAAATCGTGCTCAAGAATTCCTGACGGACGCGCCCGGATGCTGACGCTTGTCCTTGTCGTCGTGGTCGCCGCGCTGATCTTCGAGTTCATCAACGGCTTCCATGACACCGCCAATTCCATCGCCGCTTCGGTGGCCACCAAGGTGCTGACGCCCATGCAGGCGGTGGGGTTGGCGGCGGTCACCAATTTGCTGGGTGCGCTGACGGGCACCGCGGTCGCGGCCACAATCGCCACCGGCATTGTCAATACCGGAGTCGTGGATGCCTCCTCCCAGTTGGTGCTGTCCGCACTGCTGGGCGCGATCGTTTGGAACCTGGTCACCTGGTGGTTCGGGCTGCCGTCATCGTCCTCGCACGCATTGATCGGAGGGTTGTGCGGCGCGGCGCTGTCGGCCGCGCACATGAACTGGGATGCGCTGATCTGGATCCAGAGCGCGGCCGACTGGACCAAGAGCAAGGGACTGGTGTGGAAAGTCATCGTCCCGATGGTGACGTCCCCGCTGGTCGGCTTCCTGTTGGGATTGACCCTGATGGTGCTGCTGTGGACGTTGATATCCGGGCTGGAGCGCACCAAGGGCTGGTTGCGACGGCTGGCCCGGCCGCGCTGGATCAATGCGTTGTTCGGCAAGCTGCAAATCCTGTCCGCCGCATACATGGGGTATGCGCATGGCCATAACGACGCACAGAAAACCATGGGCGTGATCGCCCTGACCTTGGTCGGGGCAGAAGCAAGCGGGGCCTTGGACGATCTGCCGCACTGGCTTGCGTTCATGCATCCGGCGCAGTCGGCGGGTGCGGAGGTGGCGACGTGGATCGTGGTGACCTGCGCGCTGGTGATGGCGGCGGGCACTGCTTCAGGCGGCTGGCGGATCATCAAGACGCTGGGTCACAAGATGGTCAAGCTGCATCCGCTGGATGGATTTGCCGTCGATACGAGTTCGGCCACGGTGTTGATGACGGCGGCCCATTTCGGCATGCCGGTCTCGACGACCCACACGGTATCCACCGCGATCATGGGCGTGGGATTCGCCAAGAACCCGCGCAAACTCAAGATCAACACCATCGAGCGGATCATCTGGGCTTGGATCCTGACGATCCCGGCGTCAGCGACGGTGGCTTGGCTGTTCTATCGCCTGCTGGAGGTCCTTGGCTGGGCTTGATCTGCGGCGTTGGAGATGCGCGTTGGCGTGTCGTGCGCCCGGCGAATTGCAGCGGTGGGCGCGTTGCGGCCACGGCCCCGAAGGCGCTTCGGTGCGTGGGCTTTAGAGCAAGTCCCCGCCAGCCGACAGACGCATTTCCATGGCGTCCCCGGTGCCGCCGATTTCGAGGATCAACCGATCCACTTCCGCAGGCAGCAGGCTGTCATAGGGACGGTTCTCGCACAACTGCAGGTAACGCACGCCGTCGAGTTCACCGATGGCGAGGTAGCCGACCCGGCTTTCCCAGTTGAACGCCAGCGCCTTGCGTGCATCCAGCCCGGTGATCGGGGCGATCGAGGTGCTCACGCGCAGGAAGCGGCGACCGTCGTCGTCCTGCAGTTCGGTCAGGAAGATCGCTTGGTGTCGCTTGCCCTGCCGCAGGGTCAGCTCGACACAGGCCAGCCCGGGTTCCTCCAGCAACAGGCGATAGTCCGCGGCACGCAGGTGCTGGTGGATCTGTTCGAAATTGTTCATGGGGCGGCACGAAGCGCGAACGGGTGAACCGGTATGCTAACCCGGATCATGGTTACGCCTGAAGGCAACGATTCCACGCGCCAGCGCATCCTTGATGCGATCCGCGCGGTGCCGCGTGGCGAAGTCGCCAGTTATGGCGGGATCGCGCGTCGTTCCGGCTTGCCCGGTCGCGCACGATTGGTGGCGCGGGTGCTGGGGGAAAACGACGATGCCGACCTGCCTTGGCATCGGATCTTGCGCGCCGACGGACGCATCGCTTTCGCCGCCGGTTCTCGGCCGTTCCGCGAACAGGCCAAGCGCCTGCGCGCCGAGGGTGTGGCCGTCCGCAACGGCCGAGTGCAGATGGCCGAAGCTGAAGAAACCCTGGACGCGGCGGTCTGGGCGCCGCGCTGACCCGTTATGATGCACTGCAACGAAACCTGGATCCCGCCCGGATGGCGTTCGACATTCCCCGCATCACCAAGGCGCTGCTGATCGCCAATGTGGTCGGCTTCGGCCTGCAGTTCGCACTCGGCAATGAAGCACTCTCTTTCTTGATGCTGTGGCCGTGGAGTGGCGCGGTTTACGACCCGTCCGGCTCGGCTCCTGCGTTCATGCCATGGCAATTGCTCAGCTACGGCTTCCTGCACGGTGGCCCGATGCACCTGGGCTTCAACATGCTGGCTCTGGTGATGTTCGGCGCGCCGCTGGAATATGTGTGGGGAACGAAGCGGTTCCTGACGTTCTTCCTGGTCTGCGTGTTCGGTGCCGGCCTATGCCAGCTTTGCGTTGGTTCTTGGTCGGTTGCCCAGGGCGCCATGCCGTATCCGACCCTTGGTGCGTCCGGTGGCGTGTTCGGATTGCTGCTTGGCTATGGCCTGCTGTTTCCGAACCAACGCGTGATGCTGCTGTTCCCGCCGATTCCGATGAAGGCGCGCACCTTGGTCATCCTGTATGGCCTGTTCGAACTGGGTGCCGGCTTCAATGGCTGGATGCCCGGCGTGGCGCATTTCGCACACCTTGGCGGGATGCTGTTTGGCTGGCTGCTGATCCGCCATTGGCGTGGGCAGGGACCGTTCGGGACAGGGCGACGGGGTCCGCCGAACCTGCGCAGCGTGCGCTGAGGCAACGCTGAATGAATCAGCGTTGCCCGAAGCCGCGAACGCGCTGTCGATGACCGGGGGCTGGGGTCAGTCGAAGATCCGAACCGGGGACGTGGCCTGCATCGGGACTCCGGCCGGGCAGCCCCAGGCCGCTGCGAACCCGCTGCTTTGCATCAGCGGGACGTTGGCACGCCATTCGCCCGGCGCACGCACGTCCTGCTGGGCGCGGATCTGCGCTTCGCCGGCTGTCACGCGCTGGGCCCAGAGCTGTGCCCAACCGGTGAAGAATGCCTTCCGGGTCTGCCCGCTTGCGCTGGGTTGCGCTGCGTTCAGGGCGGCGAAGGCGAGTTCGACCCCCGCAAGGTCGGCGATGTCCTCGTCCCGGGTCAGCGGGCCATTGACCTTGACTCCGCTCAGGCCCGGGTAGGGCAGCGCCGAATACAGTGTCGAGACTTTCGCGGCAAGTGCCTCCCATGCGGTCGACTCCGCAGCGCCCCACCAGTCACGCACATTGCCGTCGGCATCGACGTGGCGGCCGCGGCCGCCGATGGCGTGGCTGAGTTCGTGCCCGACCAATGCGCCGAAGGCACCGTAGCGATTGCCCTCCGGCATCGCCATGTCGAGTACCGGCGTCTGCAGCGTGGCCGCGGTGATGATCAGGCGGTTCTGCGCGAGGTCATAAGCCAGCGCTGGCTGCTGTGGCAACACGTCCCAACGGCGTGCGGCGCTGTTCTTGCCGATCCGGCGCATCTCCTGCCGATGGCGCCAGCTGGAGGCGATCAGCATGTTGCTGCCGAAACTGCCACGACCCATCGGCTGCATGCTGAAGTCGATGTCGTAGCTCGGGGAGCCGACTTCGATCCGCAGCCGGTCCAGTTTCCGGATCGCCTCTGCGCGCGCGGCCTCTCCGAGGAGGCTGCTGCGGCCAACCGCCTGTTTCAGGGCGTCGCGGACCTGCAGTGCGATGTGCTCGGCCTGACGGCGGGTGGCATCGTTGAGGTGGGCGGCGGCGTATTCCCGGCCCAGCATCGGCCCGGCGGCCAGGTTGATCGCATCAAGCACCTGTTGCCAGCGCGGAGCCGGTCCAGTCTGGCCAAGCAGCACCCGACCGCGGAAATCGAAGCTTGCATTGCGCCAGGATTGCGAAAGATAGGGGGCCATCGAATCGCCGACCCGGAAACGCAGGTAGGCTTGCCACTGCGCCGGCGGCAGGGAACCGACCAGGCGGTCGATTTTCGCGAACATCTCCGGGTTGGACATCGAAACCGTGTCGTCGCTGATGCCTTGCGCCTTGAGGAAGGCATCGAGTTGCAGGTTGCGGAATTGCTTGCCGAGGCCGGATGTGGCCACCGGCGCGAAGTTGTTGCGCGGATCGCGCAGGTCCGCGAGCGGGCGGGCCGATTGCGCGATCTGCCGCTCCATGTCCAGCACCAGCGCGGTCTGGCGCTCGATCTCGGCCTGCGGGACGCCAGTCAGGGCGAGGATCTTGCGGATGTAATCGGTGTAGCGCGTGACCAATGCGCGGGTGTCGTCGTCGGTGCGCGTGTAATAGGCGGGATCCGGCAGGCCGATACCGCCTTGGCTGAAGTACCCGAGGTGACGGCCGAGATCGCGCAGGTCAACGTCGGCGCCAAACTGGAACGCCACCGGGATGCCGACCTGGTGCAAGGCAGCGATCGCGGGTGCGACATCCTTGTTGCTGCGGATGGCCGCGATGCGTTGCAGCAGCGGGGCGATGGGCGTTGCTCCGTCAGCTTCGACCGCCGCCTCGTCCATGCCGCTGGCCCAGAAGTCCCCGAGCAGTTTCTGGACATCGTTTTGCGGCGCACGCATGGCCGTTTCCAGCAACTGCCGCTGCTGCTGCTGTGCATGCATCGCCAACTCGCCCAGCGCGGACACCGCACCGCTGGACGGCAACGGGTTGGCGGCCAGCCAACCCTTGTTGGCCTCGGCGTAGAAATCGTTGCACGCGGCCGCAGGCCTTCTGTTTTGCGCCGGCTTCTTGGCGGCAAGACTGCTTTGCGGAGCCAGTGATGCGGCGAGAGTGACGGCGAGTGCAAAGGTGAGCGGGCGCAGTGCGGGCATACGGTCAGGACTCGTTGCGATCAAGTTCCCGAGTGTAGCAGCGACCGACAGGAGAATAGGCCATGCCGATTCAGCTTCACTTCACCCCGTGCATCATCCTCCGCAGCAGCGGCGCGACGAGGAAGGCGAGCACCGCGCAGCCGATCCCGATCCACATCAGCAGCCAGAACAGGTGCTCGTATTTGGCGGCCGCGGCGACCAGATCCATGGCCTCGCCCTCGGGCACATCGATGGCGGCCAGCTTGCCGAACAGCGCCGCCAGCGTTTCCGAAAATGCCGTCGCCAAAAACCAGGTGCCCATCATCAGGCTGACCACGCGCGGCACCGCCAGCTGCGTCACCGCCGACAGCCCCACCGGCGACAGGCACATCTCGCCGATTTCCAGAATCAGGTAGGCCAGCACCAGCCACCACACGCTGGCGATCGCGCCGGTGGCGCCCACCTGCTGCGCCGCCAGCGCCATCGGCACGAACGACAGCCCGCCGAACAGCAGCCCGATGGCCGATTTGGTCGGCTTGGACGGGTCCAGCCTGCGCTTGTCCAGCCAGCCCCACAGCGCGGTGAAGATCGGCGCCAGCGCGACCAGGAAAAACGCGCCGAGGTACGTCAGTGAACCGGCGGTTTGCGGCAGTGCCACGCAGTCGCGGATCAGCAGCACCAGGATGACCGCGCTGGCCACCAGAAACAGCGTGCGCGGTGCGTTCGAATCCGGGTTGCGGTCGGACATCCGCGCCGCCAGGAAGAACGCCAGCGGCGCCAGCAGCAGCGACACCGTGGACCAGGGCCAGGGCGTGCCGTCGCGCACCACCATTGCCGGCACGATGTCCTTGGTCAGCAGCCGATCGGTGAACGTCACCCACGAACCGTAGGTCTGCTCGTAGAGGGTGAAGAACACCAGCGCCATGAAGATCATCGCCATCATCGCCAGCATCTGCTCGCGCTGGACCTTGGTGCAGCGGGCGCCGATGAACCAGCCAAACCAGACCAGCACCGCGCCCAGCACCACGATCATCAACAGCAGCGCCAGCGAGATCTGGCCGCCCAGCGCAAACGCGCCGTTGGCGGTGGCCCACATCAGCCAGGCCACCGGCAGCGTGCCCAGCGCGGCCAGTGCATAGATCAGCCATTCGCGACGGATCCCGGCCACCGATTCGCGCAGCGCCTGCGGCCGCGGCGGTTCGGCGTGGCCGTGCAGGTAGCGCTGGCCCCACAGGAACATCGCCAGCCCGATCACCATGCCGATGCCGGCGGCGCCGAACCCGTACTTCCAGCCCCAGGTTTCGCCAACATAGCCGCACACCAGCGAAGCGAACAGGGCGCCGAGGTTGATCCCGGCGTAGAACAGCGAAAACCCGGAATCGCGGCGCGGATCGTTGTCCGCGTAGAGCTTGCCGACGATGGTGGAAATGTTGGGCTTGAGGAAACCCACACCCATGATGATCAGCGCCAGCGACAGATACATCACCCGCAGCGCACCCTCATCGCGCACCACCACCCCGTTCACGACACTGGCCGCATGGCCTTCCACCGCCATGCCCAGATGCCCCAGCACCAGCAGGATGCCGCCAAACGTCACCGCCTTGCGCATCCCCAACCAGCGGTCGGCCAACAAGCCACCGATCACCGGCAGGCAGTACACCAGCCCGCCGTAAGCCCCCAGCAGATCCAGCCCCGATGCATCCCCGAACCGGTGGTACTTGATCAGATACAACAACAGCAGCGCCTTCATCCCGTAAAACGAGAAGCGCTCCCACATCTCGGTGAAAAAACAGACGTAAACCCCCTTGGGATGACCAAGGAAATCCTCGCGGGCGGGCATGGCGCTGGCGGCTGCGGTCAAGGGCGTGGCCTGGGTGGGATAGTGGGGGGATTGTAGGGGTGAGTGTTGGTAGGGCGGGGTTTGGTTGCTGCAGCCGCGTGGCGAAGTGGGTTCAGTGGCCAAATGACAGCGGACAGCTGTGCATTGTTACCGCTTGACATGCTATATTTAACCTAGTCACAATAAACAATGTGGAAGATACTTGAACATCGCCAGGCGGACAAGGAACTCTCTTCCGGGCGTGTTCCCGTCGAAATCCTCAAGCGCTATGAAAAATGGAAGGACATTGCCATGCTTTCCGGCCCGCAAGGGCTTCGCGCCATCAAGGGCTTCCGGGATGAGGCACTCTCGGGCGACTGGAAAGGTTGCAGATCCTCTCGGCTGAACGAACAATGGCGTGTCGTCTATTCCATCGAGGCGGATGTGATGATTGTCCAGGTCGTTCGAGTGACTCCACATGACTATCGGAAACGCTGAATATGCGCAGACTCATTCCCGCCAAAAAGCGCATCGACGTCACGCCCGGTGAATCGGTGCGCATCATCCGCGAACTGCAGGGGCTCAGCCAGACGCAGCTCTCCGCCCTGTGCGGCATCCCTCAGACCACCATTTCCAGCATTGAAAATGGCCGGGTCAATCTGGGTGTGGAACGTGCCAAGACGCTGGGTACGGCCTTGCGCTGCCATCCTGCCGTTCTCGTGTTTCCCGGCTGGCAGATCAAATCTGTCGCCTGACAATTCAGTCAGGTTCCCGCGACTTTGCGCGTCGGCAAGCAGCCGTTGAAGCTGGCCGGCAGGAACATGATGCTGCGCGCTGCACCGAGGTGCATCCGCGGGCGCAGATCGCCGTGCAGGCGCACGTGCAGAGCCTGAATCCATGGGGGGAAGGTGTTTCGCCGCGGCGCTAGGTCGTGAGTTTGCGCAAGCGATACTGGACTTGCCCGCCCGCAGCGGCTAGCGTTGCCCGGCTGCCTGTCTGAAAGGATCGCTGATGTCGAACCCGGGTGAGAAGGTGCCGCAGTTGACGCTGCGTGCGGTGGTGCTGGCAATCGTGCTGGCGGTGATCCTGTCGGCGGCGAATGCCTATCTGGGATTGTTCGCCGGATTGACCATCGCCACCGCGATCCCGGCGGCGGTGGTGTCGATGGGGGTGCTGCGCTTGCTTGGCGGCGGCAGCATCCTGGAGAACAACATCGTCCAGACCGGCGCGTCGGCGGGGTCGTCGATCGCGGCGGGGGTGATCTTCACCATCCCGGCGCTGATCATCCTAGGCTACTGGCAGGACTTCAAATACCTGTGGGTGCTGGCGATCGCGGGCCTGGGCGGGTTGCTGGGCGTGCTGTTCTCGGTGCCGCTGCGGCGTTCGATGATCGTGGAAGAGCCGCTGCCGTTCCCGGAGGGCAAGGCGGCGGCGGAAGTCCTGAAAGCCGGCGAAAACCCGGGGCCGGGGCTGAAGATCCTGGCGTTTTCAGCGACCCTGGGCGGGTTGATCAAGGCCGCGGCGGCCAGCGGCATGCGGCTGATTCCGGACACCGCCGCTGGCGCCGGATTCTTCGGCAAATACCTCGGCTACCTCGGCACCAATCTGTCGCCGGCGCTGCTGGGCGTGGGCTACATCGTCGGCCTGAACATCGGGATTGTGGTGGTGTCCGGTTCGATCCTGTCCTGGCATATCGCGATCCCGATCTACCACGCCTTCTTCCTCGACAGCGATCCGGCGCTGGCGCAGAAAATCGTGGGTGCGGGTGCGGAGGATATCGCCGGTGCGATCTGGTCGGCCAAGATCCGCTACCTCGGCGTCGGGGCGATGCTGATCGGCGGCGTGTGGACGCTGTTCAGCTTGCGCAAATCGCTGCTGTCGGGCGTGAAGAGCGGGATTGCCGCGGCGCGCAAGGGCAGCGGTGAATTGGTGGCGGAAACCGAGCGCGACCTGCCGATGAAGTGGATGCTGATCGCGCTGGTGGTGTTCGTGCTGCCGCTGCTGGGCCTGTACCAGGCCATCGTCGGCCTGTGGCACGTGAGCATCCCGATGGCGATCATCATGATCGTGGCCGGCTTCCTGTTCGTGTCGGTGTCGGCCTATCTGGCCGGACTGGTGGGCAGTTCCAACAATCCGGTGTCGGGAATTACCATCGCCACCATCCTGTTTGCCTCGGCGGTGCTGCTGGTGCTGCTGGGCGAGGCTGGCAAGCAGGCGGTGGGGGTGAACGGCGCGCCGCTGGGCGCGGTGGCGGCGATCATGATCGGCGCGGTGGTGTGCTGCGCGGCGGCGGTCGGCGGCGACAACCTGCAGGATTTGAAGGCCGGCTACAT
>NZ_JADZDS010000096.1 GCF_020850895.1 Thermomonas sp. | reverse complement strand
GTCAGCCGGCGTGTAGGCCCCCGCCACCGGAGTCTGGTAGGACTGCGCAGGCGTGGTGTCCACCTCGGACTGCGTCGGTGGTGTTTCCTTGACCTTCTTGCTGCAGCCCACGGCCACGGCGGAGGCGAGCACGGCAATGGCCAGGATGCGAGCAGTGGCGGGAATCGAACGATGCATGGCAAAACTCCTTAGCTTCCGTTTGGAGGTGAACACCGAGAGCCACGGCCAGTCTAGCAACGGCGGCTGTGAAATGTCGTGAATCTCACCCCGGCTTCCTGCGGTAGGGCGACCACGCTGGCTCGCGGACGTCGCTGCCGGACTGGGTCACCAACCGCTGGCGCACCCGGCCATCGGCAGACACGGTGTACAGAACGCCATTGCGACCTTCGCGCGCCGCATAGACCAGCATCGATCCATTCGGCGCGAAACTCGGCGACTCATCCAGTGAACCCGGGGAGAGCATGCTCCAGCGCGGGCTGCCGGTGCTGCGATCCATCAGCGCAATCCGATAGACGTTGCCGGCACCCTGCGCGGTGGCGATCTTCTTGCCATCGAACGAGACACTCGGGCTGGCGTTGTAGCTGCCATCGAAGCTGATCCGGGTCGCACCGCCTCCGCCCGCGGGCACTTGGTAGACCTGCGGGCGACCACCGCGATCGGAAGTGAAATACAGACTGGCTCCGTCCGCGCTCCATGTCGGTTCGGTGTCGATCCCGAGTTGGTTGGTGACCTGGGTGAGGTGGCGCGAACCCAGGTTCATCACGTAGATATCGGGATTGCCGCCCTTGGACAGGGACATGGCCAGGCGGGTGCCGTCCGGGGAGAAGCTCGGGGCACCATTGATGCCGCGGAAACTGGTCAGCTTTTCCCTCGCAGCAGTAGCCACGTCCTGGATCCAGATGCCGGAATTGCCGCCCTCGAAGCTGACGTAGGCCAGCTTCTGCCCGTCCGGGCTCCACGCCGGCGACAGCAGCGGCTCATTGGAGGTCACGACAGTGTGCGGATTGAAGCCGTCGGCATCGGACACGATCAGGGCATAGCGGGTGTCACGCCCCAGCCCGCTTGCGGACACGTAAGCGATCCGGGTCCAGAACGCGCCGGGTACACCAAGGATCTTTTCGTAGACGGCATCGCTGATCTGGTGCGCCACATCGCGCATGGCCGCAGTGGATGCGGTCAGCGCAATCCCGAGCAGCCGGGTCTGGCGTGCCACATCGAACAACTCGTATTCGGTGCGGTAGCCGCCCATCGACGGCACGCAGCGCCCGACCAGCAGATAGTCCTGACGCAGCATGCGCCAGGTCGGATACGCCACTTCGCTGCCGGTGGTCGGGCGTTCGGGCAGGCCGTTCACGTCCAGGCTACGGAACTGGCCGGAACGGTCGAGGTCGGCGCGCACCACGGCACTCACATCGGTTGCACCGCAATCGCCCCCGAACGGGACCACGGCGATGGGCAGTGCTGCGGCATTGCCGCCGACGATGTCGATTTCAAGGCCATTGCGCGACTGTGCCTGCGCGGCCCCCAAGGGCAGCAACAGTGCGACGACCAAGCCACTGACGAATCGCTTCATGCTCACTCACGGATAGATCGGTGTGGACAGGGTCGCCGATTCGGGCGACGCAAGATGAACGGTAACGGACCAAGGACGCCCGAGATTCGCGGAATCCGCCGATTCAATTGTCGGCCGCCTCGAAATTGAGATCCAGAGTCCGGTTGAAAACAGCCTCGAAACCAGCATAGGGCAAGGGCGCCGCCTTGTAGACGGCTGACTCGATCGAACGCCTGCCCTGGCTGTCATACGGACAGGATGGGTCGATCTCGACGCTGAGGACATCGCCACCCGGAAGCTGGCGGATCGTCATCCGACAGCGCTGGCCGAGTGCAACCGAGTCCGGCCGCGTCCATTGGCGGACGATGGCACGCTGCAGCGCGTCGCGGTAGCGGGCAAGCAGCCCAGGATCAGTCCCGCCTGCGCCCGGCATTGGCCGGCTGCGGGCGGGAGGTGCGTCCGTCGCACCGGCACGCGCATCGGCCAACTGCATCGCCCGCATCTCTGCCTGGCTGCGCACCCGCGCGGCCTGCTCGCGCTGGCGGCGCAATTCAGCGATCTGCCGCTGCCGTTGTTGCTCCAAATCGCTTTCCCGCTGCGCGCCCAGCTCGACCTGCGGAGGTTGGCGGCGCCGTGCCTCCTGCTCGCGACGGACATCGGGCAACGGCGGCAAGGCCGCATCGCGCTGCACACGCGCCTGTTCGACCGGGGCGGGATCGGGCACCGGGGATGGCAACACCCGTGGCTTGGGTGGCGTGGCGTCTTCGAGCAAGGGCTGCGGCAAGGGTTCAGGCCGAGGTTCGGGACGCGTGGGTTTCGGTGCCACCGGTGTCCGCCGCAATGCACGCTGCATGGCTGGGCTCAGGTCACTGACGGCAACCAGTTCGGCATCGATCGGCTCACCCTGCGATGCCTCCGGCTTTGCGCCTTGCGGCCAGCGCAAGCCAACGAACAACAGCAACAGGATCACCGCATGCAGCAGCAGTGATTGGAGGATCGCCAGCCAGTTGTCGGCGCGGGACTGTTTCACCGGCGTTCCGTCACTACTTCGGTGGATCCGACGACTCGGGCGTTCCCATCAAACCGGCCCGTGGCACACCAGCTTCGCGTTGCAGCAGCGACAACACCGCGAACACGGACTGGTAGCTGACCTCGCGGTCGCCGGCGACGTACACTGGCACGTTTGGATCGGCCTGCACGAAGGCCTTCACCTTGGCGACCAGCTGCGCCGCGTCGACCCGCTGCGGCCGGCTGACGCCTTCGTAGGTCAACGCCAGCGCGCCATCCTTGCCCACCTGCACGACCACCGGCTGCTTGCGCGCCTGCTCGATGGCGTGTGCATCGGCTTGCGGCAGATTCACGTCCACGCCGACGTTGAGCAGCGGCGCCGTCACCATGAAGATGATCAACAGCACCAGCATCACGTCGATGTATGGGACGACGTTGATGTCCGATTGCAGCCTGCGCTTGCGCGATCGACGCTTGGAGACACTGGCCATGCCTGTCTCAGCTCCCCGCGTTGGCCTGGCGCTGCAGGATCGAGGCAAATTCTTCGCTGAAGGCCTCGAAGCGCACCGCCATGCGGTCGGCGCGTGTGGCGAAGCGGTTGTAGGCCCACACCGCCGGGATCGCCGCGAACAAGCCCATCGCCGTGGCGACCAATGCCTCGGAAATGCCCGGCGCGACCGAGGCAATCGTCGCGTCCTTCAGGTTGGCGAGACCCTGGAAGGCGATCATGATCCCCCAGACCGTGCCGAACAGACCGACGTAGGGGCTGATCGAGCCGACGTTGGCCAGGAATTCGAGGTTGCGCTCGAGTCCGTCGAGCTCGCGCGACGTGGTTGCACGCATGCCGCGCTGGGCGCCCTCAACCTGCATCCTCGAATCCACGCCACGGCGCTGGCTGATCCGGTTGAACTCGCGCATGCCGGACTCGAAGATCGCCTCCAAGCCTTCGATGTC
>NZ_JADZDS010000095.1 GCF_020850895.1 Thermomonas sp. | reverse complement strand
TGTCGCACCGCTCGCCGGGTTCGATCGGCCAGCGTCAGACCCCGGGTCGCGTGTTTCCGGGCAAGAAGATGGCGGGCCACATGGGTCATGTCACCCAGACCACGCAGAATCTGCAGGTCGTGAAGGTTGACGCCGAGCGTGGCCTGATCGCCGTGCGTGGCGCGGTCCCGGGTGCGCCGGGTGGCGACGTGATCGTGCGCCCGACGAGCAAGGGAGTCTGATTCATGGAACTCAATATCAATGGCAGCGCCAGCAAGCTGGCAGTGTCTGAGGCGGTGTTTGATCGCGCTTTCAGCGAAGACCTGATTCATCAGGTGGTTGTGGCCTACCGCAATGCCGGTCGTGCCGGTACCAAGGCGCAGAAGACCCGTTCGGAAGTCAATGGCACCACCAAGAAGTCGAAGAAGCAGAAGGGTGGCGGTGCGCGTCACGGTGCCCTGACCGCGCCGATCTTCGTCGGCGGTGGCGTCACCTTCGCGGCCAAGCCCCGCAGCTTCGCGCAGAAGGTCAATCGCAAGATGTATCGCGCGGCGATCGCATCGATCCTGTCTGAGCTGAATCGTCAGGGCCGGATTACCGTGGTTGAGTCGTTCGACGTCGAAGCTCCCAAGACCCGCGGTCTGGTGGCGAAGTTGGCTGAGCTGAAGGCCGGCAAGCGCCCGCTGATCGTCACCGAGGATGCCAACGACAACCTGTACCTGTCGGCTCGCAATCTGCCTTACGTGCAGGTGCGTGACGTGCAGGGCCTGGATCCGGTTGCGCTGGTCGGTGCCGACACCGTGCTGGTGACCGCCGAAGCGGTGAAGAAGATCGAGGAGTGGCTGGCATGAGCGCCGCAAACCTGTATGAAGTGATCCGTGCGCCGCGCGTCTCCGAAAAGACCGCGCGACTGCAGGAAGTCTCCAACCAATACGTCTTCGAAATCGCGAAGACTGCCACCAAGGCCGATGTGAAGGCTGCGGTTGAGCAGATCTTCAGCGTCAAGGTCGAAGCGGTGAACGTGGTGAACGTGAAGGGCAAGTCCAAGACCTTCAAGTTTCGTCAGGGTCGCCGCGGTGACTGGCGCAAGGCGTACGTCACCCTGGCCGAGGGCCAGGCGATTGACGTGATGATGGCCTCGGCCTGAGGAACCCGTCCATGGCATTGATGACATTCAAGCCCACTTCTGCTGGCCGCCGCTCGGCGGTTCGCGTGAAGACCCCGGACCTGCACAAGGGTGCGCCGTACGCGGCGCTGGTCGAAAAGCAGGGCAAGACTGGTGGCCGCAACCACCATGGCCGCATCACCACCCGTCACATCGGTGGTGGTCACAAGCAGCATTACCGCATCATCGACTTCAAGCGTGACAAGGAAGGCATTCCGGCGCGCGTGGAGCGGATCGAATACGATCCGAATCGCACGGCGCATATCGCGCTGCTGTGCTATGTCGATGGCGAGCGTCGCTACATCATCGCCCCGAAGGGGTTGAAGGCCGGTGATCAAGTGATTGCTGGCAGCGATGCGCCGATCAAGGCGGGCAACACCCTCCCGCTGCGCAACATCCCGGTGGGTTCGACCATTCACTGCATCGAAATGAAGCCCGGCAAGGGCGCTCAGATCGCTCGCGCCGCTGGTGCTGGCGTGCAGCTGGTGGCTCGCGAAGGCGTTTACGCCACCCTGCGTTTGCGCTCCGGCGAAATGCGCAAGGTGCCGTCCGAATGCCGTGCCACCATTGGTGAAGTCAGCAATGACGAGCACGGTCTGGAGAAGCTCGGCAAGGCCGGTGCAGCCCGTTGGCGTGGCGTCAAGCCGACCGTCCGTGGTGCCGCCATGAACCCGGTCGATCACCCGCACGGTGGTGGTGAGGCCAAGGCTGGCCAGGGCAACCCGCATCCGGTCACCCCCTGGGGCGTGCCGACCAAGGGTTACAAGACCCGCAAGAACAAGCGCACCCAGCAGTTCATCGTGCGCGATCGCAGGAGCTAATCGGCAATGGCACGTTCTCTCAAGAAAGGCCCGTTCATCGACCACCACCTGCAGAAGAAGGTGGAGGCCGCGGGCAGCAGCAAGAAGCCGATCAAGACCTGGTCGCGCCGATCCACCATCCTGCCGGAAATGATCGGGTTCACCATTGCCGTCCACAACGGCAAGAACCACGTCCCGGTGCTGGTCAACGAAAACATGGTTGGCCACAAGCTTGGCGAATTCGCCGTGACCCGGACGTTCAAGGGTCATGGTGGCGACAAGAAGAGTGGGAAGTAAGGAGATGACCATGGAAGCGAAGGCAATCCTGCGCACCGCGCGCATCTCCCCGCAGAAGGCTCGACTGGTCGCTGATCAGGTTCGCGGCCTGCCCGTGGCCCGCGCTCTCGACCTGCTGAAGTTCTCGGACAAGAAAGCGGCCGGCATGATCTACAAGGTCGTGTACTCGGCGGCTTCCAATGCCGAGAACAACAACGGCGCCGATGCGGACGCACTGAAGGTCAAGACCATCATGGTCGATGAAGGTCCCGCGTTGAAGCGCTTCATGGCGCGAGCAAAGGGCCGTGGCACGCGCATCGTGAAGCGCACCAGCCACATCACCGTGGTCGTGGGCGAGGGCAAGTAATCATGGGTCATAAAGTCAATCCGATCGGCATCCGCCTGGGCATCGCCAAGGACTGGAACTCCAAGTGGTACGCCGGCAAGAAGCAGTTCGCCGATTTCCTGGCGGGCGACCTCAAGGTTCGCGACATGCTGCGCAAGAAGCTGGCGCAGGCGGGCATCAGCAAGATCCTGATCGAGCGGCCGGCCAACAATGCGCGCGTCACGATTCACACCGCCCGTCCGGGCGTGGTGATCGGCAAGCGTGGCGAGGACATCGAGAAGCTGCGCAAGGACGTGTCTGACGTGCTCGGCGTGCCGGCGCACATCAATGTCACCGAAGTCCGCAAGCCGGAGCTCGATGCGCAGCTGGTGGCCGAGTCCATCGCCCAGCAGCTGGAACGTCGCATCATGTTCCGCCGCGCCATGAAGCGTGCGGTAGGCAACGCGATGCGTCTGGGGGCACTGGGCATCAAGGTCAACGTGGCTGGCCGCTTGAACGGTGCGGAAATCGCCCGTTCCGAGTGGTACCGCGAAGGTCGCGTGCCGTTGCATACCCTGCGTGCGGACATCGATTACGGCTTCGCGGAAGCGAAGACCACCTACGGCATCATCGGCATCAAGGTGTGGGTCTACAAGGGCGAAATTTTCGATTTCACCCAGATCGGTCAGGAAAAGCAGGACGATACCCCGGCGCCGCGTGGCGACCGTGAACGTCCGCGCGGTCCGCGCCGTGATCGTGGCGACCGCGCCGACCGTGGCGAAGCGAGGGAATAAACCATGTTGCAACCCAAGCGAACCAAATACCGCAAGGTCCATAAGGGCCGCAATGAAGG
>NZ_JADZDS010000094.1 GCF_020850895.1 Thermomonas sp. | reverse complement strand
CGGCGCGCTGCAAGCGGCGTCACCGAGGCCGAACTCGCCACCTTGTCGGGCGAGGCGGCGGCTGGCGGCGAGCAGTCGCAGGTGTCGGCCGACTGAGTCGAATCCACCTAGCCCGGCCGGGTGCCGGGCTGGTGGACTTGCCGATGCCTGTATCGGCAGGTAGAATTGCAGCGTTTTCGATGGCCTTCGCGCCATCCAGATCACCAAATGAGGTCGCAGGACGCGCCTCGTCTTGGGTCCAGGACGGACGGGATCGCAGGCAAGCAGCCGAACGCCGAAGGCCACGCCGGAGGCCGGGAGGTTGCAACGGTATGACCTACGTTTGATCGAAGGATCGAGCGCAGGTTATACTTTTTCGTCTGGCCGTCCGAATTGCATCTGCAATCGGGCGGCCTTGTGTCCGAATGATCCGGAAATCCGTCTGAAAGGCGGGCCGAAGGGTCATCACAGAAACGGGTCGAAGGCCCACCAACAGAGCCCCGAAATGGCAACGATCAACCAGCTGGTGCGCAAGTCGCGCAGCCCGGAAACCTACAAGAGCAATTCACCCGCGCTGGCCAACTGCCCGCAGCGTCGTGGCGTGTGCACGCGCGTCTACACCACCACCCCGAAGAAGCCGAACTCCGCGCTTCGCAAGGTGGCCAAGGTACGCCTGACCAACGGCTACGAGGTCATCTCGTACATTGGCGGCGAAGGCCACAACCTGCAGGAGCACAGCGTGGTGCTGATCCGCGGCGGTCGCGTCAAGGACCTGCCGGGCGTGCGCTACCACACCGTGCGCGGTTCGCTGGACGCCGCCGGCGTGGCCAAGCGCAAGCAGTCGCGCTCCAAGTACGGCGCCAAGCGTCCGAAGAAGTAATCCGCGCGGGCAAAAGGCCCGATACCGCAGGTGCCGCCGCGTGCGGGGGCGCCATCCACAAGTGAATTTGAGTCAGGCGAACCATCATGTCTCGTAAAGGCAATACTCCACAGCGCTCGGTGCTGCCGGATCCCAAGCACGGAAGCGAAACCATCGCCCGCTTCATCAACATGGTCATGCAGAGTGGCAAGAAGTCGATCGCTGAAAAGATCGTCTACGGCGCGATGGATGTGATCGGCGAAAAGAACGCCAACCCGTTGGAACTGGTCGAGAAGGCGCTCGGCAACGTGTCGCCGTCGGTCGAGGTCAAGTCGCGCCGCGTCGGTGGTGCCACCTATCAGGTTCCAGTCGAGGTGCGCTCATCCCGCCGCATGGCGCTGGCGATGCGCTGGCTGATCGAAGCGGCGCGCAAGCGCGGCGAGAACTCGATGCCGCGCAAGCTGGCCGGCGAGTTGCTGGATGCGTCCGAGAACCGCGGCGGCGCGATCAAGAAGCGCGAGGAAACCCACCGCATGGCCGACGCCAACAAGGCGTTCGCCCACTACCGCTGGTGATCCGCGCGTTATTGACGCGACGGCCCCCAAGGCCGTGACAGCAGGCGCGCCAATGCAGGCGCTCACCGAAAGCCGCCATCGGGCGGCGTTCGGCCATCCCGAATCCAGAAATCATTGAGAGGCTCCCGTGGCCCGCAATACTCCCATCGAGCGTTACCGCAACTTCGGCATCATGGCCCACATCGATGCCGGCAAGACCACCACGTCCGAGCGCATCCTGTTCTACACCGGCAAGAGCCACAAGATCGGTGAAGTGCACGACGGTGCCGCCACCATGGACTGGATGGAGCAGGAACAGGAGCGTGGCATCACGATCCAGTCCGCCGCCACCACCGCGTTCTGGAAGGGCATGGACAAGTCCCTGCCGGAGCACCGTTTCAACATCATCGACACCCCCGGGCACGTCGACTTCACCATCGAAGTCGAACGTTCGCTGCGCGTGCTCGACGGCGCGGTGTTCGTGCTGTGCGCGGTGGGCGGCGTGCAGCCGCAGTCCGAGACGGTGTGGCGCCAGGCCAACAAGTACCACGTGCCGCGCATCGCGTTCGTCAACAAGATGGACCGCACCGGTGCCAACTTCAACAAGGTGCGCGACCAGCTGAAGGCGCGTCTGGGCGCCGCGCCGGTGCCGATGCAGGTGCCGATCGGCGCCGAGGACGGCTTCGAGGGCGTGGTCGACCTGCTGAAGATGAAGGCGATCCACTGGGATGTCGCCTCGCAGGGCCTGAACTTCGAATACCGCGACATCCCGGCCGAGCTGCAGGCGGAGTCGGAAGAAGCGCGTTCGTACATGGTCGAATCCGCCGCCGAGGCCAGCGAAGAGTTGATGGACAAGTACCTGTCCGAAGGCGAGCTGTCCGAGGACGAGATCGTCAAGGGTCTGCGCGAGCGCACCCTGAAGACCGAGATCGTGCCGATGTATTGCGGCAGCGCGTTCAAGAACAAGGGCGTGCAGGCCATGCTCGACGGCGTGATCAACCTGCTGCCGGCGCCGACCGACGTTCCGCCGGTGAAGGGCGTGGACGTCGACGACGAAAGCAAGGAGCTGACCCGTGAATCCACGGACAAGGCCCCGTTCTCGGCGCTCGCGTTCAAGATCATGACCGACCCGTTCGTCGGCTCGCTGACCTTCTTCCGCGTCTACTCCGGCACCCTCAACGCCGGCGACCAGGTGCTGAACTCGGTCAAGGGCAAGAAGGAGCGCATCGGCCGTCTGTTGCAGATGCACTCCAACAACCGCGACGAGATCAAGGAAGTGCTGGCCGGCGACATCGCCGCGGCGGTGGGCCTGAAGGACGTCACCACGGGTGACACCCTGTGCAACATCGACAACCCGATCGTGCTCGAACGCATGAGCTTCCCGGAGCCGGTGATCTCGATGGCGGTCGAGCCGAAGACCAAGTCCGACCAGGAAAAGATGGGCAACGCCCTGAGCCGTCTGGCCCAGGAAGACCCCAGCTTCCGCGTGCGTACTGACGAAGAATCCGGCCAGACCATCATTGCCGGCATGGGCGAGCTGCATCTGGACATCATCGTCGACCGCATGCGCCGCGAATTCAACGTCGAAGCGAACGTCGGCAAGCCGCAGGTCGCCTACCGCGAAACCATCCGCCGCAAAGACGTCAAATCCGACTACAAGCACGCCAAGCAGTCGGGCGGTAAGGGTCAGTACGGCCACGTCGTGATCGAGCTGTCGCCGATGACCGCGGAAGATCGCGCCCACGAGGATGTCGAGAACGATTTCCTGTTCATCAACGACATCACCGGCGGCGTGATTCCGAAGGAATTCATCCCGGCGGTCGAGAAGGGCTTGCGCGAAACCATCACCAGCGGTCCGCTCGCGGGCTTCCCGGTGGTCGGCGTGAAGACCAAACTCGTGTTCGGTTCGTACCACGACGTCGACTCGTCGGAAATGGCGTTCAAACTCGCCGCGTCGATGGCGTTCAAGGAAGGTTTCCGCAAGGCCGATCCGGTGTTGCT
>NZ_JADZDS010000093.1 GCF_020850895.1 Thermomonas sp. | reverse complement strand
GGATAGGCACGCGCAGACGGCCAGTTGGCGACGTACACGGCCAGATCGTAATCAGCCTGCCCCGCCTGCGCAGGATCGAAGCGATTGCGCGCATACACGGGGAAGCGCAGGTCGTAGCAAACCTGCAACAGGACCCGCCAGCCCCGCCACGCCACGACCACGCGCTCGTGGCCTGGGGCGTACCGCTCGTGCTCTTTGGCGAAGGAGAACAGGTGGCGCTTGTCGTACCACGCCATGCCGCCGTCCGGCGTGGCGAACAGCATGCGGTTGAACACGCCGCCATCGGTGCGCAACTGCACGCTGCCGGTGATCGCGGCATCAAGCCGCGCCGATTGCTCGCACAGCCAGGCCACGGTCGGCCCATCCATGCCCTCGGCGCTGCCGATGGCGTCGTTGGAAAATCCGCTGGTGAAGGTCTCGGGCAGCACGATCAGGTCGGTGCCGCCGTGCAGCGGTGCAATCAGGCCACCGTAGTACGCGCGATTGGCGGCTGGATCATGCCACCGGGTCTCGCCTTGGACGATGGAAACGCGCAGGTCTTGCATGGCAGCTCCGCAGGCCGGGTTCGGCGTTGCCACAGTCTAGGGCAAGGCCGGTCAAGCCGGCGTTGACTGCCAAGGAAGGCCTGGATTGTTCGGGGCTTCCCCAACCCTGCACGCGGTGGATGGACTGCCATCATGGCTGGGTCCGGCACGAAGCGCAGCACAGTGCCGTTGATGCAATAGCGCTTGCCGGTGGGCGGTGGGCCATCGTCGAACACATGGCCGAGGTGGATGCCGGAACTGGTGCTGCGCACTTCCACGCGATGCATACCGTGGCTGTCGTCCTGCAGGAATTGCAACGCACCCGGCATCGGCTCGAAGAAACTGGGCCAGCCGCAGGCGCTGTCGAACTTGGCATCGCTGCGGAACAGCGCCGCTCCGCTGATCGGGTCGTAATAGGTGCCGGGGCGGTGTTCGTTCAAGTTGGCACCGGTGCCGGGCAGCTCGGTGCCACTCTCGAAGGCGATCTGCTGCTGCGCCGGCGTCAACAGGTGGAAGCCCAGCCACTGCCAGAATTTCTGCGGATCACCCGGATAGCCGGTGAAACGCGAGACTTCCTTGCCGTCCTTGAACAGGACGATCGTCGGCGTTGCCAGCAAGGTCTTCGCCAGCGTCCAGCCGCTCGGCGCCTGCTGCGAGCGGGTGCGCACGAACGGCACGGTGGCATTCCAATGCTTCAGTACGTCGGCTTCGAAACGCTCGCAATACGGGCAGTCCTCGGCTTCGTACACCACCAGTTGCGCGGCGCGCGCCAGACTCGCCCCATCCAGCGGGGCATACGCGGTGCCGGTGGCGGCGAGGCCGTATTTCACGCCGGTGCCACCCAGGCCGCAGTACCCGTTCGGATTCTTCAACAGGTAATCCTGGTGCGATTCCTCGGCACGGTTGTAGTGGCGCACCGGCAGGATCTCGGTGGTGATCCGGCCGTAGCCTGCATGCGTGAGGTTGCGCTGGTAGATATCGCGGCTTTGCTCGGCCAAAGTCTTCTGCTGGTCGTTGGTGTAATAAATCGCGCTGCGATAGTTGCTGCCGAGGTCATTGCCCTGCCCACCGACCTGGGTCGGGTCATGGTTTTCCCAGAACGCCGCCAGCAGGGTCATCAGGTCAAGCTTCTTGGGGTCGTAGCGCACCCGTACCACCTCGGCATGGTTGCGTGCATGGCTGCGGCCACTGCGAATCCGATCTTCCTGGTCCAGCACGTCGCGGTAACCCACCCGCGGCGCGTCGCCGCCGGCATAGCCCACTTCGACCGCCGCCACGCCGGGCACCGCGCGCAGGCGCTTTTCCGCGCCCCAGAAACAGCCCATGCCGAAATAGATGTCCTGCAAATGGCTCGCGTCCACGGGTGTGTCTCCGGTCGTGGCCGGACTGGCATGCAGCGCACGCCAACCCAGCATGGCGGCTGCGCCCGTCAGCAACATGGCAAGCAACAGGGCGATCAATTTTTCGGTGCGCATGGCGTCCTCCCGAGGTGCGCTGCCTACAGCTTGGACAATCGCTGGATGGCGCGGTTCACGGTGTCATCATTCTTGGCGAAACACAGCCGCAACAGGCGCTGCCTCGCCGGAGGCGCGGCGTAGAACGGCGACAGCGGGATGCCGGTCACGCCGTGCTCGACGGTCAACCAGCGGGCGAATTCGAGATCGGGCAAATCGCTGACCGCCGAATAGTCGACCAGTTGAAAATACCCGCCCGGCACCGGCAACGGCTTGAGCCTGGTTGCCTGCAACTGCGCACGGAAGCGGTCGCGCTTGTCCTGGTAGAACGCGCCCAAGGTTTCGTAATGCGCAGGATCCTGCACGATCATCTCGGCGAAGGCATGCTGGGCCGGGTTGAAGCTGCAGAACACGTTGTATTGGTGGACCTTGCGGAACTCGGCGGACAGTGCCGGCGGCGCGATGCAATAACCGAGCTTCCAGCCCGTGCAGTGATAGGTCTTGCCGAAGCTCGAGATCACCAGCGCACGTTGGCGCAACTCGGGATGACGCAAGACCGATTCGTGGCGTGCGCCATCGAACACGATGTGCTCGTAGACCTCGTCACTGAGCAGCAGGATGTCGGTGTCGTGCAGGAGTTCGGTAAGCGCCTGCATGTCGGCCGCGCTGAACATCGCGCCGGAGGGATTGTGCGGGCTGTTGATCATCAGCATCCGCGTGTTCGGCGTGATCGCCGCACGCACCGCATCCCAATCGGGCGCGAAGGTCACCGGATCCAGGGCGACGTGGACCGCGGTGGCGCCGGCCAGGTCGATCGCCGGCTCGTAGCAGTCGTAGCAAGGATCGAGCACGATGACTTCCTCGCCTGCGCGCACCAAGCCGTGGATCGCATTGAAGATCGCCTCTGTGGCGCCGCTGGTGACGGTGATTTCGGCATCCACATCGGGCCGCCAGCCGTAGCAGCGCTCGGTCTTGTCGGCGATGGCCTGGCGCAGCGCCGGGATCCCCGTCATCGGTGCGTACTGGTTGTGTCCGGCCTGCATCGCCCGCGACAGCGCATCGACCAGACGCACCGGCACCGGGAAATCCGGAAAACCCTGGCCGAGGTTGACCGCGCCGTGCTCGACGGCGAGCTGCGACATCACGGTGAAGATGGTGGTGGCGACCTTCGGCAATTTGGTTTCGACGTGCATCGGGATGGCTTCGTTGTGGGATTCCGGGAGTGTACGTAATCGCATCGCCATCCTCCGTGATGTCGGGCCATGCCGGTAGAATCGTCCGTTCATGTCTTGTGCCCAATCGTCCAGCCCTCCGCTCTTGTGCGTGCGCGATCTCGCGTTTTCACGCGACGATCTGCCCGTGTTCGGGCCGCTGGAATTCACGGTCGGTGCCGGCGAGGCCTTGCTGGTGCAGGGCGACAACGGTGCAGGCAAGACCACCCTGCTGCGGGTACTGGCAGGCCTGCTGCGCGCCGATGCCG
>NZ_JADZDS010000092.1 GCF_020850895.1 Thermomonas sp. | reverse complement strand
GGATAGGCACGCGCAGACGGCCAGTTGGCGACGTACACGGCCAGATCGTAATCAGCCTGCCCCGCCTGCGCAGGATCGAAGCGATTGCGCGCATACACGGGGAAGCGCAGGTCGTAGCAAACCTGCAGCAGGATGCGCCAGCCACGCCAAGCCACGACCACGCGCTCGTGTCCTGGGGCGTAACGCTCGTGCTCCTTGGCAAAGGAGAACAGGTGGCGCTTGTCGTACCACGCCATACCTCCATCCGGCGTGGCGAACAGCATGCGGTTGAACACGCCGCCATCCGTGCGCAACTGCACGCTGCCGGTGATCGCGGCATCAAGCCGCGCCGATTGCTCGCGCAGCCAGGCCACGGTCGACCCATCCATGCCCTCGGCGCTGCCGATGGCGTCGTTCGAGAACCCGCTGGTGAAAGTCTCGGGCAGTACGATCAGGTCGGTACTGCCGTGGAGCGGTGCAATCAGGTCACCGTAGTACGCGCGATTGGCGGCTGGATCATGCCACCGGGTCTCGCCTTGGACGATGGAAACGCGCAGGTCTTGCATGGCAGCTCCGCTGGCCGGGTTCGGCGTTGCCACAGTCTAGGGCAAGGCCGGTCAAGCCGGCGTTGACTGCCAAGGAAGGCCTGGATTGTTCAGAGCGTCCCCACACCTGCACGCGGAGGATGGCCTGCGATCACGTTCAGGTCTTGGCTGGATCAGGCACGAAGCGCAGCACAGTGCCGTTGATGCAATAGCGCTTGCCGGTCGGCGGCGGACCGTCGTCGAATACATGGCCGAGGTGGATGCCGGAGCTGGTGCTGCGCACTTCCACGCGATGCATGCCGTGGCTGTCGTCCTGCTGGAATTGCAGCGCGCCCGGCATCGGCTCGAAGAAACTCGGCCAACCGCAGGCGCTGTCGAACTTGGCATCACTGCGGAACAGGGCGGCGCCGCTGATCGGGTCGTAATAGGTGCCGGGGCGGTGTTCGTTCAAGTTGGCACCGGTGCCGGGCAGCTCGGTGCCATTTTCGAAGGCGATCTGCTGCTGCGCCGGCGTCAACAGGTGGAAGCCCAGCCACTGCCAGAATTTCTGCGGATCGCCCGGATAGCCGGTGAAACGCGAGACTTCCTTGCCGTCCTTGAACAGGACGATCGTCGGCGTCGCCAGCAAGGTCTTCGCCAGCGTCCAGCCGGTCGGTGCCTGCTGCGAGCGGGTGCGCACAAACGGCACGGTGGCATTCCAATGCTTCAAAACGTCGGCTTCGAAACGCTCGCAATACGGGCAGTCCTCGGCTTCGTACACCACCAGTTGCGCAGCGTGCGCCAGACTCGCCCCATCCAGCGGGGCATAGGCGGTGCCGGTGGCGGCGAGGCCGTATTTGACGCCGGTGCCACCCAGACCGCAGTACCCGTTCGGGTTCTTCAACAGGTAATCCTGGTGCGATTCCTCGGCACGGTTGTAGTGGCGCACCGGCAGGATCTCGGTGGTGATCCGGCCGTAGCCCGCGTGGGACAGGTTCTGCTGATAAATGGCCAGGCTCTGTTCGACCAAAGTCTTCTGCTGGTCGTTGGTGTAATAGATCGCGCTACGATAGTTGCTACCGAGATCATTACCCTGACCGCCGACTTGGGTCGGGTCATGGTTTTCCCAGAACGCCGCCAGCAGGGTCATCAGGTCGAGCTTCTTTGGGTCATAACGCACCCGCACCACCTCGGCATGGTTGCGCGCACGGCTGCGGCCACTGCGGATCCGGTCTTCCTGATCCAGCACGTCGCGGTAGTTCACCTGCGGCGCATCGCCGCCGGCATAGCCCACCTCGACCGCCGCCACGCCGGGCACGGCGCGCAGGCGCTTTTCCGCGCCCCAGAAACAACCCATGCCGAAATAGATGTCCTGCAAATGGCGTGCGTCCACGGGTGTATCTCCGGTCGAGGGCGGGCTGGCATGCAGTGCACGCCAACCGAGCAAGGCTGCGGCGCCCGTCAGCAACATGACAAACAACAGGGCGATCAGTTTTTCGGTGCGCATGGCGGCCTCCCGAGGGGCGTTGCCTACAGATTGGACAATCGTTGGATGGCGCGGTTCACGGTGTCATCGTTCTTGGCGAAACACAGCCGCAACAGACGCTTCCCCGCCGGCGGCGCGGCGTAGAACGGCGACAGCGGGATGCCGGTCACGCCGTGCTCGACGGTCAACCAGCGGGCGAATTCGAGATCGGGCAAGTCGCTGACCGCCGAATAATCGACCAGTTGGAAAGACCCGCCCGGAACCGGCAGCGGTTTGAGCTTGGTCGCCAGTAGCTGCGCACGGAAGCGGTCGCGCTTGTCCTGGTAGAACGCACCGAGGGTTTCGTAGTGCCGTGGTTCCTGCTCGATCATCTCGGCGAAGGCATGCTGGGCCGGGTTGAAGCTGCAGAACACGTTGTATTGGTGGACCTTGCGGAACTCGGCGGACAGTGCCGGCGGCGCGATGCAATAACCGAGCTTCCAGCCGGTGCAGTGGTAAGTCTTGCCGAAGCTGGAAATGACCATGGCGCGCTCGCGCAGTTCGGGATAGCGCAGCACCGTTTCGTGACGCGCACCATCGAACACGATGTGCTCGTAGACCTCGTCACTGAGCAGCAGGATGTCGGTGCCGTGCAGCAAGTCGATCAAAGCCTGCATGTCGGCCGCGCTGAACATCGCGCCGGAGGGATTGTGCGGGCTGTTGACCATCAACATCCGCGTGTTCGGCGTGATCGCCGCACGCACCGCATCCCAATCCGGCGCGAAGGTCAGCGGATCCAAGGCGACGTGGACCGCGGTGGCACCGGCCAGGTCGATCGCCGGCTCGTAGCAGTCGTAGCACGGATCAAGCACGATGACTTCCTCGCCCGCGCGCACCAAGCCGTGGATCGCATTGAAGATCGCCTCGGTGGCGCCGCTGGTGATGGTGATTTCGGCGTCCACGTCGGGTCGCCAGCCGTAGCAGCGCTCGGTCTTGTCGGCGATGGCCTGGCGCAGCGCCGGGATCCCCGTCATCGGCGCGTACTGGTTGTGTCCGGCCTGCATCGCCCGCGACAGCGCATCGACCAGACGCGCCGGCACCGGGAAATCCGGGAAGCCCTGCCCAAGGTTGACCGCGCCGTGCTCGACGGCGAGCTGCGACATCACAGTGAAGATGGTGGTGGCGACCTTCGGCAATTTGGTTTCGACGTGCATCTCGATGGCTTCGTTGTGGGATTCCGGGAGTGTACGGAATCGCATCGCCATCCTCCGTGATGTCGGGCCATGCCGGTAGAATCGTCCGTCCATGTCTTGTGCCCAATCGTCCAGCCCTCCGCTCCTGCGCGTGCGCGATCTCGCGTTTTCACGCGACGAGCTGCCCGTGTTCGGGCCGCTGGAATTCACGGTCGGTGCCGGCGAGGCCTTGCTGGTGCAGGGCGACAACGGTGCAGGCAAGACCACCCTGCTGCGGGTACTGGCAGGCCTGCTGCGCGCCGATGCCG
>NZ_JADZDS010000091.1 GCF_020850895.1 Thermomonas sp. | reverse complement strand
CATGCCCGCGAGCTGCTCAAGCCGGCCGCGCCCGCGCATCTGGCCACGGTGACGCCGCTGCGTCCGCAGGCCACGCCAGCGTGGACCCATGACAAGCCCTTCGCCGCTGAGTTGCTGGGCAACCAGCCACTCACAGGCCGCGAGTTCAAGGGCACCGGCTTCCGTCGCTATGGCGAGCCCGACAAGGACGTGCGCCATCTCGAGTTGTCGCTGGACGGCTCCGGCCTGACGTACGAGCCAGGCGATGCGCTGGGCATCCGCCACCGCAATCCCGATGCCTTGGTGGATGCGGTACTCACCGCCACCGGGCTGGACGGCAGCCGCAGCGTTGAACATGAAGGCCAAACCTTGCCGCTTGCGCAATGGCTGGCGGAAAAGCGCGAGCTGACCCGCTTGTCACGCCCAGTGCTGGCAGCGCTGGCCGAACGCGCCAAGTCCGCGGAGCTCAACCAATTGCTGGAACCCGGCAGCGCCGGCCTCACCGCCTTGCTGGCGGATCATCAGTTGATCGATGTCCTGCGCCGCTGGCGCGGCAGCTGGGATGCCCCATCCCTCGTGGCTGCGCTGCGTCCGCAGGCGCAGCGGTTGTATTCGATCGCCTCCAGCCGCAAGCGGGTCGGCGAAGAAGCCCACCTCACCCTCGATGTGCTGCGCTACCTGGCGCATGGCTTCGAACACCTCGGCGCCGCCAGCAATTTCCTGGCGGGTCTGGACGAAGACGGCCGCGTACCGGTCTATATCGAGCCGAACGAGCGCTTCCGCGTGCCCACCGATGCCAGCCGCGACATCCTCATGATCGGCCCCGGCACCGGCATCGCGCCGTTCCGCGGCTTCGTGCAGGAACGCGCCGAAACCGGCGCCAGCGGCCGCAACTGGCTGTTCTTCGGTGCCCAGCATTTCAACACCGGCTTCCTGTACCAGACCGAGTGGCAAGACGCGCTGGCCAAGGGTGAACTGCATCGCCTTGACTTGGCGTTCTCACGCGATCAGGCCGAACGCATCTACGTCCAGCAGCGCCTGCGCGAACACGGCCGTGAGGTGTACGACTGGCTGCAAAACGGCGCGCATCTGTATGTCTGCGGCGCCATCAGGATGGGCAAGGACGTCCACGCCGCCTTGCTGGACATCGTCACCCACCACAACGGCGGCGATGCCGATGCCGCCGCCGACTTCCTCTCCAGCCTGCAACGCGAAGGGCGCTATGCCCGCGACGTGTATTGACCAGGACCGCCCACATGTCGCACCCCTCCGTCGAAACCATCAAGCTCGAAAGCCGGCGCCTGCGCGGCACCCTGCTGGAGGGCTTGCAGGATGCGACCACCGGCTCGCTGAATTTCGAAGACCAGCGCACCATCAAATTCCACGGCAGCTACCAGCAGGACGACCGTGACCTGCGCGACGAGCGTCGCCGCCAGAAACTCGAACCCGCGCACCAGTTCATGATCCGCATCCGTGCGCCGGGCGGCGTGTTCACCCCGCAGCAGTGGCTGGGGCTGGACGCCATCGCCACCACCTATGCCAATCACTCGCTGCGTGTCACCACCCGCCAGACCTTCCAGATCCACGGCGTGATCAAACGCGATCTGAAGGCCACCATGGCCGCGATCAATTCCGCCACCATGGACACCATCTCGGCTTGCGGCGACGTCAACCGCAATGTGCTGGCCAGCAGCAATCCGCTGCAATCGCGCCTGCATGCGCAAGTCCACGACTGGGCGGAGCGCCTGTCCGCACATTTCAAGCCGGCCACCCGCGCCTATTACGAAATCTGGTTGGACGAAGAAAAGGTGGCCGAAAGCGGGGTCGAGGTCGAGCCGATCTATGGCGATGCCTACCTGCCGCGCAAGTTCAAGATCGCGATCGCGGTGCCGCCGTACAACGATGTGGACGTGTTCGCCAATGATCTTGGCCTGATCGCGATTCTCGATGCCAACGGCGAGCTGGCCGGCTTCAACGTCGCCATCGGCGGCGGCATGGGTGCCAGCCACGGCATTGCCGAGCACTACCCGCGCGTGGCCAACGTCATTGGTTTTGCCACCCCGGAGCAGGTGTTCGCCATTGCCGAAGCGGCGATCACCGTGCAGCGCGATTTGGGTGATCGCGACGAGCGCAAGCACGCGCGCTTCAAGTACACCATCGACGTCCACGGCAGCGACACGATCGTGGCGATGATGGAGGAACGCGCCGGCTTCAAGCTGGCCCCGGCTCGACCCTATCAATTCGACCACAACGGCGATCGCTTCGGCTGGGTGGAAGGCGAGGACGGCCTGTGGCACCTCACCCTGTCGCTGCCGTCCGGGCGCATTGCGGATACCGAAGGTCGGCCCTTGCTGACGGGCCTGCGCGAAATAGCGAAGGTGCACACAGGCCAGTTCCGCATGACCTGCAACCAGAACGTAATCATCGCGGGCGTGTCCACCAATGAGCGCACCCGCATCGACGCGCTGGTGGCGCAATTCGCGCTGGATGCGGAGAACCATGCACCCACCGCGCTGGCCCGTGCTGCGGTGGCCTGCGTGGCGCTACCCACCTGCGCACTGGCGAT
>NZ_JADZDS010000090.1 GCF_020850895.1 Thermomonas sp. | reverse complement strand
TTCAAGAACCTGCACACAATCATCTTCCTCATCCGCGGCGGATTGAAGCTTCCGGCATCGCCCTTCGCCATCAGCCCAGCACAATGACAGGGCATTTGTCATCCACACGGATCGTTATAGTCCCGTTGCCAAGCATCACCAAGCGCGAAGCTGGGCAGATACCGCACGACTACAACGCGCGCGCCGTGTGCGATGGATGCGGAGCCGTGGCCGTGCATCCGGGCATCGTCGAAGGTGCGCCCGTCATGGATGGCTGGCCGCGCCTGACTTCTTGCCCGTGGTGCCTGTATCGACTGCGCAGTGGCCAGCAACCGCCGCGACCGACTGCCACCTGTGGCGAGTGTGCGCACTGGTCGCCTGATCCGCTGAACCCTGCTGCTGGCGCAGGGGGACGATGCGCGATGGATGCCCGGCGCTTCCACTGGCCGATGCAGCGCCATGCGTGCCATGACTTCACCCTGATACACCATGAAGGAAACAGGTTATGACCGCCCCAACCCTGACCCCGAGACAAGCCGCCTTCGTCGCCGCCTATGCCCGGCACGATGGATGCCGGATACAGCGAGCGCACCGCGCGCGGATCATCCGCCCGATTGCTTGCAAATGCTGGCATCCGCGCCGCGCTGGAACGGCTGGCCGCTGATACGCGATGCGCCGCCATCGCCGATGCGTCCGAACGAAAAGCGTTCCTGACCCGCGTCATGCGCGACAACACCGAGTCCATGCCTGCACATCTTCGCGCCACCGAGTTACTGGCCAAGATGGAGGGCGACTTCCTAGAAAGCGCGACACCCGTCACCGTGACCGTATCGCGTCCGCTGGTGACGATATGAGGTGCAAAGTTTCCAGAAAAGTTTCCACCTGCAACCCAAAAAAGCGCGCGCATGACTACCGGCGGGGGGAGTGCCGCCAATCTTGCGGCGCTGCCCGGACACCGTGCCCACTGCCCTGTATCCACGCATCTGCAATTTGTGCGTACAAGCCAGTGCCAAGCCGCAACCGGCTGGCGGTAACTTTGGCGGTAACAATTCATCGTCGCAGTCATCAATCCGCGCCATCATTACGTTTGCGGCAAGTATTCAACTCCCGCCACCCCAATCACAAGGGCTCGGATAATCTCCGGGCCCTTTTTCTTGCCCGAAATCCCCGCGCCACGCGGGGTTACGGCCGCCAGTGCTGCGGGTAGTCATCAGCCGAAACGCCTGGAATCGCCCACTTTCTCGGCCAGAGCCGTCTCTATTCTCCGTTTGGCCTGCGGGTAGGCGCAGATGGTTGTCCTGCAAACTCAACCACTTACGCAACTCGGTTCATCGTCAACCACGGCCACCAGTCAGTCCTTCAATCTGCCACGCCGGCATAATGGGAACGTATACGTTACCATTTGATCTATGGGCTACCAGATCAAAGAACTCCTGCTGGACGATGGCGACAGCCCCTTTGCGCAGTGGTTCGGGTCGCTGGAAGCCGTGGCTGCCGCCAAGGTGCGCGTCGCTGTCAGCTGGATGGAACAGGGCAACCTGTCCAACGTCGAGTGGTTTCGCGGCATTGGTGAGTACAAGATCGATTGGGGCCTGGGGCTGCGCATCTACCTGGCCAAGGATGGTTTGAAGATCATCATCCTGATCGGCGGTGGCACCAAGAAGCGCCAGCAGCAGGACATCGATCAGGCGGTGGCGCTGTGGGAAGACTACAAGCGCCGCAAGGCATCAACTAGACAAGGAAAGTGAACATGGCACTGACCCGTGATTTCAAAGAAACCGTGGCCGCGCGCGTGCAGAACGATCCGGTCTTTGCACAGGCGCTTTTTGACGAGGCCATCACCCTGTTTGTCAATGGCGAGCCGGAATCAGCCAAGCTGATCCTGCGTGACCTTGTGAACGCCACCGTCGGCTTCGAGGCGCTGGCCGAGGAAATTCATAAGCCCGCCAAGAGCCTGCACCGGATGCTGTCGCAGTCGGGCAACCCGACCATGAGCAACATCTCGGCGGTCTTCGCCGCCATCAAGCGTGCGCTCAATGTTGAGGTACGCACGCAAGTTGTGATGGCCTGATCTCACGCGTCAAACCCCGCCGCCACCTCACGCTGCGCCACCCAGGCGGTCGGTAGCGGATGGCGCTGGAACCAAAGCAGGCTCATGCAGCGGGGCTGCTGCCCAGCCAGGATGGTCCCCAGCAGTTGCTGTCAGTAGAAGGCCCGCGTCAGCGCCACCAGCAAGGGTTGGTCGATCTGGGTGGCGAGCGTCCCCGGTGCTTGTGCCAAGCCATCAGGCCGTACCACCACCTTGCTGCCGCCACGCTTGCGGATCTTCAGCGGATAAAGGTCGACAGTTTCACCTGACCGCCATCCCGGCGTTCTCGGGCGACGGGCTCGCCCAAGGTCTGCACCTTTGTTTTCATACGGCTTCCTCCTGCTGCTCCCATTCCTGCAATTCCGCGTCAATGCTGCCGGGCAGCAGTTCTCCGGCCAGTTCCTACCAGCCCTGATCGCGCCAGACGCTCTCCGGTCCATCGCCTGCGAAACTCAGGCGATCGACGCTGGCAGTCTGCAATTCCTTACGCCCCTGCTGTAGCCAATCTGACGCAACGCCTCTAGCCCGCGTCGGAGCTGGGTCTCTGAGCACGATGCCAGCGCATCACCGATCGTCCGAAATTCCGCAAGTTCTTCTTGTCCGTTTGGAACGACGGACCAGGCAAGCTCCTGACGCAGACTACCGAGCGCCCGCGCTCCTGCTCCCAATACACTGTCTTGCTGGACCGCGACCTCCGAAAAGAACTCCGGCGTGGCCGTACTGCCGCTGAGTGTGGGGCCCAAGGTGATCGACGCCTTGCATCATTCGCAGCGATTCTTCAAGGCGACGTGGGCGGACGGTTACGGATAGGTTGTTCAAGACCGATTTTGACCGGCTGCTGAAGCAGATTGAATCCGGCAGCGCGCTGGATGGCGACAAGGAATAAAACGGGACTATAACGATCCGTGTGGATGACAAATGCCCTGTCATTGTGCTGGGCTGATGGCGAAGGGCGATGCGGGAAGCTTCAATCCGCCGCGGATGAGGAAGATGATTGTGTGCAGGTTCTTGAA
>NZ_JADZDS010000089.1 GCF_020850895.1 Thermomonas sp. | reverse complement strand
GGCAGGGACCACCGACCCCAAAAAGCTGGACGGCGTCACGGTGGTCGGCCAACGCTACTTGCCCGATTACAGCATTCGCACCACGCGCGGCGGTACCCGCACCAACACGGCGCTGCTGAACGTGCCACAGGCGGCCACCGTCGTCACCGACAAACTGGTGGCGGACCAGGCCTTGACCAGCCTCGGCGATGCCTTCCGCTACATGCCGGGGATTGGCACCGCGCAAGGTGAAGGCAACCGCGACACGCCGGTGATGCGCGGGATCAGTTCCACCGGGGATTTTTACGTGGACGGCATCCGCGATGACGTCCAGTACTACCGTGATATGTACAACCTCGACCGCGTCGAGGCACTCAAAGGCCCGAATGCCCTGGCGTTCGGACGCGGCGGCAGCGGCGGCGTCATCAACCGCATCCTGCGTGTCGCCGATGGCATGGACCACCACAGCGGCAGCGCACAATTCGGTTCCAACATGCGTCGTCGCGGAACATTCGATTACGGCACCGGAATCGGCGACAGCGCGGGCTTCCGTGTCAACGCGGTCTATGAAAATTCGAACAGCTTCCGTGACGACAGCCGGCTGAAGCGCTACGGCGTCAATCCGACCTTCAACATCGACTTCGGCGCATCCACCTCGCTGCTGCTCTCCTACGAGCGTTTCCACGACGAACGCACGACCGACCGCGGCATCCCTTCGTTCCAGGGCCGTCCCGTCGCAACTGCCCCGACCACCTTTTTCGGCAATCCCGACGCCAGCGAGACTTGGGTGGACGTCGACGCATTCGATGCCACCGTGCAACACGCGTTCACCGAAAACCTCACCTTGCGTAACCACTTGCGCTGGGCCGGTTACGATAAGTTCTATCAGAACGTGTTCCCGGGTGCCGTGGATACCACCGGAACCTTCGTCACCCTAGCCGCCTACAACAGCCGCACCCAACGCACCAACCTGTTCAACCAGACTGACCTGGTCTGGGAAACCAGCGGCGGCGGGATGCGGCACACCGTCCTGTTGGGTGGTGAAATCGGGCGCCAGTCCAACGACAACTTCCGGATGACCGGCTACTTCGCACCGGGCACCAACGTGGTCCCCGTGGCATCGCCAAACGTGGATGTCGTAGTCGAGTTCCGGCAAAGCGCCACCGATGCCGACAACCACACCACGGCCCGAGTCGCGGCGGTCTACCTGCAGGACCAGATCGAATTCTCACCGCGCTGGCAGGCCATCATCGGCTTGCGTTACGACAACTTCCGCATCGACCTGCGCAACAACCGGAACGGCCAAGTGCTCCACATTTCCGACAGCATGCTGTCACCGCGCGCGGGGTTGATCTTCAAGCCCAGCGACAGCGTTTCGATCTACGCCAGCTACAGTCAGGCGTTCCAGCCCCGATCCGGCGACCAATTGGCCACGCTGACCGCCAGCAATGCGTCGCTGGAACCGGAAAGCTTCAGCAACCGTGAAATCGGCGCCAAATGGGATATCCGTCGTGACCTGCAAGCCAGCATCGCCATGTATCGGCTGGTTCGAGGCAATGTCGCCATCGTCGACCCCAATGACGCCACGCGCATGTTGTTGGTGGATGGTCAATACACCCGTGGCGTCGAACTCGGCCTCGCCGGCCGCATTACCGACGCATGGCAGGTGATGGGCGGCGTGGCATGGCAGACAGGCGAGATCACCACCACCCAATCGACCACCATCATCAAGGGCAACCGCTTGGCGCAATTGCCGCACCTGACGGCATCACTCTGGAACCGGTACGACTTCACGCCGCGGTTCGGTGCGGGCCTGGGGCTCGTCCATCGCGGAGCGCTGTACGCCAATATCGACAACCGCGTGACCTTGCCGGCTTTCACGCGCGTCGACGCCGCGCTGTACTGGACGCTGACCCCGGAAATGGAAATCCAGCTCAACGTCGAGAACCTTGGTGACGTGCTCTACTACGCCAGCGCCCACAGTAACAACAACATCAGTCCGGGCGCGCCGCGCAGCGCGTGGTTGACGGTCAACTACAGGTATTGAACCCGTCACCGCAATCCCGCAACGGCCCAAGTCCAGTGGTTCCAGGGGCAGTGGCTCCAAGGGCAATCACCGAAAAGCGCGACCCGCTCGCAACCTTTGAACTGAGCCGTACCCGGGTTGCGCAGCACATGGAGCACGCTGCGCAACCCGAACAAGGTGCGGCACGTCCCTGTGCCGCCGCGACAGCGGTTCCCTTGCTGTCGCGTTGATCTGGCATCCGCGCAATCAGTCGGGGCCTGGACACGGCCCCTGTGCATGCCGAAGCTCCTGCAGGTGAACGACCAAGGCCTCCCCGGTGCCAGCCAACGCGTGTCGGCTGCGACCGGATCCGTCGGCCCGCAGGACGGCGGTGTCACCCGGCATCAATTCACCGAGACTGGAATCGGCCGAGAATCGGCCATGACCCGTCAGCAGGTGCACCACCCAGGTTTCTCCTTTAGCGGGAAACAGCACCATGGTCCCGGCCAATGGCCTGCGCCACAGGCACGCATTGATGCTGTTCCGCCTCCACATCACGTTGAAATCGCGGCTGGGGCCATCGATGGGTTCACCCACCAGGCCACGTTCCGCCGGAAAGCGCAGGCCGCCGTACGGCGGTCGCAACTCGCTGACCTGGCCATCGTCGAACTGCAGGCGAATGCCATTGCCAGACAGCAGGACCAATTCGCGGTCCACCCCCGGATAGCAAGAGAACGGCGCAGCGACCTCGACTTCAGCGATCGAAAGCCGCCACAGCCAATCGGCGTCTGCGTTCGGCATGCAGAGAATTTCCGAAGACCGCCCGGCACCGTTCTTCCACGCCATGCGGCGGTATTCGGTTGCCCGGATGATCCGCGATGCCAGGGGTGCGGCGGAAAGTTCCGCCGCGCCACTGGGGTCATCCCCATCCAGCATGTCGCCCGCAATTGCACTCATCGCCGCGCCACTGCTTGCGGAGTGCGGACCGGGGCAACGCGACCAGCAGGCTGCACCGCGGGACGCTGATTGCCGACGACAATCCGGTCACGGTTGCGTTCAACCGTTTTCAGTCCGATTCCCCGGACCATGGCCAGTTGCTCCGGACTGCGGAAGGCACCATTGGCCCTGCGGTACTCGACAATGGCCTGCGCCTTGGCTGGGCCGACATTCAGCAGCACGCGGTCTAGGGTCGCCGCATCGGCAGTGTTGATGTTGACGGTCTCGCCGGCAAACGCGCTGCCCACGAGGGCAAACAGCAGCACGAGCGAGGACAGTAGGGTGGAAAGCGGTTTCATGGGTGGCTCCTTGCGTTGATTGGTGGCCCGGTACGCGTCGTGCGAACCGGTGACTGCAGCGTGCCCTTCACGGTGCAGCCAGACTATCGGGAAGCCCCTGTCACTGCGTCGGAGTTCGACCCTGATGTCGGGTAGGAAAATTCTGATCCTGTTGCACCCCGTCGTCAGGGAACACCCGATGCAGGCGCTACAATGGTCGCCTGACCACGCATTCCAACAGGAACGCCATGCACAACATCCAGTTCGATGCAGCACAGGCCCGCGAGTTCATTGACGTCAAATGGAACGATGACATCATTCCGTCCTTGGTCGAGTACATCGGGATTCCTAACAAGTCTCCGCTGTTCGATACCGACTGGGTCAATCACGGCCACATGGCCCGCGCAGTCGACTTGCTCGCGGGCTGGGCAACGTCGCAGCAAGTGGCCGGCATGCACGTGGACGCCCTGCAGCTGGAAGGCCGCACGCCGTTGATTTTCATTGAAATCCCCGCATTTGGCGGAGGCAGCGACGATGACTGCGTGTTGCTCTACGGTCACCTCGACAAGCAGCCGGAGATGACCGGCTGGGACGAAGGCAAGGGCCCGTGGACGCCGGTCATGGAGGGCGATCGCCTGTACGGACGCGGCGGCGCCGACGATGGCTACGCGATCTTCGGCGCGCTGACCGCGATCATGGCGCTGCAAGCCCAGGGCACGCCGCACGCCCGCTGCGTGGTGCTGATCGAGGCCTGCGAAGAATCCGGCAGCTACGATCTGCCAGCCTATGTCGAGCACCTGTCCGACCGCATCGGCAAGACTTCGCTGGTGGTCTGCCTGGATTCGGGCTGCGGCAATTACGAGCAGCTGTGGTGCACGACCTCGCTGCGCGGCATGGCCGGCGGCAACCTCACCGTCGAAGTGCTGTCGGAAGGTGTGCACTCCGGCGATGCCTCCGGGATCGTGCCCTCCAGTTTTCGCATCCTCCGCGAACTGCTCGCGCGGATCGAGGACGCAGCCACCGGCAAGATCCTGATCGATGAGATGCATGTCGAGGTGCCCGCAGACCGACTGGAACAAGTCAAGCGGATGGCCGATGCACTGGGTGACGAGGTGTTCAGCAAGTTCCCGTTTTTGCCCGGCATGACCCCGATGGGCACGGACCGTACTGAACTCGTGCTCAATCGCACCTGGCGGCCGGCGCTGTCGATCACCGGCGCCGACGGCCTGCCGCCGCTGGCCTCGGCCGGCAACGTGCTGCGCCCTTCGACCGCACTCAAGCTCAGCCTGCGCCTGCCGCCGACGCTGGACGGCAAGCGCGGCGGTGAATTGCTGCAGGACGCTTTGCTGAAAGATCCGCCCTACGGCGCGCGCGTCAGCCTGCATCTGGAAAAAGCCAGCACCGGCTGGAATGCGCCGACCATGGCGCCGTGGCTGGAAAATGCGATCGAGCAGTCGAGTCAGGATTTTTTCGGCAAGTCGGCGATGTACATGGGCGAAGGCGGCACGATCCCGTTCATGGGCATGCTCGGCGAGAAATATCCGGAGGCGCAGTTCATGATCACCGGCGTGCTCGGCCCGCATTCGAATGCGCATGGTCCGAACGAATTCCTGCACATCCCGATGGGCAAGGCCGTGACCGGCTGCGTGGCGCGGGTGGTGGCGGAGCACGCGCGGCGGGGAGTCGCTGGGGACTGAGGTCGTCCTCTGGCCGGGTCTCGACCGACTACCCCGGTCGCCTGAGCAGGTTCGGGCATCCTTGGACGCGAATGTCCTCCGGCGCCGGCCCGGGGCCGGAGGACATTCGCGTTCAAGGGTGCCCGGGCGGGCCTGCGGTTTGGCACCGTGCGCTTCGAAATCCGTTTGAATTCGATATCCAGAAGCCACCTTGGATCGATCCACCCATCCCCATCCATCCGCGTCAAAAAGCGCTTTCCTGATACCCGGTCACGAGCCACACGCGGCAACCCGCGTAGAATGAGACCCCGTTTGACTTCGGCGACAACGCCCGCAGGCCGCATGAGCGCCGACACACCTTCCGTTTCCCCGTTCACCGCCTTCGACCTGCCCGAGCCCCTGCTCGCGGCGCTGCGCGATGTCGGCTATGAATCGCCCAGCCCGATCCAGGCAGCCACGATCCCGCCGCTGATGGCCGGCCACGACGTGATCGGCCAGGCCCAGACCGGCACCGGCAAGACCGCCGCGTTCGCCCTGCCCGCGCTGGCCAAGCTCGATCCAGCGCCGGGCAAGCCGCAGGTGCTGGTGCTGGCGCCCACGCGCGAATTGGCAATTCAGGTGGCCGAGGCATTCCAGACCTATGCCAAGCACATTCCCGGTTTCCAGATCCTGCCGATCTACGGCGGCCAGGGTTATGGCCCGCAGCTGCACGCGCTGCGGCGCGGCGTGCACGTCGTGGTCGGCACGCCCGGGCGGGTGATCGACCATCTCCAGCGCGGCACCCTGGACCTGTCGCAGCTGAAGCTGCTGGTGCTGGACGAAGCTGACGAAATGCTGCGGATGGGCTTCATCGACGATGTCGAGACCGTGCTGAAAAGCACGCCCGACACGCGCCAGGTCGCGCTGTTCTCGGCGACCATGCCGGCGCCGATCCGCAACATCGCCAAGACCCACCTGCGCGAGCCGGTGGAGGTGGCGATCAAGGCCCAGACCACCACCGCCGCCGGGATCCGCCAGCGCTACTGGATGGTCAGCGGGATCAACAAGCTCGATGCCTTGACCCGGATCATGGAGGCCGAACCGTTCGAGGCGATGATCGTGTTCGCCCGCACCAAGCTGGCCACCGAGGAACTGGCCGACAAGCTGGCCGCGCGCGGCTTCGCGGCGGCGGCGATCAACGGCGATGTCGAACAGAAGACCCGCGAGCGCACCATCCAGCGATTGAAGGATGGCCAGATCGACATCCTGGTCGCCACCGACGTCGCCGCGCGCGGGCTGGACGTGGAGCGCATCAGCCATGTGCTGAACTACGACATCCCTTACGACACCGAAAGCTACGTCCATCGCATCGGCCGCACCGGCCGCGCCGGGCGCAGCGGCGAGGCGATCCTGTTCGTGGCCCCGCGCGAGCGCGGCATGCTGCGCGCGATCGAGCGCGCCACCCGCCAGACCATCGAAGCGATGAGCTTGCCCAGCGTCGACGCGGTCAACGCACGCCGGGTGGCGAAGTTCCTCGAAAAGATCGACGCCGCGCTCGGCAGCGAAGATTTGACGGTGTTCCGCGATCTGGTCGAACGCTTCGAGACCGAGAAGAACGTGCCGATGGTGGAGATCGCGGCGGCGCTGGCCAAACTCGTGCAAGGCAAGACACCGCTGCTGCTGCCGCAGCCGGCCAAGCCGGAGCGGACGTTCGAGCCCCTGCCCGACCGTCGCACCCGCGACGACGGCAAACAAGAGCGTGTGCATCAGCCCATGCGCAGGGAATCTCGCACGCACGCGACCACGCACCCGGAAGCCCTAACGACAGCAAACGCCGATCCACGCCAGCAACGCGAGAAGCGCCAAGCCCGTACGCACGATCGCCCGGCACCGGAGTTCCCGATGCAAACCTATCGCATCGACGTCGGGCACAACCACGGCGTCCAACCCGGGAACATCGTCGGCGCAATCGCCAACGAAGCCGAGTTGGACAGCAAGCATATCGGCCGCATCGACATCCGCGACGACCATACTCTGGTCGACTTGCCCGAAGGCATGCCACCTGAGTTGCTGACCTACCTGAAGAAAGTCCGCGTGGTTGGCCAGCCACTGCGCATGCGCCTTGCCAGCGACGACGATCGTGCCCCGGGCCGAGTCAAACGCAGGCCAGCCGCGAAGCGCCCCCACGTTCCAAGGCACGACTGAGCTGCGATTTCGCCACCCATCTCCACCGGCGGGTCGCACAGACCCACCCATGGCCAGGAGGGCCCCTAGAACTCCGGATCCCAGTCGACCGTGAGCACGCCGGTTTCGAAGTTGACGCTGCGGACGACGTCCGATTGCAGGAACGGGATCATGCGCTCACGGATTCCAACCACGACCAGCACGTCGTTGGCTCCGGTATTGAACAGGTACGAAACCTTGCCAAGGTCGATTCCGTCCAAGTTGACCACGCGCAGTCCCTCGAGATCCACCCAGTAGTATTCACCCGGCGCGGGTGGCGGCAGTGCAGTGCGCGGCACCAGGACCTCGGTTCCACGCAAGGCCTCGGCGGCATCGCGGTCCTCGATCCCAGCGATCAGCACCACCAGACCCTTTCCGCCTTTCCGAACCTTCACTTCACCACAGTCGCGCTCATTGCCGCGGACGTCGCGAAGCACCCAAGGGCGATAACGTGCGATCGCCTGCTCAGGGACGGTGTAGCTCTCAAGATTGATTTCGCCGCGGACACCGAACGCTCCGTGCAGGTGCCCCACGGTTATCAACCGTCGGCCCACGCTCGGTGCGCTCATCGGCATTCCATGGCGTGAAACAGAACCATCGAGGACGGTGGCGTTTCGAGACCGCGCTCAGCACAGGAACCGGGGTGTACACAGCGGCACATGTGGAGTCCGGGCAAGCGCGCGGCGCAGGAGCGCCGAGCGCAGCAGGCCTTGCTCAAGCGGCCTTGGCCGCCTGCTTGTACAGGTCGGCGACCTTGTCGGTGAACTGGGCGCCACGCTCGAGCCAGAACTTCACGCGCTCGGCGTCGAACTGGACCCGCTGTTCGCCGCCCTGCGCCACCGGGTTGTAGAACCCGACGCGCTCGATGTTGCGGCCGTCACGGGCGCTGCGGCCATCAGTGACGATGATGTGGTAGAAGGGGCGCTTCTTGGCGCCGCCACGGGTGAGGCGGATCTTGACCATTGCTTTCTCGGTATTGCCCAGCGGTCGAAATGACCGGGTAGCCGACAAGTATAGCTGCGATTGCCGCGGCAACCAAGGGACACGCGGCCCCACGCCCCGGTTCCGTCTCTCTGAGCCGACGTCCGCCACCTGATCCGACCCGGCCCAGCCACCCCGGTACCTAGGTGGAATCGACAGTCAAACGGTCGCGCCCAGACGCCTTGCTGCGGTACAGCGCGGCATCGGCGCGGCGCAGCAGATCATCGGAGGACTCCCCTTCCCGTGCCACTGCTGCGCCGATGCTGACGGTCATGACACGCTGGGGCCAGGCATGCCCTCGGAACGCATCAAGGATGCGCTGCCCTGCCAGCTGCACCTGCCTTTCGCCGCCTTCCGGGAGCAGGATCACGAATTCTTCGCCACCGTAGCGCGCCGCCATGTCCTGCGAACGCATGACCGTGCGCAGTATTCGCCCAGCCTCGCGCAGGACATCGTCACCGGCCTGGTGCCCGAAACCGTCGTTGAAATCCTTGAAACGATCCAGGTCGAGCATCAGCAGGGAAAATTCACCTGGCCTGCGCTTTGAATTGGACATCGCGGCGTCGAACGCACGTCGATTGGCAAGCCCGGTCAAGCCATCGCTGTGGGCATCCTGGCGCAGCGCAACCTCCGTGCGTCGCTGGCGCTCCACCCGATCCAGCAAGAAGCCGACCCAGATGATCATGGTCGCCACTGTGCCCCCGGCAACAACCGATGCCAGGGCAAGTGACAGCGACTCCGACATGCCGAGCCAGTCGCGTCCGGTCCTGAGGACGAATGTCATCAACGACGGCAGCAGCAGCGACGGCAGGATCAATCGTCGTGCAAACGCCCCGCCCAGGCTGTCCGCCACGGCAACCCGGGTCAGCCCGGTCGTCGGCACCGACGACAACCAGCCCAGCACCAGCAGCAGCTGCATCGCGGCGGTGAGGATCGGCAGTTTCTCCAGCAGGGCCAACCCGCCGCCTGCCAGGACCTGGCCATAAGTCGCAGCGGACGCCAGAGCGCTGGCAATGACAGCCAGTGCAGCCGCTTCACGCAGCCACAGCGCCCGCTTTGCCACAACCAACAGGCCCACGCCGGCGAGCAGGAGATAGGAAAGCGTCGCAAGCCCGGTCATGTGCGCCGAGGGGCGACCCGCATAGTCCGGGAAACTGACATCCAGCCAGTGCGATTGTGCGTGGGTGGGATCGGACGCATGCAGCCAGAGTTCATGCCCACCCAGCAGGGCAACCAACAGCGACATGGCCATGCTGGCGGCAGGAAACCTGCCAGCCAATAGCAAGGCACTGCCCGCAAACACGCAGGCCAAGGCAGATGCGGCGTGCATCCCGGCTTGCACATGGGCAATCGTGTCCATCGGGCCAACCCCAGCCACCCACAAGGCCAAGACCAGGACCCCGACTGCCAGGGCTACCCACCCAGCCACGCGTGAAAAAACCACGAACCCGCGCACCACCGACGCATTGAATCGAATCCCGTTCTCCGCGGAGTGCGCCATCTGTGCCAAGTCCTAACTGGAATGCGGGCTGACGTAGTCCTTCACCGTGGTCCGGAACGCGATATTGAAACGGTTCCAGCCGTTGATGGCGATGATGGCGAGGGTCAGGTCCACCAGCTGTTTCTCGTCAAAGTGCTTGCGCACTTCGTTGTAGGCCGCATCGGAGACATCCTGGGTGCTGGCCACGCGGGTCACTTCTTCCGTCCACGCCAGCGCGGCGCGCTCCTTGGGTGTGTAGCAATGGGCGTCGCGCCAAGCCGCCAGCAGGTACAGGCGCTGCTCGGTTTCGCCGATCGCCCGCGCGTCCTTGGTGTGCATCTCCAGGCACCAAGCGCAGCCGTTGATCTGCGAGGCGCGGGATTTGACCAGTTCCAGCAGGGATTCCTCCAGCCCGAAGGTGTGAACCTGCTGCTCCAGATGGAGCATGGCCTTGAACGCTTCCGGAGACGCGGTTTGGTAGGCAAGACGCTGTGACATGGGAGTGTCCTGTGAATCGTCAGGAGGGCGGGAACAGCTGTTGTAACGCGTCGTAGCTCATGCGCGCGTCAAGGCCGTCGAAACGGCCACTGTCACGCACCGATTGCGCCGCCTCTCGCGCCGCCGCCAATGCCACCATCGCCAGGCGCGTCGCCGTACTCACCCGCGCCACGCCCATCCGGCCCAAAGCAGCCAGATCCGGCAAGCCAGCGCGGGCACCGATATTCACCGGTGCGGGCAGCGCGTCGCAAAAGCGCCGAATCGTGTCCGGATCCGCCAGCGCGATCGGATAGATGCCGTCGGCACCGGCATCGAGATAGGCACGAGCACGGCGCACGGCGTCATCAAACAAAGCTTCCGCATCCGCACCGCCGACGATCCAATTGTCGACGCGGGCATTGATGAAGGCCGGGATTCCCGCCGCATCCGCGGCCTTGCGTGCCGCATCGATGCGGGCGGCGGCTTCGTCCAGCGGCCGCAAGGACGTATGCGCGATCCCATCTTCCAGGTTCATGCCCACCGCGCCGGTATCCAGAAGAGCACGCACGTTTTCACCGACCAGCACGGGCGTCACGCCGAATCCGGCTTCGAAATCGACGGTGACCGGCACATCGACGACACGCACGATCCGCCGCACCACCACCAGCAACTCTGCCAGCGGCAGGCATTCGCCATCGGGGTAGCCCAGCGACCACGCCACCCCGCCGCTGGTGGTGGCGATGGCCTTGAAACCGAGGCTGGCAAATAACCCTGCGCTGCCGGCATCCCAGGCATTGGGGAGGAGCAGCGGCTGGCCGGTCTGGTGCAGTTCGCGAAAACGCTGCGCCAATGCCTCCCCCGCCGGCCCGCCCGCGGCCTGCATCAGCGCATCATCGGCGGCATGCCGCCGCGCCCGCCCATCATCCCGGACAGGCCACGCATCATGCCCTTCATGCCGCCGCGCCCCAGCTTGCCCATCATTTTTTCCATCTGCTGGTACTGCTTCATCAGCTTGTTGATGTCGGCTGGGGTCAGGCCGGAACCACGCGCGATGCGTGCACGCCGCGAGCCGTTGAGCAGGTCAGGGTTGCGGCGCTCCTTCTTGGTCATCGAATTGATGATCGCGATCATCCGCGGCACTTCCTTGCCGGTGACTTGCTGCTTGACCGATTCGGGGAGCTGGCCCATGCCCGGCAGCTTGTCCATCAGGCCATGCAGGCCGCCCATGTTCTGCATCTGTTCGAGCTGGTCGCGCATGTCGTTGAGGTCGAAGCGCTTGCCCTTGGCAACCTTCTCGGCGAGCTTCTTGGCCTTGTCCTGATCGACCTGGGATTCGACTTGCTCGACCAGCGACAGCACGTCGCCCATGTCGAGGATGCGGCCGGCGGCGCGCTCGGGATGGAACACGTCGAGTCCGTCGGGCTTTTCACCGACGCCGATGAACTTGATCGGCTTGCCGGTGATGTAGCGCACCGACAGCGCCGCGCCGCCGCGTGCATCACCGTCGGTCTTGGTCAGCACCACGCCGGTCAGCGGCAGGGCCTCGCCGAAGTGCTTGGCGGTGACGGCCGCGTCCTGGCCGGTCATCGAATCGACCACGAACAGGGTCTCGACCGGATGCACGGCGGCGTGCAGGGCCTTGATCTCGGCCATCATGGC
>NZ_JADZDS010000088.1 GCF_020850895.1 Thermomonas sp. | reverse complement strand
TTGGCCTCATACAGGGCCGCATCCACGATTGCCAGCAGGCCATCGACCCGATCATCGCTGTCGGGCACGACGCTGAACACACCGCCACTGAGCGTGAGCGTTTCCGCGTCGTTGCCCACGGCCCGCGGGGGTAGCGCCGCCACCGCCACGCGCATGCGCTCGGCCACCTGGAGCGCCTCGGCCAGCTCCGCTCCAATCAGCACGCAGACGAATTCCTCGCCACCGTAGCGCGCCACCAGATCGCCCGGCCTGCTGGCGGATTCCAGCGCACCGGCCACCGCCCGCAGCGCGACGTCACCCGCGAGATGGCCATGCCGGTCGTTGTAATTCTTGAAGTGGTCGATATCGACCATGATCAGGCCCAGCGGCAGTTTCTGCGCGGCGGCGCGGGCGATTTCCGCTTCCAGCACTTCGGTCAAGCGGCGCCGGTTGGCCACCCCGGTCAATGGATCGAGATAGGACATCGCGGTCAGCCGCTCATTGGCGGCGCGCAGCTCCCGGGTTCGATCGGCCACGATCCGCCGCAGCTGTTGCTGACGCACCCGCAACCTCCGGTTGTAGGCCATGACCAGGGTCAGGACGACCAGCAGGGACAACAGCGCCAGCACGGCCTGCACCCAGCCGCGCTGCCACCACTGCGGCGCGATGGTGATCGCCGGCATCACCAGGGTTCGGGTGCTGCCGTTGAAGTCGCGGGCTTCGATGCGCAGGGCGTAGCGGCCGGGCGGCAGGTTGGTGAATACCCGCCTGCGCTCCTCGGACCAAGCGCTCAGTTCGGATTCATAGCCTTCCAGCCGGCTGCGGTAACGGGTTTCGTCCTCACGTTGCCCGCTGAGCAGGGTGTAGTCGAATTCGAGCGAGTGATCCCCCGGCGCCAACTGCAGGGGCGCCAGATCCGGAAACGACCGCGACACGTCATCCACCCCCAGCGCCGTCACCAGCAGCGGGCCGGCGGGGGGCACCGTGTGCGCCTCCAGCGCCGGGTCGTACATCCCCAGCCCGCCCATGGTGCCTGCCCAGTAGCGGTCATGGGCATCAACCCGCTGCGCGCCGATGTTGCATTCGTCATGCACCAGACCATCGTGACGGTGGAACACCTGCGAGCGGTAGCTGCCCCCGGCCACGGGCGTCAGCAACTGGACGCCGTTGTTGGTGCAGATCCACACCCGTCCCCGGCTGTCGGGCAGGACGCTGTACACCATCCGGTTCGGCGGTGGCGGAAGCCCGTTCGGGTCAAGCAATTTCGGGCGCAGCGGATCCGTCACGTCCAGCCGCGAGATGCCGTTGTGGTTGGTGCCCACCCAAAGCTGCTGGGTCCGGCTCACGCGGATCAGGCTCATGCCGATGTCCGGCCCGTCAGGCAAGCCCGGGACACCTTTGACCAAGGTCCAAGTCTCGCCGTCGTAGCGCGCCAGCCCTTGTCCGGTCCCCGCCCACAGCCAGGAACGGCCGTTGGCATCGCGCTGCTCGACCAGATCGTACACGTTCGGCTTCGGCGTTGCGCCTTCCACCCGATATTCCGTCCAGCGCCCATCACGCCAGCGGTAGATGCCGCGACCGCGCAACCCCACCCACCACTCGATCCGCCCGTCGTGGCGGCGCGCCAGCATGGAGGAGACATACACGTTGGGCTCCAGCGGCCAAGGCGTGTCGAACGGCACCAGCTCGAATCGATCATTGATTTCGTACAGCGGCATGCCGACGAAGGTGACCAGTCGGTGCGGCCTCCCATCGGGGCCCGGCAGGCGAAACAATCCAGCCACGATCCCCTTCGGCAATCCTCCGTTGCCCGCGTTGAAGGTCCGCCATTTGCCGTCCTCAAGCAGGGACAGCCCGGCGACCGGCGACGTCACCCACAGGCGTTCGCCACCGCGTCCGTCGGGCTCAGGCAAGACGCCGAACACGCCGTTGCTCTGCTCGCCCATCCGTGTCACCACCGTCCACGGGCCACCTCCCTGCGTCACCCGTGCCATGCCCTGCTCGGTGGCCAGCCACAGCGCCTGGCTTCCATCCGGCAGGGTTTGCACCCTGATGTCGTTGATGGCGTCGGTCGGCAAACCGTCGCTGCGGGTGAACAGGTCGATGCGCTCGTCCGCGCCGTGAATACGCAACAGGCCGGCGCGGGTGGCGATCCAGAGGTCGCGCTGCCCGGTGACACCCCGGGTTTCGACCATGCCCAGCAGCGAGGTTGCCGGCACCCCGTCACGGTCGGGCTTCCAGACCCGAACGCCAGCGTCGGAAATGCGTGCGAACCCGTCGTTGTAGGACAGAAACCACAATTCCTCCTGTCCGGCCTCATTGCGGCTGCGGAGAAGGAGATTCGGCGTCATCCGGTCGATTTCCGGATGCCTGAATCGCTGCCACGGCCCGTCGCCCGCGCGGTCGGCGCGCCGATACCACAGCCCGCCATTGATGTTCCCCAACCATTGCCGGGGCTCGCCATGCAGAGACTCGGTGATCGCGAACCCGGCCGGAGAAATGCCTGCCTGGACCGGATCGCCAGCCACTTTGCGCAGCTGCCGTCCTTCCACCCGCCACAGGCCGGATTGACCGTAGGCCCACAGCTGCGGCTCCGAGCCGGCCCGCACGCGGACGAACCGCCTGAGTGCATTCGCTTCACCGCCCGTCGTCCAGCGCCGACCGTCGAAGCGGGCATGGCCCGAGAAAGCAAGCCGCGCCCACAGCGCACCATCCGGCGCCGTTGCCAAATCCGCGACCGGGCTGTTCGGAACCGGCAATGGCACTGCATGCCAGCGGTAGCCGTCGAACCAGGCCAAGCCGTTGGCCGACCCTGCCCAGACCACGCCCCGTGCGTCCTGCGCCACCGTATTCCAGGCGTCGTCGGCGAGTCCGTGTTGGCTACCATAGGTAGTAATCGTCGGCGCGGCGATGGTCGGCACCACCACGGGG
>NZ_JADZDS010000087.1 GCF_020850895.1 Thermomonas sp. | reverse complement strand
GCTTCGAGGCGCTGGCCGAAGAAATTCACAAGCCCGCCAAGAGCCTGCACCGGATGCTCTCCCAGTCGGGCAACCCGACCATGAGCAACATCTCGGCGGTGTTTGCAGCCATCAAGCGTGCGCTCAAGGTCGAGGTGCGCACGCAGGTGGTGATGGCCTGACTTCAGGCATCAAACCCCGCCACCACCGCCCGCTGCGCCATCCAGTCGGTCGGCAGCGGATTGCGCTGGAACCACAGCAGGCTCATGCACCGGGGCTGCTGGCCAGCCAGGATGGTCTGGATGATGGCAGGCTCCAGCAAGGTCAGGCGCAGCAGTTCATTGACCGTCGAGTGGTGCAGGCCTTCGCGCTGGGCAATCTCGCTGCCACTGCCGACCACGCCGTCGTCGAGCAACTGCTGCCAGTAGAAGGCCCGCGTCAAGGCCACCAGCAAGGGCTGGTCGATCTGGCTGGCGACCTTGCCCGGCGACTCGACCGCCCCATCCGGCCGCACCACCACCTTGCTGGCGCCGCGCCTCCTGATCTTCAGCGGGATGAAGGTGGAGAGTTTCACCTGCCCGCCATCGCGCCGTTCACGGGCGATGGGGCCGCCCAAAGCCTGTACTTTCGATTTCATGCCTCCACCTCCTGTCGCTCCCATTCCTGCAATTCCGCGCCGATGGTGCCGGGCAACAATTCCCCGGCCAACTCCTGCCAGCCCTGATCGCGCCAGATGATTTCCAACCCGCCGTCGGCAATCACCACGCGCTCGATCAGGAGTTTTGCCAAACGGCACTGTTCCGCAGGGAATAGCTCCCGCCACAGGCCCGCGAGATTGCGCATCGGCAGCACGACTTGCGGCTCGGTGAGATCAGGCCGGATGTGCTGCATCCGATCCCACACCGCCTGCACGATGTGTGGGGCCGACAGCGCCGCTACGATCTGCTGCGTCACCAGATCCTCAATCGGCGCGGCAGGCAACGAGCCGTGCTGACTGGCCCACGCGCCCAAGCGCCGGTGTTTGACGGGGCTGTAATAGCGGTAGGTCTTGCCCTTCTTTTTCGTGTAGTTGGGCACCAGCCGTTCGCCGTCGGACGTGAACAGCAGACCGCGCAGTAACACCGGTTCCCGCTGGCGGTCATTGGTCTCGCGCCGCCGTTCGACGCCATCGGTGGCGATCAGCGCGTGGGCGGCATCCCATTGCGCCTGCGTGATGATGGCCTGATGCTGGCCGGGGAAACTCTGCCCCTTGTGCACGATCTTGCCCAGGTACATCCGGTTGTGCAGCATCTTGTAGATGGTCTGCTTGGTGAAGGGCTTGCCGCCCTTGGTGAGCACGCCTTCGGCGCCATAGGTCTTGGCCATCAGCGTGGCCGAGCGCATCGTCACGAAGTCATCGAAGATGCGCCGCACCAGAGCGGCTTCGACTTCATTGATCATCAGCAGGCGGTCGCGCACGTCGTACCCGAGTGGCAACGGTCGACCCATCCACATCCCCTTGGCCTTTGCAAGGGCGATCTTGTCGCGGATGCGCTCGCCGGTCACCTCACGCTCGAACTGGGCGAAGGACAGCAGCACGTTGAGCATCAGCCGGCCCATCGAGGTGGCCGAGTTGATCTGCTGGGTGACGGCGCTGAAGCTGACGCGGTGGCGATCAAACACATCGACCATCCGCGCAAAGTCCGCCAGCGAGCGTGACAGGCGGTCGATTTTGTAGACGACCACGATGTCGATCTTGCCCAACTGGATGTCGGCCAGCAGGCGCTTCAAGGCAGGCCGTTCCATATTGCCGCCGGAGAAGCCACCGTCGTCGTAATCATCGGCCACGGCAATCCAGCCCTCGTGGCTCTGGCTCTTGATGAAGGCCTGCCCGGCCTCTTTCTGGGCATCGATGGAATTGAAGGACTGGTCGAGGCGTTCATCGCTGGAAACACGGCAGTACACCCATCGCCGTCGGCTTCAGCGGCACGCTGCGTCCAGACCAGGAAGCTGCCGTGGCGGCGATGCTGGGTCACGATGCGGGTGTACTGTGCGCGCCAACGGCCTTTGGCAAAACGGTGACGGCCGCAGCGATCATCGCCCCGCGCGGCGTCAACACCTTGGTTCTGGTGCACCGCACGGAACTGCTCAAGCAGTGGCAGGTGCGCCTTGCCGCATTCCTGGACGCAGGCAAGGATGTGATCGGCGTCATCGGCGGCGGCAAGAGCAAGCCTACCGGCCAGATCGACATCGCGGTGATGCAATCGCTTTCGCGTCAAGGCGAGGTCGCTCCCCTGGTGGAAAGCTACGGGCAGGTGATCGTGGACGAATGCCACCATGTCGGTGCAGCGTCCTTCGATGCCATCCTGCGGCGTGCAAAGGCGAAACACGTGGTCGGCCTGACGGCAACGCCGATTCGCCGCGATGGGCAACAGCCCATCATCTTCATGCAGTGCGGACCGATCCGGCACAAGGCGGCGCAGCCGCTTGATGCGCCGCACGATCTGGCGGTGACGCCGCAGTTCATCGAGTCGCCGATTGCTCTGCCAGCGGAGGCGGGCATCCAGGATGTGTTCAGGCATCTGGCACAGGACGCGGCCCGCACGGCAGCCATCGCCAGCGCGATCACCGACGCCTTTCGGCAAGGCCGCAAGGTGCTGGCGCTGACCGAACGCACCGAGCACATCGACGCCATTCGCACCGCGTTGGCGGGTCGGGTGCCGCAGCCGTTCGTGTTGACGGCCGGATGTCAAAAAAGCAGCGCACCGCGTTGATCGCCGCGCTCGATGCCTTGCAGCCGGACGCGCCGCGCGTTCTGCTGGCTACCGGTAAGCTGGTTGACGAAGGCTTTGACCATCCACCACTGGACACCTTGGTGCTGGCGATGCCCGTCTCGTGGAAAGGCACGCTGCAGCAATACGCCGCTCGCCTGCACCGGGAGCACGCCAGCAAGACCGACGTGCGCATCATCGACTTCGTCGACACGGGGCATCCGGCCTTGCTGCGGATGTGGGACAAGCGCCAGCGTGGCTATCGGGCGATGGGGTATCGCGTCGATTCGGGTGCGCCGTCTGTCGGCCGTTTCGAATGGTGATGTCGGCTGGGCAGGGTGCCGGAACAGGCGGGTAGACAATCTATGCTACTCGGTGGCACAATAAAGTTGATGACGCGAGTATTCAAAACTCGCCACTTCCAGCGATGGATGCGCAAGACAGAGCTCACCGATGCCG
>NZ_JADZDS010000086.1 GCF_020850895.1 Thermomonas sp. | reverse complement strand
GGCCGGCTGGCCTGCTCAACCGCGCCACGCTTGAACTCCTCACTGAACTTCCTTCGCATTGACATGAACACTCCTCATGGCCTCGATCGGCCTTCTTGTAAGTGTCCGTGAAAACGGGGGTGAACCCTTGAACTTCGGCGCGTGCCTGGGTCCCTTTCAGGCACGCGTCATCGCTGGCCCTGCTGGCAGGCATGCCTGCATCCTTGAATCTTCGCTGACTGGCCAGCGTATTCATCCGATGGTGCTTGTCGCGTCTCCAGGCGGCTTGTTTGTTCGCAGGCAAATCCATGGAAATCAGGTTGTTACGTCTGATTGAATAGGGGGTTTCGATCTGCCGATGACCCGAAAATCGGTTCGCTGCCTGGACGTTTGATCAGCCCAATGGACTGTCGCTGTGGCCGGTTCGTGACGTCAAAATCGTAATGTCATGTCAAGAGCGCGCCAAAGGCAGTGGCCGGCGGCGACCAAGAACCGGGCTCAGGAGAGGCTGGTTCTTCTAGGGCAAGTCTTGGTTTATGGTGGATTTGCGCTGCGTGAACCACTCAACGCCGATGGAGTGGAGCGGATTCAACCTTGTAGCCAACCGGCTACGGCGTCAGGAGGATTGCAAAATGAAATTCAGGATGTTGATTCGCGGTGTGCTGGCTGTCGCCATTCTTGCGGCATCGGGAGGTGCGTTCGCCCAAAGCGCCGAACCGACCGTGGATTCGATCGTCAACGCCTTGAAGTCCAACGACAACCAGAACTCGGATGAAGCGACCCGTGCGCTGCGCCCGGGGGCAGCGTCGATGGCCACGACCGCCCCGTCTGCGGCTCCCGATGCTTCTCCGGCGCCCGCGCCTTCGGCAGCGGCGGCCCCTCGGTCGAGGGCAACGGCGAGTCGTCCGAATCGTGCACGCGTGGCGCGGTCACGGAGTCGTGCTTCAACCGACATGACGATCAATTTCGAATTCAATTCGGATCAGATCTCGGCGAGTTCGCAGCAGACCATGGCCACCTTGGCAACGGCGCTGGCGTCTCCGCAGCTGGAGGACAGGCGCTTCACCGTGGTCGGTCATACCGATGCCAAGGGCTCTGCAGTCTACAACCGTGCGCTGTCCGAGCGTCGTGCAGAAGCAGTCCGCGCCTATCTCGTTGCACATGGCATCGCCGCAGATCGATTGGTGGCAGAAGGGAAGGGCGAGAGCGAACTGATCAACACGCGCAATCCGGACAGCGCGCAGAACCGGCGGGTCGAAATCATCGCGACTGGCCGTTGAAATCGGATGGCCCGCCTGCCGGCAGAGAATCATCACTGCCGTCAGCAGGCGGGCTGGGTGCAGAGCCCGGGGAGGGCGGGAGCAACCGGTCGCGTCGACCCCATTCGAGGTCGGCGTGGCCGGCTTTCTCTTTTCAGGCGCTGGCGAAATCCCGGACTGTTGATCAGCGTGCGGAAACAGTCGATCGGGATGAGCTGCGTGGTTCGCTCGCCAGGAGGCGGGTGAGGATGACTGAAGTGCTCCAGCCGGACCAAACACCAAGCAATATCGTACCGCGCTTGCGTTTGAGCAGGGTGTCGCTGCGGCTGACCCCGATGTTGCTCGCGTGCGTGGTCACGATGGCGTTCGCCCAATCTGGCCAGCAAGCGCCGCAGGATGTGACGCGAAGCCTGCACGGCGGGAGTGCGGCACAAGTGGTGCGAAGCACGCAGGCGCTGCCCGAGGAGACGCAATCCCGGGAGCCGGTTGCGCAGGATGTCACCCGTGGCGTTCCCGCCAAGGTGGCCACGGATGCGGCCACGCACGCGGAGTCGGGCATGGATCGCGGAATCCTGTTCCGAATCACCGCCCCGGCGATGGCGAATGTTGCGGGATCCGCTTCGAATCGATCGGCATCGCCAGCGCAAGTCAGTTACCTGTTCGGAACCATCCATTTCGGGACGCCGGAGGAGCAGGGGCTCGATTACGGCAAGCTCGGGCAAATCCTGAGCGGGGTCACGGTGTTCGCCAATGAGGCGAACGTCGATTCCCACTGGGACGCACGACTGGACAACTACCGATGGCTCCCGGTGCGCAAGCCACTGTCAGGCATGATCGGCGCCGAGGCCATGGCCAAGGCGAATCAACTTCTCCCTGATGTGAAGCCCAAGGACCTGCAGCGAATGCGGCCATGGATGGTGCTTGCGCTGCTGGAAGAGCGGGGCGAGCAGGGGGGCGACAGCAGCTCGGATGTGCGACTGCAGCGGATCGCCGGAGGGATGGGCAAGCGACTCGTGCATCTGGAGACACTGGAAGATCAGCTGCGGGCGCTTGATTGCGTGCCACCGGATGAGCATGCCCGCGTGCTTGTGGAACGACTGCGCAACCCGCTGTATCTGCAGTTGGATTCCGCCGAGGCGATGGCCGCCTACAAGGCGCGCGATTTAGGCGCATGGTTCGCCGACGTCGATCGCATGGAAGGACTCGGGGACGCGGCAAAGCAGATCGAGCAGAGATCGCGCCTATGCCTGCTGGAGGACCGCAATGAACGCTGGATCGGCACAATCGAGGCCTTGTATCGCGAGCAGTCCACCCTGGTTGCGGTGGGTGCCTTGCATTTGATGGGACCGAATGGGTTGATCGCACGCCTGCGCCAAGACGGCTTCCAGGTTGACGTCGTGCCGATGTAGCCAGATTCCACAGCCCAGGCCACTCCATGCGTGCACGCTGGCTTGGACGGTGGACATGAAAAAACCGGCGCGTGGCCGGTTCCGTCATAAATCATTGATTTTTCGATCAATCATTGGTCGGGGAGACAGGATTTGAACCTGCGACTTCTACGTCCCGAACGTAGCGCTCTACCAGGCTGAGCTACACCCCGAGGTGAGCCGCGCATTTTACGGGGCGGGTGACACCGCGGCAAGTGGGGTGACGCATATTCGATGATGCCCGGTAAACTGCCGGTTTCAGGTCGGCGTCGGAGTGTTCCCTTGATCAAGCCTCGTACCCCGCCTGGGGTGATGGAACTGTTGCCCCGCGACCAGATCGCGTTCCAGCGCATGCTGGACACCATTCGCCATACCTTCGAACAGTTCGGGTTCCTGCCGGTGGAGACGCCGGTGATGGAGTTGACCGATGTGCTGCTGACCAAGTCCGGTGGCGAGACCGAACGGCAGGTGTACTTCCTGCAATCCACCGGTGCCTTGGAGCGGGCTACCGATGGCCTGCCGGAATTGGCGCTGCGCTTCGATCTCACCGTGCCGCTGGCGCGCTACGTTGCAGAGCACGAGCACGAGTTGGCTTTTCCGTTCCGGCGTTATCAGATGCAGCGGGTGTATCGCGGTGAACGCGCCCAGCGCGGGCGTTTCCGTGAGTTCTACCAATGCGACATCGACGTGATCGGCAAGGATGCCTTGTCGCCGCGTTTCGATGCCGAAGTGCCGGCGGTGATCGCGGCCGTGTTCGAGCGCCTGGCCATCGGCGAGTTCACCATCCAGCTCAACCATCGCAAGCTGCTGCGCGGCTATTTCGAAGGCCTGGGCATCGAAGGCGAGGCGCAGATGCTGGTGTTGCGTGAGCTGGACAAGCTCGACAAGCGCGGTGCGAATGCGGTGCGTGCGACCTTGGCGGGCGACGGCTTCGGTCTTGCCCCTGACGTGATCGACACGCTGATGGCGTTTTCGCAGGTGCGCTCCACCGGGCACGCTGACGCGCTGGCCAAGCTCGATGCGTTGGGTGCGGGCACGGCCTTGTTGGACGAAGGGCGTGACGAATTGCGCGCGATCCTGAATCAACTCAAGGCACTGGGTGTGGCTGAGTCGCGCTATGCACTGAACCTGTCGATCGCGCGCGGGCTCGACTACTACACCGGCGTGGTCTACGAGACCACGCTGGATGCCTACCCACAGATTGGTTCGATCTGCTCGGGCGGGCGCTACGAAAACCTCGCTGGCCACTACACCAAATCGAAACTGCCGGGCGTGGGCATTTCCATCGGCCTGACCCGGCTGTTCTTCCAGCTGAAAGATGCCGGGCTTGTGGCGACCGCGGAGAGTTCGGTGGATGTGCTGGTGGCGCTGCTGGATGAGGCGGGCCTGGAGCATGCGCTGGCACAGTCGCAGCGTTTGCGTTCCGCGGGCCTGAACGTGGAGACGCAGCTGGAACCGCGCAAACTGGCCAAGCAATTGCAGTATGCCGACAAGGCGGGAATTCGTTTTGTCGTGATGCGTGGCGAAGACGAAGCCGCACGCAACGTGGTGACGGTGAAGGACCTGCGGCGGGGCGAGCAGTTCGAGGTGACGGAGGCCGAGCTGTCCGCGGCGCTGTTGGTGGAACGCGAACAGCTGCGCAGCGCAGCGGGGAATGCCTGATGTCTGATGTCGTGAAGTTGGATGGCCTGTCGCTGCAGCGTGCGCAGCTGGTCGCGGTGGCGCGTGGTGCGCAGGTGGCACTGGATGAGGCCGCACTGGTGCGGGTGGCGCGTGCGGCTGAGTTTCTGGCCGCGCAGGTGGATAAGCAGGAGCCGATCTACGGCGTGTCCACTGGCTTTGGCAGCAATGCAGACAAGCTTCTGGGTGCGCATCGCCTGCGTGACCAGCTGCCGGGTGCGGCCAAGTCTGCGGTGCCGCCGCATATCGAATTGCAACGCAATCTGATCGTCACCCATGCGGTCTGCGTGGGCGAGCCGTTCGCGGCGGAGGTGGTGCGGGCGATGCTGTGCATCCGCATCAATACCTTGTTGCGCGGGCATTCCGGCATTCGCGTGCAAACGCTGCAAGCGCTGGCCGACATGCTCAATGCCGGTATCGTGCCGGTGGTGCCGCAGTTGGGCTCGGTGGGCGCCTCCGGCGATCTTGCGCCGCTGTCGCATCTGGCCATCGTGTTGCTGGGCGGCGGCGAAGCCTTTGTCGATGGCGTGCGCATGCCCGGCGCGGATGCGCTGGCGAAGAAGAATCTCAAGCCGGTCGAACTGTCCTACAAGGAAGGCTTGGCGCTGAACAACGGCACCGCGCAGATGTTGGCCACTGGCGTGCTGGCGCTGCAACAGCTGGAAGACTTGCTGGATACCGCTGATCTGGCGGCGGCGATGACGATTGATGCCTTCGCCGGCCGCTTGGGTGCGTTTGCACCGGAAGTGCACGCGCTGCGTCCGCATCCGGGGCAGGTGCAGGTGGCAGGCAATCTGCGTCGCCTGCTGGATGGCTCCACCTTGTCGGATATCGCCTATCACCTGGTGCCAAAGTTCCGAAACTGGCAGCCCGAGAGTTGGGACACGTCGGCGGCGCAGACGCTGGGCTTCGACATTGGTTGGGATTGGGTGGCGTTCTCGCAGCGCCATGGCCGCGAGAAGTTCTATCAGCGCTTCCTGCCGTTCCGTGGTGGCAAGAAGCATCAGCCGCAGGACAGCTATTCGCTGCGCTGCATCCCGCAGGTGCACGGTGCGGTGCGTGATGCGCTGGAGCAGGCCAAGCGCGTGCTGGATATCGAGCTCAATGCGTTGACCGACAACCCCATCGTGTTCCCCGACAAGACCGATGCCAAGCATGTGGAAGAGCAGGTCATCTCCGCCGGGCACTTCCACGGCATGCCGCTGGCGCTGGCGATGAGCTATGTGAAGGCCGCCATCCCGGTGCTGGCATCGATCAGCGAGCGGCGCCTGAACAAGCTGGTCGACCCGGCCACCAATGATGGGCTGCCGGCATTCTTGATCGGCAACGAAGATGGCACTGAGTCCGGGCACATGATCGTGCAGTACACCGCTGCGGCGATCGTCAACGATCTGGCCAGCCGTGCGATGCCTGCGTCGGTCTATTCGGTGCCGACCAGCGCCAATGCCGAAGACCATGTGTCGATGGGCGCCAACGAAGCGCGCCACGTACTGGCAATGGTGCAGGACCTGGGCAAGGTGTTGGGCTTGGAGCTCTACACCGCTGCGCAGGCGCTGGATTTGCGGCAGGACATGATCAACGCGGCGCGTGAGCTTGCGGTGCGTGTCGACGCCGAGGCGTTTGCAGCCAAGGTCGCCGGGGGGCCGTTGCCGAGTTCGGCGGAGCGTGCGGGCTTTCTCGTCGAGGTCGATGCCCTGCGCGCACAGTTGGCGCAGGCTGACGAATTCCGGCCGGGCAGGGCGGTGGCAGCGGCGCACGCCGCGATCCGCGCGCGCATTCCTTACCTGGAGCGCGACCGTGCGCTGGATGGTGAGGTGGCGGCGGCGGTGGCGATGGTCGCCGATGGCAGTGTGCTGGCGGCAGCGAGGGCAATCTTCGTTGGATAATCGCGGCGCATGTCCGCCACGCGGGGACTGCCCTGATCAGTCCAGCACGGCCATCCTGCCAAACCGTCCGTTGTTGTAGTCCACGATGGCCTGTTCGATTTCCTGCCGGGTGTTCATCACGAACGGACCATAGCCCACCACGGGCTCGTCGATTGGCTCGCCTGACAGCAAGAGCAGTTTGGCCTTGCCTTGGGCCTCGATGACCAAGCTCTCGCCTTCGGCAGAGAGGGTGGCCATTTCTGAATTCTGCAACAGCGTTTCGCCATGGATCGTGATGCTGCCATCCAACATCAGAAGCAGGGTGTTCCACCCGTCCGGCTGCGGTAAATCCAGCTTGGCGCCTGGCGACAGGCGGATGTCCAGCACATGCATGGGCGTATGGCTGTGCGCTGGTCCGTGAATGCCATCGAAGCATCCTGCAATCACGCGCACCGTGCCGGCTCCGTTGGGCAACGCGATGGATGGGATCCGGGCATCGGTGATGCCTTGGTACCGGGGCGCACCCAGCTTGTCCCGCGCTGGAAGGTTGACCCAGAGCTGCACCATTTCGAACGGTCCGCCGCGCATGGCGTAGTCGGATGAATGGAACTCCTCGTGGAGGATGCCGCCAGCAGCGGTCATCCACTGCACATCACCGGCACGGATCACGCCGCCAGCCCCGGTTGAATCACGGTGTTCGACTTCGCCGTCATACACGATGGTGACGGTTTCGAATCCGCGGTGCGGATGCACGCCAACCCCTCGCCGCTGCCGGGTCGGCGGGAATTCCGTCGGTGCCGCGTAGTCGAGCAGGAGGAAGGGGCTGCGCGACGCCACGTTCGGGCCGTTGTAATTGAACATGCCATGCACCGGGAAGCCGTCTCCGACCCAATGCCGGGCGGGTGCGTGGGTCACGGACAGGACAGACTTGAGGGGACGTTCGAGAGTGGCGTCCATGAAGTGCTTCCATGAGGGGCACGGGAGTGTGCCTTTCGCAGAAGGTAGGTATTGCTGTAAGTGAAATAAATATGCACGAAAGCGATTCATTGTCCTGAAAACAGGACAAGCGTGTTCTTGAACTCGGATCGCAAGCACGCCATTCCATGGGAACGGATGCCGTTGATGAGGACGTCGCGCTTGTAGGATTCCGCCTATCCCCGCACGCCACCGGGCTTGCAGCCGGGATGCAAACTGGCGACGGCGGCGGGCCGTGCCGCCACGCGCTCGAACCAGGGGCCGAGCCGTGGCAGGCTGTGGTCGAATGGCTGGCCCATCGATTCGGCGAAGTCCAGCCAGACATAGAGCCAGATGTCGGCGATGCTGAACTGCGGTCCGGCCAACCACGTGTGACCGCCGAGCATGCCATCGAGCCAGCGTATGCGATCCTGCGCAACGCGTTTGAGGCCATCGGCCGCCTCTGGCGCCACCGGGATCCGCGACTCGAAGCGCGGCAGGCCCTCGGCGTAGTGATACGCGTTGTGGATGTTCTCGGTGATGTTCAGTTCGGCCCGGCGCTGCCATTGCCGAGTCAAGGCGCGCTGCTGCGGCGTGCTGCCGATCAGCGCCGGCGCGGGGTGCAATTCTTCGAGGTACTCCATGATCGCCACCGACTCGGCGAGGCAGGTGCCGTCGTCGAGCAGCAGGGCCGGGGTTTGCCCGGCCGGGTTGTGGGCGAGGCAGGACGGTTGCCGGTTTTCGCCACTGAATACGTCGATTTGCCGGCTGGGCAGAACCAATCCCTTTTCCAAGAGGAACATGCGCAGGCAGCGCGGCGCCGGGCTGAGGGCATCGAGGAGCAGCATCGGTTGGGCCTCAGTGGAACGGCAGCGGCGGCTGGCCGGATTGGGGCATGTAGAAATCATGCAGGTATTTTTCGCCCTCGTCATCGAAGATCGTCACCACGGTCTTGAGCTCGGGATGTTGCTGGCGGATCTGCTGTGCGGCCAGCAGGTGGGCGCCGGAGCTGGGGCCGCACAGCAGGCCGCGGGTGCTGGCCAGCTTGCGCATCTGGGCGATCGCGTCCTCGCTGGACACGCTGATGGTGTTGTTGCCCACCAGCTCGCGGTGGCGGGCGAAGATGCCGGGGATGAAACCGTCGGAGATACCTTCGATCTGGTGCAGCGCGACTTCACCGCACAGGATGGTGCGTGATTCGGACGGCTCCATCGCGAACAGGCGCACGTTCGGGTTGACCGCGCGCAGGGCCTGGCCGACGCCGATCAGGGTGCCGCCGGTGCCGACGCCGTGGACGAAGGCATCGGGGATCCGGCCGCCGAGTTGGGACAGGATCTCCTGCCCGAGCCAGCTGCGGTTTTCCTCCACGTTCCACTCGTTCTCGAACTGGCCGGGAAAGAAGAAGCCGGGCTGGCGGCCCAGCTCGCGGGCGCGTTCCAGCGCGGCGTTGACGTGGAAGGTGCCGCAGAACAGCACCTCGGCGCCGAACGCGCGCGAAATGGCGACGCGCTCGCTGGACAGGCCTTCGGGCATCACCACGATCATCCGGTAGCCCTTGACCGCGGCGACCATCGAGAACGCGTTGCCGGTGTTGCCGCTGGTGGCTTCCACGATGGTGTCGCCGGGATGGATCAGGCCTTCCTTTTCGGCGCGCTCGATGATGTATTTGGCGATCCGCGCCTTGATCGAACCCGAGGGATTGAGGAATTCGCATTTGGCGAACACGCCGTCGATGTCGAGCAGGGGCGTGTCGCCGATGGCGTCGAGGATATCGGACGAGATGCCGGGGTAGCGGATGGCCATGTGCGAGGCTCCGGAAGAGGGACGAATGCAGTCGTCAGTGTCGAGGCAACCCCGCCATGCTCGCACTGATGCGCGTCAACGCCGCGCGAAAATGCAAAACGCCCCGGACGGGGCGTTTGCCTGGATGGACGGGCGATGCCGCCGCGTCGGTTCAGCGGTGCCGGTAGGTGATCCGACCCTTGGTCAGATCGTAGGGCGTCATCTCGACCTTGACCTTGTCGCCGGTCAGGATGCGGATGTAATTCTTGCGCATGCGCCCGGAGATGTGGGCGATGATTTCGTGGCCGTTCTCGAGCGTCACCCGGAACATGGTGTTCGGGAGGGTTTCGGAAATGGTGCCTTCGAATTCGATGACGTCGTCTTTCGCCATGAGCGGAGTGCGCAACCGGGCGCCGCGAATGCGGTCCCAAAGTCCGGCATTTTGGCACGTTGAAGGGCTGTGCGCAAAGCAGGGTTGTCTGACGCCAGCAAGACGCGAAGACAGGGAAGGATGCCCTTGAACGCGAATGTCATCCGGTAGCGGCCTGCGGCCAGGGTTGCCTTGCGTCTGCGCGGAGACATGGTCGGATGCCCTTGCGAGAGAATGTCCTCCGGCGCCGGCCTGCGACCGGGGCCTCCCCCTTGATTTCTCACGCAAGGACATCCGACCACGTCTTGTTGCTGGCTTCAGGCCAGTTTTTCCGCCGGGAATTCGCCGAACGCTTCGGTCCATGATCCGGTCAGGCCCGGCTGGTTGCGGGCATCGACAAGCGCGGCTAGGTAGCGCTCGCGCGGCCAGACCTCCACGCCCAAGCGCTGGGTGTGGGCGTTGGGGATCTGAGCGTCGATCAGCGGCCAGCCCCAATCGTGCAGTCGCCACGCCAGCGCCGCCAGTGCCAGTGAAGAGGCGCCGGAACCCGCCGAGAACATGCTGTCGCCGCAGAACATCCGGCCGATGCCCAGTCCAAGCAGGCCGCCGGTGAGCGCCTTGCCGTCGAAGACTTCGATGCTGTGGGCGTGGCCGAGGCGGTGCATTTCGAGATAGGCATCGAACATGCCGGCGGTGATCCAGGTGCCGTCCTGCCCGGGGCGCGGCGCCATGCAGCCGCGTACCACGGCGGCGAAATCGGTGTCGGCGCGCACCGTCCAGCCGCTGTGGCGCAAGCGCCGACGCAGGCGTTGCGACAGGTGCACGCCGTCGCTGCGAAACACGGCGCGCCGCGCTGGGCTCCACCACAGGATCGGCTCACCCTCGGAATACCAGGGAAAGATGCCGCTGCGGTAGGCATTCAGGAAGCGCGTTGGCGACAGATCGCCACCCACCGCAAGCAGCCCGTCCGGGTCGTCCAGTGCCTGCTCGACCGGCGGGAATGGGGCGTGTGGGTCCGGCCCCAAGGCGTACAGATTCAGGCGCATCTCCAGGGACGATGCCGCGTTTCAGTGCCCTTCGTCGAGATATTTCTCCGCATCCAGCGCGGCCATGCAACCAAAGCCGGCGCTGGTGATTGCCTGCCGATAGATCTGGTCGGCGACGTCACCCGCCGCGAACACGCCTTCCACGCTGGTCTGGGTGGCACCACCTTCGAGGCCGGTGCGGATGGTCAGGTACCCGTTCTTCATCGCAAGCTGGCCCTTGAACAGGTCGGTGTTCGGGCTGTGGCCGATGGCGACGAAGAACCCCTGCACGTCGATGGCGCGGCTGCTGCCGTCTTGCACCGAGGTCAGCCGCATGCCGGTGACGCCGGAATCATCGCCCAGCACTTCGTCCACGACGTGGTGCCAGACCGGTTCGATCTTGCCGGCTTCGACCTTGGCGAACAGCTTGTCCTGCATGATCTTTTCCGCGCGCAGGGTGTCGCGGCGATGGACCAGGTAGACCTTGCGGGCGATGTTGGACAGGTACAGTGCTTCTTCGACCGCGGTGTTGCCGCCGCCGATCACCGCCACGTCCTGATCC
>NZ_JADZDS010000085.1 GCF_020850895.1 Thermomonas sp. | reverse complement strand
CAGGCACTGGAAGGGATCATCGCGGCCGCTCGCAGCCGCGGCATCACGCTCGTGACCAGCGCCGTGCTCGACGCCATCCAGGCCGAGCGCCGGACGACCTGAGGCCGGTGTCGAGGGGAAGTGGTGGTGTAGTCCCCCCACCCGAGGAAACTTTCCTGCCGCACGGGCATTGCCACCGTGGGCGAGATTCTACGCTGGGCGCGCATCCGAGGGGAAACGGGCCGCCCCCGCGCATTTGCTCGCTGCCACAGGCCATCCAAGCGCCGTTCTCATCAAAGGCCGCAACGCTGTTCGAGTTGGTCTTGTAGTCACCTCGGTGGCACTCATCAGTTTTCTGGCCAATGTCAGCGAATTGCTGACATTGCGTCGGCTTCCCACCGATGGACATGCCGCTTGCGCGCGTGTGATGCTTGTCGCAGCGAGACCATGCCCGTGTCGCTGGTTCCGGCCAGCCTCGCCGGGTGGTTCGGGTGCCTGCCTGGCCCCATGCGCGCTTCGTTTCCCACGTCATCGAACGGAGTTTCACGCCATGAACGCAAGGATCCACGCCACGCTCGGCGTCGTCATCGTCGGCCTGCTGCTGCCGCTGGCGGCGCACTCCGTCGACTCTGCATACCGGAAGAAGCTCGAGCGTTCGGGCTGCACGCAGGCCAGCGAGCTGCAGGGCTGCGACATCAACAAGACCAAGGAGGAGAACGCCAGGGCGGGCTTCGGCACGGCGCCCAAGCCGGCGCCCAAGCCGGTGGCCGCGGCGAAGTCGCCCTACGCCGGTCAATGGGTCGCCAAGGCCGCGGATGGTCGCACCGTGTCGACGATCCGCGTCGACCCGCAGGAACGGGTCTGGGTGAGCGGCAAGTCGGTCGCGGCCAAGCGCAGCGACGGCGCCCTCGTGTTCAAGAGCGGCTTCATCACCTACACCATCCAAGGCGACCGCCGGCTCAAGGGCCAGGACAGGTGGCACAACAGCGACGCCGGCACCAGCGGGGCCATCGTCGTCGAGTAACCAGCCAAGGGCCGGACGCGTGGCGGACGGCAGTGGCCGTCCACGGGCGCGCGCGGCCCCGGGCATCCCAATGCGTCACGCCATTCGTCTCCCGGGAGTTGCATGAAGATTTCGGTCCTCGCACTTGCCCTCACGCTGGCGATCGCAGGCTGCCAGCAACCTGCTGCCGCCGCGGCGGCGGCCGTGACGCCCGTCAGCGCCAAGGCAGCGCCGGACAAGCCAGAAAACGGCGCCTGGGGCGTGGGCCTGGCCAACATGGACACCGCCATCAAGCCGGGCGACGATTTTTATTCCTACGTCAACGGCAAGTGGAACCAGCGCACCGAGATCCCCGCCGACAAAGTGGAGGTGGGCGGATTGGCGAGCCTGCAGGACAAGGCCTTGCAGCAGACCCGCGCGCTGCTGGAGGCCGCCGCGGCCGACACCAACGCCGCCGCCGGCAGCGAGGTCAAGAAGCTCGGCGACTGGTACGCCACCTACATGGACGAGGCCGCGCTGGACAAGGCCGGGTTCGCGCCGATCAAGCCCGAGCTGGACGCGATCGATGCGCTGTCCACGCATCAGCAGCTGATCGATCTGTTCGCCCGTAGTCATGGCGGTATCGGCCTGCGCGCGATCACGGTCGCGGTGGACGCGGACCGCAACATGGTCGGCAAGATGCGCCCGTCGATCGAGACCAGCACGGTGGTGCTGGGCGCGCGCGAGTTCTACCTGGAGCCCGCCTACGCCCCGCTGCGCCAGGCCCAGCAGGCGCACATCGCGCGGATGCTCAAGCTCGGCGGCTTCGATGATGCCGAGGCCCGCGCCCGTCGCATCCAGGACCTGGAGACGCGGATCGCTAGGCTCACGCTCCCGGCCGCGGAACTGCGCGACGACACCAAGAAGAACAATGTGGTCACGGTCGCCGAGCTGGCGAAGATGGCCCCCGGCATCGACTGGCCGAAGTACCTCGCGGCGACCGGCGCAGGCGCGCCCGACAAGGTCATCGTGCCCACCCCGGCCTCGCTGAAGGACATGGCCACGCTGGTCACCACCCATTCGCTGGAGGCCTGGAAGGACTACCTGCGCTACACCACGCTCGTCGCGGTGGCGAAGTACCTGCCGAAGCCGGCCCGCGACGAGGTGTTCGCGTTCTACGGCAGGCAACTCGCCGGCCAGCAGGTCCCCAGCCCGCGCTGGCATGACGCCATCTTCGACATCGGCGGCCAGGGCCTGCCGCTGTCCGATCCGCTGAGCAAGCTGTACGTCGAACGCTACGTCGCCGCCGATGCGCGACCGAAGGCGAAGGCGATGATCGACAACCTGGTCGCCGCGTTCGACGCGCGCCTCGCCAACCTCGAGTGGATGGCTCCGGAGACCCGTGCAGGCGCGCGCGAGAAGCTCGCCAAGGTCAGCCTCAAGGCGATCTATCCGGATGTCTGGAACACCACGGACGGACTCGAGGTCGTGCGCGGCGACGCCCTCGGCAATGCGCGGCGGGCCGCCGCGTTCCGGCACAAGGTGCAAATGAAGCAGCTGCAGGTGTATCCCGATCGCCGGCAGTTCCTGCAGCCGGTGTTCCTGGTCAATGCCTACGCCAACACGATCTGGAACGAGATCGTGTTCCTGGCCGCGATCGTGCAGCCGCCGGCCTTCGATCCCGCGGCCGACGACGCGGTGAACTATGGCGCGATGGGCGCGATCATCGGCCACGAGATCTCCCACCTGTTCGACGACAAGGGGCGCAACAGCGACGGCGACGGCCTGCTGCGCGACTGGTGGACCGCGCAGGACGCGCAGCGCTTCACCGCCGCCACCAGGCGCCTGCAGGACCAGGTCGGTGCCTACGAGCCGCTCCCGGGCAAGCGGGTCAACGGCGCGCTGACCTTGGGCGAAAGCATTGCCGACCTGGCCGGGTTGGTGGTGGCGCACGATGCCTACAAGCGCTCGCTGGGCGGCAAGCAAGCGCCGGTGCTGGATGGCTTCACCGGCGACCAGCGCTTCTTCCTGGCCTACGGCCAGGCCTGGCGCTGGAAGGGCCGCGACGCCACGGTCGACCGCCTGCTGAAGACCGACCCGCATCCGCCATCGGCGATCCGCCCCAACACCGTGCGCAACGTCGATGCGTGGTACCAGGCCTTCGACGTGCAGCCCGGCGACAAGCTCTACCTGAAACCCGAAGACCGGGTGCGGCTGTGGTGATCCCGTGCGCCAGCCGAGGATCCAGTGCATGGCGATGAACGGTCATCGCGGACGCTGGTGCTCGAGCGCACCCTGCTTGTTGGTGAAGGTCACTCATTCGTGAACCCAAAGCTTCTACTCTCATCATCCAAGTACCCCCTCCACAGGAGCTTCAACACCATGAGCCCATGCATCCGAGCCAGCCTGATGTCGTTCGCCGTCGTTCTCGTCGTGTCAGGCTGCAAGCCTGCCGCCGAGTCGACATCGCAGGCCGCAGCGCCGGCGGATACAGCAGTGGCCGCCGCCCCAGTCACCTGGCCTGCCAGCCTGAGGGTCATGGGCGATGGCTTCCCCAACGCAGGCGATGCCTGCCGCAGGATCGGGGAAACCGAAGCCACCGTGAACTACCTGGACGACAGCGCGACCCTCGCCGGCTGCCTGTCCGCTGATGATGCGGCCAAGCTGGGGGGCAACGTGGTCGGGACCGTGGATGGCGTCACCCTGGTGTCGGTGCCCAACCAGGCCGCCATCCCCGGCGATGGCGACGGCCAGGGCGACGCCAAGGTCGCCGGCACCAACTACAACGCCACCGGCCCGATCCGTTGCAGCGGCTACAAGGGCGCCCCGGCGGGGATGTGCGAAGCCGGCGTGGTGCGCGATGCCGAGACGGGCCCCTACATCGACGTGACGTTGCCCGATGGCTTCAAGCGCACGATCTTCTTCAACAAGGACGGCAGCTTCCTGTCGTTCTCGACGGCGCAGGCCGATGGCACCGCGGCGATGGCGATCGCCTCCAGTCGTGAGGGCGACACCACCATCGCGAAGCTCGGCACTGAGCGCTACGAAATTCCCGACGTCTTCGTGCAGGGCGATTGAGCAGGACCCGGTACGCCGTCCCGCAGCCGATTCGAGCCCGCCGGGGGAGTCGGCGGGTATCGCCACGCAAGGCTCCCGCCCACAACACCTTCGCGCCGCATGGTGCATTCCCTGGAGCATCGACATGACATCCCGCACCCTCCTCAGCATTGCCAGCCTCGCCGCCGGCATCGGCCTGGCCATCGGTCCCGCCAACGTCGCGCTTGCCCAGAAGGCCAACAGCCTGCGCGACCTCGTCGGCGCACGCGCCGCCGGTGGCGAATCCCAACTCGAATCGCGCGGCTACAACTTCATCACCGGCGCAACCGCCTACGGCGGCGGCAAGGCGGGGTTCTGGTGGAATCCGGACAGCCGCACCTGCGTGCGCGTGGAAACCTTCGATGGCAAGTTCCGCTCAATCACCGATGCGACCGGCGCCAACTGCAACCAGCACACCAGCGGCAGCAACAATGAGCGCAACACCGCTGCCGCGATCATCGGCGCCGCCGCCATCGCCGCCGCGATCGCGCACAAGAACAATGCCCACGACAACAAGGCCGATACCGGCGGTCAGTACGACCTCGGCTACAACGACGGCCTGCACAATGCGCCGTACTACAACCCTGGTCGTTCGGACGCTTATGCGTCGGGCTATGAGGAAGGCGTGGCCCAGCGTGGCAGGAACATCTCCTACCACGGCAACACCGGCGGCTACGGCCGGGTGGACCATCGCCCTGCCCAAGTCACGTGCACGTCGATCGGCGGCAAGTACACCGAATGCGCGATCCCGGGCGGCGGCGACATCGTCATGAAGCAGCAGTTGAGCAAAGCCAATTGCACCAAGAACGAGACCTGGGGCGAGACCGGCAATGGCGTCTACGTCAAGGACGGTTGCCGCGCGATCTTCGAGGCCATGCCCTGATCGCAGACGCGGCACCTAGCGTCGCGTGACGATGCCGTGCTGCCGGACAGCAGCACGGCATCGCGCTCGATGTTCCGCCCACGTCCTCCGACCGGAAATGCCTTGATGAAGCGCGCGAGCCCCACGCATCGCCAGTCGCCACTGCCCCTGTTCGCCGCCGTCCTCATTGCGCTCGGCGGCCTCGTTGCCGTGCACGCGCAGGGCGCAGCGGGTCCGGAGGTCAAGCTGCCGCTGGGCTATTTGCCGTTGAAGATGGATCGCTCGGTGGATCCGCGTCAGGACTTCTACCGTTATGCCGCAGGCCAATGGCTGCAACAGACCGAGATCCCGGCCAGCGACCCGGACATCGGGTCGTTCGCGCTGCTGGGCCATCAGCTGGACAAGAAACTGCTGTCCCTGATCGAAGAAGCCGCCGCGACGACCGAGGCACCCAAAGGCAGCCCGCGCCAGCAAGTGGGCGACTTTTATCGGGCGGCGATGGGCAACGCACGCCGCGACGCGCTCGGTCTCAAGCCGCTGGAGGCCGATATGAAGCGCATCGCTGCGGCAGGAGGTACGCCGGCCGACTATGGCCGTCTCGCCGCCCGGCTACAGGGCGCGGTGGGTGGCTCCCCGCTGATCATGGTCGGTGCCATGCCAGATGCCAAGGACAGCAGCACCGGCGTCATGGTGCTGGCACCCGGTTTGCAGTTGCTTGAACAGGACGAATACACCAGGCCCGAACATCAGAAGTTGCGCCACCTGTACCACATGTACATCGTGGCGATGTTGAACGGCATCGGCGAGCCCATCGACGCCGCCAAGACTCAGGCGTCCAGGATCCTGTCCATGGAAGCGCAAGCGGCGGGCGCGATGCTGACACCGCTGCAGCAGCGCGATCCGGCCAACACCTACAACATCATGACGCTGGATCAGGCGCAGGCGCTGATGCCAGCGCTGGACCTGCGGGTCTATTTGGCCGAATTAGGCATCGCTGTACCCTCGCGGGTTCAGGTGGTGGATATCAACGCCATGAAGACGCTGCAAAAAATTCTGACCGAGCGTCCGGTCGATGAGATCAAGCTGCTGCTGCGCTGGTTCTTGCTGGCCAGCCGCGCCCCGGAGTTGGGGCAACCATGGCGTTTGCAGGAAGAAGCGTTCACGGTGGAGCGCAAGGGCCTGAAGAGCCCGCCTGAGCAAGCGCAGGTCGTCACCCAGCAAATCGGCGCGCAGCTGTACCACCCGCTGTCGCAGTTGTATGTGCAAGCGTATTTTGCCGATTCCACCCGCCGCGACATCACCGAGATGGTCGGGCACATCAAGGCGGAATTCGCTGCTCGGCTGCATAGCAATGCCTGGCTGGACGAGGCGACCCGAAACGTCGCGCTGGAAAAACTGGGCAAGATGGACATTCAAGTCGGTTATCCCGATGACTGGGTTGATTTCAGCGGTCTCGACATTCGGCCGGGCGATCATTTCGGCAACGTGCAGCGCGCGAATCGCTTCGCGTTTCAAAGAGAGATTTCGCAAATCGACAAGCCGGTGCACAGCAACCGCTTCGCCGTCGCAACCAAGACCACCCCGATCGCGGCGAACTCCGCGTACAACGTCACCAACAACACGATCGACATCACCGCCGCGATCCTGCAGCCGCCGTTCTTCCAGCCGGGCGGGGACGCCGCCGCCAACTACTGCGCGATCGGCGCGGTGATCGGCCACGAGCTCACCCACGGCTTCGACAGTCAAGGGCGTCAGTACGACCCGCAGGGCAACCTGCGCAACTGGTGGACGCCGGAGGCCGATCGCCAGTTCCAGCAGCGCACCGACGTGCTGGTCGACCAGTACAACCGCTACGAGATCCTGCCCGGCCTGATGCACAACGGCGCACAGACCGTCACCGAGAACACCGCCGACCTCGGTGGCCTCACCCTCGCGCATGCGGCCCTGCAACGCCACCTGGCCAGCCATCCGGAGGCGAAGGCGAAGGTCGATGGCCTGACCGCCGACCAGCGCTGCTTCGTGGCCTGGACGCAGATGTGGGCGTTCAAGGCGCGCCCGGAGCGCCTGCGCTTCCTGGTGTCCGTCGATGTCCACGGGATCTCGTTCGTGCGCGCCGTGGCCCCACTGGTGCACCTGGACGCCTTCCACCGGGCCTTCGGCACCCGCCCCGGCGATGCCATGTGGCGCGCGCCCGAACAGCGCGTGGTGATCTGGTGATGGATCGGTTCCTGCGCGCCGGCATCGCGGCCGCATTGCTGGCCAGCGCGGGCCTTGCGGTGGCGGGCGAGGCCGAGCCTGCGTGGCTCACCCGCGCGAAGGCGGAGCCGGCGCGTGTCGAGGTGCGCGGCGACACCCTGTACTACACCGGCAACTTCTCGAAGGCGAGCACGAAAGCGTTCGATGCCGCGGTGGCCGCCGTCGCACCCGGCCAACTCACCCGGCTGGTGGTCAGTTCCGGAGGCGGCGACACCATCGAAGGCCGCCATGTCGGTCGTTGGGTCCACCGCCGTGGGCTGGTGGTCGAAGTCGATGCGATCTGCTTCTCGTCCTGCGCCGATTACGTGTTCCCGGCCGGACGCGCACGGGTGATCCGCGCCGATGCGTGGGTCGGCTGGCATGGCAACGAACGCCAGTTCGCGGTGCTGGCGGCGCGCCACGGGGTGCCGCTGGTGGACGAGCTGCGCCGTTTCGTGCCATCGAACACCCCGGCCGCGCAGGCGGATGCGTTCGTGCGTGAGTTCAGCGAGAGCCTGGCCACCACCGGCAAGGACGAAGCCGATTTCTACGCCGAACTCGGCCTGGACGATGCCTTCGCGGTGTGCGCAGTGGGCGATGCACTGGAACAGCGCTTCGGCTTCACCGGGCGCAAGGGCTGGGGCTTCTCGGTCGAGGACATGGTGCAGCTGGGCCTGGCCAACACCGTCTACCTCGGCAGCGGCCGCTACGAAAAGGATTCGGCAGGCTTCAAGCGCTACCTGGCGCAGATCAGCGCCGAGGATTGCCGCCAGTTGTTGCAAACACCCACCCCTTCACCTGAGCACGGGACACCCACGCGATGACGTCCACCACGCAAACGCCTGCAATCGCCAGCGACCGCTTCACCCGACTGGAAGACTCGGGGCGGGACTTCCCGTACTACAACGGCGCGCCGACCACGATCACGACCGCGCAGTGGCTGCTCGTGCTGATGGCGGTGGTGGTCGCGTTCCTGCTGCTGGCCTTGCCGATCGACTGGCCGGGCGAGGGGCTGGCGGGGCAGTTCCTGCCGGCACTGCTGCTGCCGGGCCTGCCGCTCGCCGCGCTGGCCATCGTCGCCGGCCGCCACTGGCGCGCGATCTTCGGCAAGGTGGGCGCGCGCGAGCTGCGCCTGATGGTCGGTTTCGCGCTGCTCAACATCGTGGTGAGCATGAGCGTCGGCGCCATCTTCAAGGCGATGGCCGACGTCACCCCGAACGCCGCCAACGCGGTGCTGGCAGGCATGGGCACCGGCGAGCGCGTCGGCTTCTTCGCCAAGATGCTCCCGCAGTTGTTCGGCGAGGAGGTCATCACCCTGCTGCCGTTCCTGGCCCTGCTGCAATGGTTCACCCGCAACCTTGGGATGGGCCGCAAGGCGGGGATCATCGGCGCATGGCTGGTGTCGTCGCTGGCGTTCGGCCTGATCCACCTGCCCGCCTACGACTGGAACCTCGTCCAGTGCATCGTGATCATCGGTTCGGCACGGATGGTGTTGACCCTGCCGTGGATCCTGACCAAGAACATCTGGGTCTCGACCGGCGCGCACATCATCAACGACTGGCTGCTGTTCGGGGTGGGCCTGTTGGGTGCCGGACTTGCAAGTACCACATGATCCATCGCTCGCCGTCGTATTGCGTCGCTTTCTCAGTGCGCTCCAAAGCGCGCAGCGATTCGAATGCTGATTCGCCTTCTCGCCGCTCGTTTCTTCCAACACGCTTTATCCAGCAAGGAGATCGCCATGACACCACGTGCCGCACTGTGCGCCAGCCTCTTCGCCGTCGTCGCCACGCTTGCCTCGTCGCAAGTCCATGCCGACGAATTCGTGACCTGCGAAAGTCGCAACGAACGCTATACGACTTGCTCGATCCCGCGAGCCTCTTACGTGACCCTCGATCGCCAGCTCTCCAGCGCCAGCTGCAGGCAAGGACGCACCTGGGACTACAACCGCAACCAGATCTGGGTTGATGATGGTTGCCGAGCCACATTCCGGCTCCATGACTTCGGTTATGCCAATGACTACGGTAGCCATGGAGGCAACAACCACGACCGCAACATCGCCGCCGGTGTACTGGTCGGCGCAGCCCTGCTGGGGGCGATGGCACATAACGCCAACAAGCACGAAGAACGCTACGACGACCGTTACCAGGGGGCGCGGCATGCCTCGTACGTGCCGAACTGGATGATCGGCACCTTCACGGGCTACAACGCGACCCACGGCATCGAAGTGACACTGACCATCAATGCTGATGGTCGCGTCAGCGCACGCACCAGCAATGGCCAGTCGATCACTGGCTGGATCAACAATGGGGAACTGTATGCCGGCGGCGAGGTGTTCACCATCCGGCAGTCGCGCGAGGGATTTGTCACGTCGCAGGTGGGCGATTCCTACAACGAAGTCCGCTACCAGCGGAGCCGTTGAACCATCGACGGAGTATCTGCGGAACTCTGGCTGGTCCAAGGCACGCAGCGGCGGCATCAGCAAGCCGTGCCGTGTGCACGGGATCTGTGCATCATGGTGGCGCGAGGCGCCCGCCTCGGTCACCAGCAGTGGGAGGCTGACGTGAATCCAAACATGCCGGCATGGCGCGTCCTGATCGTGGACGACCACCCGATCGTGCGGACCGGGCTGGCCGCACTGATCGACGCGGAAGCGGACATGGCGGTGTGCGGCCAGGCCGAGGACTTCGATGGCGCAGTGGCGGCGATGCTCGAACTGCACCCGGACGTGGCCCTGATCGACCTGTCGCTGCGCGGTGCCAGCGGACTGGAGCTGGTGAAGGAAGCGGGACGCCATGGCATCCCGACCATCGTGGTGTCCATGCACGAGGCACCGACCTGGGCCCAGCGCAGCCTGGCGGCAGGTGCGCGCGGCTACGTGCAGAAGAGCGAGGCCGGCCGCACCGTGGTCAATGCGATCTGCCGCGTGCGCGCGCGCCGGATCTATCTGGGCGATACGATGGCGCAAGCCCTGCTGGAGCGCCGGCACGGCCACCACCCCGACGGGGTCGGCGTCCACGTGGAGGCACTGAGCGATCGCGAGATCGAAGTGCTCACTCGCATCGGCAACGGCCTGACCACCCAGCAGATCGCCGCCGAGCTGGCGATCAGCGTCAAGACGGTGCAGACCTTCCGCGAGCGCATCAAGCGCAAGCTGGACCTGGACAGTGCCGCCGAACTGTCGAGCTTGGCCACGCGCTGGGTTCTGGAGCGCGCGGACTGACCACCCCCGGGGTATAGGACGTTCAAACCCCATGGTGCCGGCAGTGTAGCCCCCCGCCGCAAAGCCGGCGACCCACGGCAACCGTGGCCGATGGGTCGGTATGGGTCTGGCCGCCGGTTGCGCTGCGGGAAAT
>NZ_JADZDS010000084.1 GCF_020850895.1 Thermomonas sp. | reverse complement strand
TGGGCTTGCCGGGGTCGGGCCAGTCCTTGCGCTCCTTCAGCATCACGAAGGTGTCGGCGATGGAGGGCGGCATCGGGTCGCTTGCGACCTCGGCGGTGCCGATCTTGGCGAACACGCGCTGCACTTCCGGCAGCCTCGCCAGCGCGGCTTCCAGCGTCCGTTGCATCTCCACCGATTGGCCCAGGCTGGTACCGGGGATGCGCAGTGCCTGCACCACCACGTCGCCTTCGTCGAGGTTGGGGATGAACTCGCTGCCCAGCCGCGTGGCCAGCAGGCCACACGACAGGGTGAGCACGGCGGCACCGGCCACGACCGCGACGCGCAGGCGCAGCGCCTCGCGCAGCAAGGGTTCGTAACGGCGCTTGCACCAGGCGATGGCGCGGTTTTCCTTCTCGTCCACCTTGCCGCCCAGGAACACGGCGACAGCCGCCGGCACGAAGGTCAGCGACAGCAGCATCGCACCGGTCAGCGCCAGCACCACGGTCACCGCCATCGGATGGAACATCTTTCCCTCGATGCCATCCAGGGCAAAGATCGGCAGGTAGACGGCGGCGATGATGCCCAGACCGAACAGGCTGGGCCGGATCACCTCGGCGGTGGCGCTGGCGGTCGCCGCGAAACGCTCTTCCCGCGTCGGCACGCGGCCCAGCGCATGCTGCAGATCGCCGAACCGGCGCAGGCAGTTCTCGATGATGATCACCGCGCCATCGACGATCAGGCCGAAGTCCAGCGCGCCCAGGCTCATCAGGTTGCCGGAGACGCCACCGCGGACCATGCCGGTGAGGGTGAACAACATCGCCAGTGGGATCACCGCCGCGGTGACCAGGGCCGCACGGATGTTTCCTAAAAGCAGAAACAGCACCACGATCACCAGCAGCGCGCCCTCGGCCAGGTTCTTCGCCACCGTTGCGATGGTGCGGTCGACCAGCGCGGTGCGGTTGTAGACCGGGGTCGCGGTCACGCCCGCGGGCAGGCTGGCGCTTGCGTCCTCCAGTTTCGCCGCGGCGGCGCGCGCGACCTCGCGGCTGTTGGCACCGACCAGCATCACCACGGTGCCGATGACGGCCTCGTGGCCGTCCTGGGTGGCGGCACCGCTGCGCAGCTCGCGGCCTTCGCCGACCTGTGCGACGTCGGCCACGCGGATCGGCACGCCTTCGCGGCGATCGAGCACGATCTGCCCGAGTTGCTGCACATTGCCAACCTGCCCCGGCACGCGCACCAGCAACTGCTCGCCATTGCGCTCGATGTAGCCCGCGCCGACGTTGCGGTTGTTGCTGGCGACCGCCGCAACCACGTCCTGCAGGGTGAACCCGAGTGCGCGCAGCTTGGCCGGATCGGGGGTGACGTGGATCTGCCGCTCGTATCCGCCGATGGTGTTGACCTCGGTCACGCCCGGCACGTTGCGCAACTGCGGCCGGATCACCCAGTCCTGCAAGGTGCGCAGGTCGGTGGGCGTGTAGGCGCTGCCATCCGGCTTGCGCGCGCCGGGCTTGGCGTCGACCGTATACATGAAGATCTCGCCCATGCCGGTGGCGATGGGCCCCATCGTGGGTTCCAGGCCTGCGGGCAATTGCGAACGCGCCTGCTGCAACCGTTCAGCCACCTGCTGGCGGGCGAAATACAGATCGGTACCATCCTTGAACGCGACCGTCACCTGCGAGAGTCCGTAGCGCGAGAGCGAGCGCGTGTAGTCCAGCCCTGGCAGGCCCACCAGCGCCGTCTCGATCGGAAACGTCACCCGCTGCTCGGATTCCAGTGGCGAATAGCCGGGCGTTTCGGTATTCACCTGCACCTGGACATTGGTGATGTCCGGCGTGGCATCGATGGGAAGCCGGGTGAAGCTCCAGCAGCCGAGCGCGAGCAGGACCACCGTGAGCGTGAGCATGATCCAGCGATGGCGAATGGCCGAGGTGATGAATGTTTCCAGCATGGCCGTGCTCCTAGTGCTCATGCTCGGCAGAGGACTTGCCGATGTCCGCCTTCACCAGGAAGCTTTGCGCGACGACGACCTGTTCGCCTGCGCTCAGGCCCGCCGTGACCTCGACGTTGTTCGCGTCGCGGCGGCCCAGGGTCACCGTGCGTTCCGCGTAGCGTTCGCCCTCGCGGACGTAGATCACGTCGCGACCGTTCTCGTCGGTCTGCAGGGCAGTCAGCGGGACCGTCAGTGCAGCATCCGCGCGATCGACCACGATCCGCGCGCGCACCGCAGCCCCGGGCCGCCACAAGCCGTCGCGGTTGTCGATGGTGGCGCGCGCCACCGTGCTCTGGCTGGCGGTGGCGGTGCCCGGCAGGATGCGCTCGAGCGTGGTTTCGGCACTGACGCCATCGCTCATCCGAGTCACCGTGACCGGGATCCCGGCGGTGATGTGGCCGGCATCGTTGCCGAAGATGTGCAGATCCACCCACAGCGTGGACAGGTCGGCGATCTCGAACAGCGGCGTGCCCTCGGTCGCCACCGCGCCCACCGACGCAGAACGCTGCAGCACGATGCCGGAAATCGGCGCGGTCACCGTGTACGTGGTCAGGCTGAGGTTGCTTTCGATGCTCGCCAGCGGCTGGCCGGCACGCACGCGGTCGCCGATGTTGGCGCGCAAGGCCCGGATCGGGCCCGGGAAACGGGCCATCGCCTGGGCAACGCGGCCCTCGACAGGGGTCAGCAGGCCCTGCACTTCGTGCTCGTCGGCGATCGTGCCCGGCCCTGCGGCAGCCACGCGGATGCCGGATCGCTGTGCCACATCTGCGGGGATGCGGGTCGCGGCCACGCCTTCCGCGTGGCCATCGTCCCGATCCGCGTCGGCGTGCGCCGCCGTCCCGGTCCGCGGTGCGGCCTGCTCGCCGCAGGCGACCATGCCGGTCATCAGCAGCAACACGATCAGGGCGCGGCATGGCGTGTTGGTCGAGGTCATGGCGTGTTTCCTTCGGCTGGCGCCGATGCGGCGATGACCAATGGCTGGCCGGTCAGGCGTTGGAGTTCGATCAGGGCGCGCTGTGCATCGAGCGCGACTTCGAGTTGCTGCCTGCGCATGGCGGTGCGTTCGGATTGCAGTTGCGCCCATTCGAGATAGCTGATCGCGCCGGCGCGATAGGCGCGCTCGGCTGCGGCTTCGGCCTTGGCCAGCTTCGGCAGCACGTCGTCGCGCAGCCGCACGACCTCGGCTTGCGCCACGCGGTAGCGGCCGTGCGCCTCGATCAGGGTCGAATACAGCGCCATGTCCTTCGATTCGCGCTCGATTTCCAGCGATGCGAGGTCGGCTTCGGCGGCGCGGATCGCCGGTTGCGCGCGGGCGGGCGCGCCCAGCGGCAGCGACAGCCCGGCGACCAAGCCGAAATCGCCGGTGGCCTGCAAGCGACGCAGGCCGACCGACCAGTCCAGATCAGCGCTGGAATCGCTCCGTGCCAGTTGCAGCCGCGCCTCGCGCACGCGGCGCTCGTCGGCGAACTGGCGCAGTTCCGGCGTGCGATCCAGCAAGGCCGCCAGCGCCTGCGCATCATCGATCTGCGGCAATGCCAACGGATCGGCGCGGGCGATGTCGAAACCCGGTGCGCGTTCGCCCCAGAGCGCGGCCAGGTATTGGCGTGCCGCGGCGTAGCGCTGCTGGGCGCGGTCGCGATCCAGTTCCGCCCGCGCCAGTGCGGCCTGCGCGGTCAGCACGACCGACTCCGGCGACGCCCCGGCCTGCAGGCGCTGGCGTGCACCGGCCACCGCACGCTTGCGCTGGGCGATGTCGAGTTCGGCGATCTCACGATGTGATTTCGCCGCCACCATCGCCAGGTAGCGTCGCGCGGTCTCGCCAAGCAGGTCGAGGCGGCGGGTTTCGCGTTCGACGGCCAGTGTGTCGATGCGGCGCTCGGCCAAGCTGCGGCGCGCGTCCAGCTTGCCGCCACGCTCGAACACCGAGGCCAGGCCCAGGGTCAGTTCGGCGCTTTGCAGCCCGCGGGCGTCACCGGAACCCAGCACATTCTCGAGTTCTGCGCTGATCCGCAGCGGCGGGCGCAGCAACGCCTGGTCGCGTTGGGCGAGCAGGGCGTGCTGGCGATGGCCGAGCAAGCGCAGGTCCGGATGTGTTTCGGCGACGCGCGCGAACGCATCGTCGAGGCTCATTGTTTGTCTCTGCTGCGCGATGCTGAAGCACGGCGCAAGCGACAGGGCGGCCATCGCCGCCAGACGCAACCACATGGGGAGTCTCCGATTCGGGAACGAAGTCAGCCGGCAGCGCCGGCAGGGCGTCAATTCGCGATCGGAGGACGGATATCAACCGGGTAGCCGCTGGTCCGGACCGCAGAGACCAGTGCCGCCACCGCGAGGCCTGGCACGGCGCGTGCTGCGACCACCACGGCATTCGCATCCGGCACAGCGGCATGCAGGCAACAGCCGCCGCAGGCGGGGTTGGCGCAGCAGACGCTGTTGCCCTGCGAGGCGTCCGTGGGATCGGCGGCGGCTGCAGCTGCAGCACCCGTGCTCTGGTCCAAGGCCACCTGCACGTCCTCGATGTCGCACACGGCAGCAAATGCCGGCGGGAGAAAAATACCCAGCATCAACACGGCCATCAGGGCGAGGCGAACGATGGCAATCGACGAGGCGCGGCGCGGCATGCGCGCACTGTACCGGCGGCTTGTGTGTTACACAATTTCAGACGCAGCCGTAAGGGGTCGCGGCGGCGAGATCAAGGCACCTCTGGATCGGCCGGAGGTTCGCACTCACGGAGTGGAGACGTCGCCAGGCCAACTTGTCCAAAGCCCCAACGATGTTTTCAAGTCGAACAGATGCGGTGGTTCGCAGTCGACGGCATGGGCCCACCAGGACTCGAACCTGGAACCAAGGGATTCGCTATTGCCGAAGGTTTCCCTCCGGAGCGGACTATCTCTTCACCCGCGACTTGCGTCGTTGGGGTGCGGGACGCTCGAGCCTGTAATCA
>NZ_JADZDS010000083.1 GCF_020850895.1 Thermomonas sp. | reverse complement strand
GGCTGGAGGAATACCGGAGCGGCACCACGACCTACACCAATCCGGCCCACTTCAAGCTGATGGCCGACGTCGCCAAGACCTTGAGTGACGAGGAAATTCGCTCGCTTGCCAGCTACGTCCAAGGCTTACACGCAAGCGCGCCGGCCTCGGTCGCACGTGCCGGGGCGAATTGACCGTCCCGGATTCATACACCGTTTGCCGGCGATCATGCAGGCTTCCTGACTAAAGCTGAATCCGGAGTTCGGTACCGATGCGCATCCTCATCCTGTTGCTTGCCCTCCTGCTGACCGCCATTCCGTTGACGGTGCGGGCGCAGCCTCGCCTCCCCGGGCTCACCGAAGGCGTCGAATACCGCAGCATCGAAGGGGGCCAGCCATACCGGGTGCTACCGCCGGGGATGGTGGAAGTGGCCGAGGTGTTCGCTTACACCTGCCCGCATTGCGCCCATTTCGCGCCAATGCTGGACACTTGGGCGAAGCGACTGCCGGCGCACGCTCGGCTGGTGTATGTCCCCGCCGTCTTCGGTCGCGACGATCCGTGGTCACGCGCCTACTTCGCGCAGGAAGCCACGCACACGGTCGCCAACCTGCACCCACAGTTGTTCAGGGCGATCCACGGGGGCGGGACCAATTCGCTTTCGCCCAACGCCACGACCTCGCAAATCGTGAATTATGCATCGCGATTCGCCAGTCTGAATGTCCCCGCGTTCAATGCAGCGATCAACGACGAAGCCGCACTGTTGCCCAAGCTGCGAAAGGCCTATGAATTCGCGCAGCGCAGCGGCGTCGAAGGCACGCCGTCGCTGATCGTTGCCGGACGCTACATGATCCTCGGCAACAGCTACGAGGAACTCTTGGCCAATGCCGGCAAGGTGGTCGCCGCGCTCGCGCCCCGCCGGGCTACCCCGGCCTCCCGCCTCGCTGCACCAGCAGCACGTCCGGCCGGCAAGGGCCGCTGATACCCCTCGGAACCCGCCATGACCCGCATCCGCCATGTCCTGCTCCTGATCGCACTGCTGCCCTTGGCCGTCGCCTGCAACCGTGAAGTGCCCGCACCGGTGGCCGGGAACGGCGCTGCGCCTGCCACCCACGCCGGGGCCACGACCTCAGCCGCGAGTGTCGAAGACCCGCAGCGCGCTGCAGCGGCCGCCGCCGCGGTGAAGAAAGCCGAAGAAGAAGCGGCGCGCCTGCCACCGCCGGTTGAGGGAACAGACTACGTCGTGATCCCCAACGGCCAGCCGTACGAAACGCCGCCAGGCAAGGTCGAGGTGGTTGAGTTTTTTGGCTACGTCTGCCCATTTTGTGCAGCCGTACAGCCGCAGGTCGCGGCGATGAAGTCCAAGCTACCGCCGGACGTGCAATTCGTCTACATCCCGGCCGCGTTCGGCGGGCCATGGGACAACTACGCCAGGGCCTTTTACACCGCCGATGCCATGGGCCTGGTGCAGAAGACGCATGATGCGTTGTTCCGCGCCATCCATATCGACCACAGCCTCAAGGGCGAGGGCGGGATGGACACGCCGGAAGAGATCGCCGCGTTCTATGCCAACTACGGCGCCGATCCCAAGCAATTCGTCAGCAGCATGCAGAGCTTTGCCGTCGCCGCCCGGATGAACCGTGCACGCCAGCAATTGACGGCCGCCTACGTCAACGGTGACCAGATGGGCACCCCAACCTTCGTCGTGGCAGGCAAGTACAGGGTCAAGGGCAAGTCTGTCGACGACATGTTCCGCATCCTCAACCAACTGATCCAGATGGAGCGCGCCAAGCTCTCCGGAGGCACGGCTGGCGCGACACCGGCGGCCCCTGCCGCCGCCTCGACGGACCCGGCACCAGCCGCTGCACCAGCCGCTGCAGGCTCCGGCGGCTGATCGCTTGCAGATGGGATCGCGATGGACAAGCGCCGCCTGCGCCTGCTGAGTGCCAACATCCAGGCCGGCAACAGCACCCGCGGCTATCGGGATTACCTCACCCACAGCTGGTCGCACGTCCTCCCGGGCGGCAACAAGCGCGGCGCGCTCGACGCCATTGCCGAACTCGCCCAAAGCCACGACATCGTCGGCCTGCAGGAAGCCGATCCGGGCAGTTTGCGCTCCGGCTTCACCAATCAGACCCACTATCTCGCCGAGCGCGCCGGCTTTTCCTACTGGAGCCACCAGCCCAACCGCAACATCGGCAAAGTCGCATCGACCGCCAATGGCCTGCTCAGCCGGCTGGAGCCCAAGGCTGTCGAGGAACACGCGCTGCCCGGACGGATCGGTGGGCGCGGAGTCCTGCTGGCGAACTTCGGCAGCGCCGGCAACGCGTTGACGGTTGCGATTGCCCATCTTTCGCTGGGCAACCAGTCGCGACGCATGCAACTCGACTTCATCGCCGAGTTGCTTTCCGACCGCGCACGGGCTGTCCTGATGGGCGATTTCAACTGCGACCCCGACCGTCCGGAAATGCACACCTTGTACCGCAAGACCAAGCTGCAGCCGCCGACCCAATGTATCCCGACGTTCCCATCCTGGCGTCCGCAGCGCGCCATCGACCACATGCTGGTGACACCGGACCTGTCACTGGCCTCGATGCGTGCGGTCTCGGCGGCACACTCCGATCACCTCGCGCTGTCCGTCGACCTCGACGTGCCGGAGGACGCACTGCGCTGATCGGCATCGCCGGTCGTACCACGCATCAGCCCATCGCACTCCAGGCGAACGCGACCCCCACGCCCAGCAGGAACAGTGCGAATGTCCGCCGCAATGCCATGCCATCGATGGCGTGGGCAATCCGCGTGCCCAACGGTGCAAACAGCACCGAAGTGATGGCAACCCCCAGCGCTGCCGGCAGGTACACATAGCCCACCGACCCCGGCAAACCCACCGCCCCGCTCGGGGCCTGGAGCGCGAAACCCAGGGCGCTGGCAACACCGATGAACATCCCGCATGCCGCCGAGGTTCCGACAGCACGCACCGGTTCCACCCCACGCCACACCAGCAGCGGCACGGTCAGGCTGCCGCCACCGATGCCGACGATCGCCGAGAGCCAGCCAATTGCACCCCCTGCAAGCGTGTAGCCAACCCCCGCGTGAGCCACCGTACGCGCCAATCCACCCGGCTTTCGCGACCACAGCATCTGGGCTGCAACCACCAAGCAATAGACCGCAACGCACCAGCGCAACACCCTGGCATCGAGGCCGATTGCAAAGCGGCTGCCCAGCCAACCGCCAAGCAGGATTCCGGGCACCATCCATGCCACCGTCGGCCACAACACGCTGCCGCGACGGTGGTGGGCACGCGTGGACGAAGCCGCAGTCAATACGATGCTGGCCAGCGCGCTCGCGAGCGCCACATGCATCGCGGCTTCCGCAGGGACACCCAGCTTCGGCAACAGCCAGGCAAATGCCGCGACCAGCACCAATCCCCCGCCAATGCCAAGCAGTCCCGCCAATACCCCGACAACGGCGCCCAGCAACAGGTACAGCGCGATCGCAGTCATCGGCCTACGGCTCGAAAAGGATTCATGGCGGCTCGGTTATAGTCCATGGATGCATACACTCACGTCGTTGCTCATTGTCATCCTGCTGGGTGGAACCGCTGCCCTGCCCGCTTGCGCCAAGCCGGCACCTGACCAAGCGCCCCTCGTCCAAGCCCGTGCACCGATCCGGATTGCCACTCCCGACCCGGCGCTGGATGCCGCGTTCGATGCCGCCGAGCGCAGCGGCCTGAACGATCTGGCACTGGCCGGATTCCGCAGCCAACCGCTGGCTGGCTGGCTGGAATATGTCACGTTGAAGCGCCAGATCGACACCCTGCCGGTCATTCGCGGCAATGCGTTCCTTGCCACCCAGTCAGGGACGCCGGTGGCAGCCATGTTCCGCAGCGATTGGCTCAAAGTGCTCGCCAAGCGCAACCAGTGGCAGGAATTCCTCGCCCAATGGGATCCGGGCATCGATGATGCCAACCTGCGCTGCCTGCGCCTGCAGGCGCTGATGGCGGTCAATCGGACCGATGCCAACTGGGTCCAGGAAGCGCAGGCGTTATGGCGCAGCAGCGGCAAGTCACTCCCGAATTCGTGTGACTCCCCATTCGCATTGCTTGCTGCGCAGGGTGGGCTGACCGACGCGCTGCGCTGGGAGCGCTTTGACCTGGCCGCCGATGCGACGCAATCAGCGGTCATGCGCATGATCGGACGCGGCTTGCCCGCAACCGATGCGGCGCAGGCGAACCTCTGGGCCGCATATATCGATGCCCCCAATGGCCGCGTCGAGGGCTGGCCGAAGTCCGCGCGCAGCAGGCTGGTTGCCGCGGCCGCGCTTGAACGACTGGCCCGGAACAGCCCCAGTGGTGCCGAAGCGCTGCTTCCGGGCATCGCCAAGACCCTGGGATTCACCGATGTCGAACGTGGGCGCGTCCTGGCGCAGGTTGCCCTGCAGTCGGCTGCAAGTTTCGCGCCGGAGGCGGCACGCCGGTTGGCTGCCGTCCCGGATGCGGGCTTCGATGCCAACCTGCACGAATGGCAAGTCCGCGATGCCATTGCGCGCAGCGACTGGGCGGGCGCATTGGCCGCGATCAGGCGCATGCCCGACGCCCAGCGCAACGATTCGCGCTGGCTGTATTTCGCCGCCCGCACCAGCGCCCTGACCGGGGATGCCGCTGGCGCGAAAACACTCTATGCAAGGGCCGCCCGCAACGCGGACTTCTACGGCTTCCTCGCGGCTGATCGGCTGGACCAGCCCTATCACGTGTGTCCGCTGCAATCGACGGCCACCCAAGCCAACAAGCTGGCCATTGCCCGCGACCCCGGCATGGTGCGCGCACTGCAGTTGTACATGCTCGGTCGCAAGGCCTGGGCCGTGAAGGAATGGAATGCGGCACTGGCGCGTTTCAGCGACGCTCAGCGCTGGTTGGCGGTGGAAGTGGCGCAGGACAACGGCTGGTTCGACCGTGGTGTGTTCGGATTGGTGAACGTCGGCGGCAAGCGCTATCCGGACGAACAACGCCTGTACCAGTTGCGATTCCCATTGCACCATGACGCGACGATCCGCCGTGAAGCCCTGCGCAACAACCTCGATCCGGCCTGGGTCGCTGCCGAAATTCGCGCCGAATCGATCTTCGATCCCCGCGCGCGCTCCAGCGCCGACGCCCGCGGATTGATGCAGGTGCTGCCCTCCACCGGCGCCACCCTGGCGCGCCGGCTGGGCGTTCCGCTGGCCAATGCCGATGCGCTGTACGACGCCGACACCAACATCACCCTCGGCACCGCCTACCTGCGCCAGTTGTTGGGGCGTTTCAACGGCAAACCCTATCTGGTGATCGCCGGCTACAACGCCGGCCCCGGTGCAGCCAACCGCTGGCTGACGCAACGTCCAACACTGGACCCGGATTTCTGGATCGAGACCATCGGCTACAAGGAAACCCGCGAATACGTCGCCCGCGTGCTCGGATTCAGCACGCTCTACGACTGGCGCCTTAACGGTAACGCACTCCGCATCAGCGATCGCATGCTGGGCATCAACAACGGGCCTCGCAAGGGATTTGCGTGTGCTGCTGTCCCGCCCCCTGCTGCCGCGCCTCTGCCGGCGCGGCGCTGACTCACCACGTTCGACGGATCCGTATGGCAGGGCTTCCTGGGCACGCACGCATCTACCTCGTCGGCGGTGCCGTACGCGATGCGTTGCTTGGCCAGCCACCGGGGGATCGTGATTTCGTGGTGGTCGGTGCAACTGCCGAGCAGATGCTGGGGGCCGGCTACACACAGGTGGGGCGCGACTTCCCGGTGTTCCTGCATCCGCAGACCGGCGAGGAATACGCGCTGGCGCGCACCGAGCGCAAGTCCGGGCGCGGCTACACCGGCTTTGCCGTCCACGCCGATCCCTCGGTGACGCTGGAAGAAGACCTGCGTCGGCGCGACTTCACCATCAACGCCATCGCGCAAGCAGACGACGGCAGCTTGGTCGATCCGTTCGGCGGTGCCGAGGACATCCGCAATCGCGTGCTGCGCCACGTCAGTGAGGCCTTCGTCGAAGACCCGCTGCGGGTGCTGCGTGCAGCGCGTTTCATGGCCCGGTTCGCCCCACTGGGCTTGACGATGGCGCCGGAAACGCTGGCGCTGATGCGCACAATCGCGGACAGCGGCGAGCTGGCGACCCTAGCACCGGAGCGGGTCTGGCAGGAGCTGGCCAAGGCTCTGCGCAGCGCGGCGCCCTCCGCCTTCCTGCGCACCCTGCGCGACGCCCATGCCCTGCCCGCGGTCTTGCCGGAAGTGGATGCGCTCTACGGGGTCCCGCAACGCGCCGACTACCACCCGGAGATCGATACCGGCACCCACGTCGAGATGGTCTGCGACATGGCCGCACGGTTGGCGCCGGGTGACGAGCTGATCGGCTACGGCGCGCTCTGCCATGACCTCGGCAAGGCGCTCACCCCAGCGGCCGAACTGCCGCGCCACGTCATGCACGAACAGCGCGGCGTCGCCGTCGCCAACGCCATGAGCGAGCGCCTGAAGGCGCCGAGCGAGCACCGCGAGCTGGCGGCATTGTGCAGCCGCGAGCACCTTTTGGTGCATCGGATCGCCGAGTTGAAACCGGCCACGATCCACGACCTGATCGCCCGCTGCGACGGCTTCCGCAAACCCGTGCGAATCGACCAGCTCGCCACCGTCTGCGAGGCCGATGCGCGAGGCCGCCAAGGCCATCGCGATACGCCCTTCCCGCAGGCCACTATGCTGCGCCACCTGTTCGCGGCAGCGCAATCGGTGCGCGGCGATGCGATCACGGCCAGCGGCCTCAAGGGCCCGGACTTCGGCGCGGCGCTGCGCAAGGCGCGGATCGCCGCCATCGCACAGGCAAGGTCACAGCCGGCGATCGAACCTTAACAACAGGTCGCGCAGCGGCGTGAACGCCGTCGCCAGCCCGATCAACACCCCCACGGTATTGGCCAGTGCATCCATCCGGTCGGCGGCGCGGCCCATTGCCATCGCACCTTGCAGGTATTCCAGGCCGATCCCGAGAAACACCAGCACCACGCACACGAACCCCCAGGACAGCCGCCGCTGGAACAATTGCACCGCGCCCGCCGACAGCACCGCATACGCCAGGAAGTGTTCGAACTTGTCGCTGACCCCGACCTTGGGCAGATCCTGCACCGGCAGCAGCGAACCGAACACCACGCCGGCGATGGCCAGCACCCACAGTCCGGTCCACAGCCAAGGCCGTCGGAACGGTTTGAGCGAACGCCCCAGCAGTGGTCGCTGGGCACTCACAGCCGGTGGCTCAAGTCACCGAGCGCGAACGCCGGACCAAAATCGACGCCACGCTGGAAGCCCATTGCCTGGAAACGCTCGCCCATTTCGCTGGGCAGGGTCAACCGCTTGACCTGCTGACGCAAGCCGTGGCGCGTGGCTTCGTCAGCCGCCTGCGCGTCCGCAGCAAGCAACCGCTCCTGCAGACGGTTGCCGATCAGGAAGCTGGCTTGCGAACAGTAACCTGCAAACTCGAACCCTGCGCCCACGCCCGCTTCAGCGAGTGCAGTGAAATCCACCGACGCGGTGATGTCCTGCAGCCCCGGCCAGTCGTACACGGCATTGCCGACCCGATGCTGGCGAAACGCACGCAAGGTCCCGTCGTCGCGTTCCGGCAGGTAATACTCGCCGCGCGCGTAGCCGTAATCGACGAACAGCAGGGCGCCGCGCTCCAGACCACCCACCACGGCCTGCACCCAGTAGGGCAACTGCACCAGCACTTCGCTGCGGTAGCCCTCTGCCAGGGGTTGCGGCAAGCACGATTCCAACTGCCGCACAGACGCCGCCAGCATCGCATCGGCAGGCACATCGACGCGCGCGAACCGGCCTTCGCCATCCAGCGCCACCCACTCTTCCAGCACCGACCCTTCGCGCAGGCAAAAGCGCGAAGCAGGCAAGGCGTCGATGACCTCATTGGCGAACACCACACCGCTCCAAGCATCCTCGATCGGACCATCCAGCCACTGCACCCGCGCAAACAGTGCAGGCGACAGACGCGCCTGCAAGCGCTCACGCTGGCGCTGGCGCAGGTCCGCGCTGGGCTCGAGGATCGCGTAGCACGCCGGCAGCGCATCAAGATCGCGCAGCGCTTCCAGACAAGCATGGGCAAACGCGCCGCTGCCGCCGCCCAATTCGAAAAACACCGCCTCCTCGCCCAACTGCTTGAGCACCGGTGCCAGCGCATCGGCCACACACCCTGAAAACAGCGTTGAGAGTTCCGGCGCAGTGGTGAAGTCGCCGCCGGCCCCGAACTTGTGCGCACCGGCGCTGTAGTAGCCCAAGCCAGGGGCGTACAGCGCCAGTTCCATGAACTTCCAGAACGGGATCCGCCCCCCGGCGGCGAGGATCTGCTCGCGGATCACCTGCTGCAACCGCGCGCTGTGCGCTTGGGCATCGGGCCCCGGCGCAGGAATCCCGGACGACGGCATCAATCGAACCTCGCGCGACGTCCTGCACTCTGGCCCGGCGCGGAACTCACCCGCACCTCGATTTCTTCGATCGCGTGGGCGCGCAGCGCGTCACGATCCTCGCCCAGCCGCCGCAGGAACCAGCTGGCAAATTCTTCCAGCGTTGCGTTCTCGATCGGCAGCAGCTTGACGTCCTCGCGCAGGAACGGGATGCGCTTGCCCGCGAACACGGCGATCACGTGCTCACCGACCTCCTCGATCTGCAAGTACGGCGAACGCGTCGGCAGGATCATCCACTCGTTCAGTTCACGGCACAGAGCAAGCACACGGTCCTTGTAGATGCCGTAGTCGAAGCACAGGCCGTTGCCCTGCATGCGCGCGTGCAGGTCCACTTCGACGAAGAAATTGTGCCCATGCAGGCGCTCGCGTTCGGTCGCCGAAAAGATCGTGAAATGGCCAGCCGAAAACTTCATGTTCTGCTTGGCCAAACGGATGGTGACCCGATCATTCACTGGAAATCGGCCTCCCCGATGTCGCCCCGCTGTGGCCGCATCAGGATGTCTTCAACGACGGTGCGCGGTGACATTGCCCACGCCGTCCACGCCATCTCAGCCACGTCCTCCGCCGGCATCAACCGCTCCGACGGCAACGGCACGTCCTTCCAGGAATCGGTCAGGGTCGCCCCCGGCAGCAGCGCCACCACCCGTATGCCATGCGACTTCATCTCTTCGCGCAAGTTGCGCGAAAAGCCGTACAACGCGTGCTTGGCAATGCTGTAGGAACCTCCGTTGGGATAGGCCGCGATCGACGCCGTGCTGCAGACATTGAGCACCATCCCGCTGCGACGCGCCTGCATCGTGGGCAGCAGGCGCCGGGTCAGCCGATAGGCACCGAACAGGTTGGACCGCAGCATGTCCAACAGGACTTCGTCGTCTTCGCTGGCGATGCCGCCGGGACGAAACGCCCCGGCATTGTTGACCAGCAGGTCGACTGCGCCGTGTCGATCCAACACCGTTTGCGCCAGCGCATCCACCGCTTCGGGAGCCCGCAGGTCGCAAGGGAAGCATTCAACCGCGGGGTGCTTCGACTTGAGTTCGTCCAGGCCCTGCCTTCCGCGGGCGCAGGCGATCACCTGCTGCCCTTCGCGGACGAAACGCGCGACGATCGCCCGGCCGATCCCGCGCGACGCGCCGGTGACCAGCACCACGCTCATTCCACCAGACTCCCGCGCTCGATTTCCACCCCCACCGCCGTCGCATTGGCCAGCGCCTCGGGCTTGCTGATCTTCAGCCGCACCCCGTGGGCGCCGAATTCGGTGAGAATCAGGTCGGCGCAGGCCTCGGCCAGCGTTTCCACCAGCACGTATTCGGTCTGGGTGACGAAATCGGCCAGCCGCTGCGCCACCGCCTCGTAATCGAGGGCATCGATCAGGCTGTCGCTGAGCGCGGCGATGTGGGTGTCGAAGCGGATCCGGACGTCCAGCACCAGCGTCTGCGGAGCCAGGCGCTCGCGCGCGTGGACGCCGATCAGGGCGGGGATGCGCAGGCCTTCGATGAAAATGATGTCGGTCATGGCGCAAGGATACCCGGTGTTCCGAAGCGAGCGACAACGCGCGCCCCGGGAGTTGTTGCCCAAGCCTGTCCGCAGAATTCACACCGCCGGCAGCGTCGCCATGTCCCAGCGCGGGGTGGCCCGGATCGTCGCATCCTCGCGCTGGCCGGCCTGCAGGCGCAGCGCGCCGGCGAAGGCGATCATCGCGCCGTTGTCGGTGCACAGCGCGGGGCGCGGGAAGCAGGCGCGGCCGCCGCGTTGTTCGCACATCTGTGTCAAACGCGCCCGCAGCCGCTTGTTCGCACCGACGCCGCCGGCCACGATCAGCACGTCGCAACCGGCCGCGTCCAGCGCGCGCTCGCACTTGATCGCCAAGGTATCGACCACCGCGTCCTCGAAGCCGCGGGCGATGTCGGCGCGGGTCTGCTCGGCCTGGTCGCAATCGCGCCACGCCAGCAGCACCTGGGTCTTCAGGCCGCTGAAGGAAAAATCCAAGCCCGGTCGATCGGTCATCGGACGCGCGAACTTGAACCGGCCCGGCACGCCCTGTTCGGCCAGCTTGGCCAACTGCGGCCCGCCCGGATAGGGCAGGCCCATCATCTTGGCGGTCTTGTCGAAGGCTTCGCCCGCGGCATCGTCCAGGGTTTCACCCAGCAGCCGGTAGCGGCCGATCGCCTCCACCGCGATCAGCTGGGTATGCCCACCGGACACCAGCAGCGCCACGAACGGCGGCGCCGGCGCGTCGTCTTCCAGCAGCGGCGCCAGCAGATGGCCTTCCATGTGGTGGACGGCCAGCGCCGGGACGTCCAGCGCCCACGCCAGCGCGCGGCCGACCGCCGCGCCGACCAGCAGCGCGCCGACCAGTCCCGGCCCGGCGGTATAGGCCACGCCATCGAGGTCCGACAGCCTCAGCCCCGCCTCGTCCAGGGTTTGCCGAATAAGCGGCAGCAGCTTGCGCACGTGGTCGCGGCTGGCCAGCTCCGGCACCACCCCGCCGTACTCGGCGTGCAGGGCGATCTGGCTGTAGACGGCGTGCGCGCGCAGCCCGGCCGCGCCGCCCAGGGCGGTGTCGTAGACCGCCACCCCGGTCTCATCGCAGGAGGTTTCGATACCCAGGACTTTCATCCGCCCATCTTGCGCTCAAACCGGGGGCACTGCTACCATGTGCAGCTTCCTGCCGCAAAAGGCAGGCCTTACGACCACGAGAGTTCTAAATGCCCAGCGTCAAAGTCCGCGAAAACGAGCCCTTCGAGTTTGCCCTGCGCCGCTTCAAGCGCACCTGCGAAAAGGCCGGCGTGCTGGCCGAAACCCGCAAGCGCGAGTTCTACGAAAAGCCGACCCAGGAACGCAAGCGCAAGGCCGCCGCGGCGGTGAAGCGTCAGGCCCGTCGCGCCGGGCGCGATGTGACCAAGCGCCAGCGCCTGTACTGAGCGCAACGCCTGCTTCGAAAGCCGGCACGCGCGAGCGTGGCCGGCTTTTTCGCGTTTTTGCACCATTGATTCCGAGAGCACGTCCATGAGCCTCAAGCAACAACTCACCGATGACATGAAAACCGCGATGAAGGCCGGCGAAAAAGAGCGCCTCGCGGTCATCCGCCTGATCAATGCCGCGATCAAGCAGAAGGAAGTCGACGAACGCGTGGAGATGACCGACCCGCTGGTGCTGGCCGTGCTGGAAAAGATGGTCAAGCAGCGCAAGGATTCGATCACCCAGTTCGAGGCCGCCGCGCGCGAGGATCTCGCCGCGATCGAGCGCTACGAGTTGGGCGTGATCGAGGCCTACCTGCCGGCCAAGCTCGACGAGGCCGCGATCCTCGCCGCGATCGATCAGGCCATCGCCACGACCGGCGCCGCCTCCGCCACCGACATGGGCAAGCTGATGGGCGTGCTCAAACCTGCCCTAGCCGGTCAGGCCGACATGGGCCTGGTGTCGAAGCTGGTGAAGCAAAGGCTGGGCTGACCGACCGACTGCGCGCACGCCTCCGTTCAATCCCGCCGGTAAGACGCCATGCCCACGCCATCGCCGCTGCTCTCGATACGCCCGGCCACGCCCGACGACGTGCCGCTGATCCGGGAGTTGATCGCGGAACTGGCCGAGTACGAACGGTTGGCCGATGCCGCAATCGCCACCGAAGACGGCCTGCGGGCGCAGTTGTTCGGCCCGCATCCGGCCGCCGAAGTCCTGATCGGCGAGGTCGACGACGAGGCGGTCGGCTTCGCCCTGTTCTTCCACACTTTCAGCACCTTCGCCGGCAAGCGCGGGCTGTATCTGGAAGACCTGTTCGTGCGGCCGCCCTACCGGGGCGCGGGCCTCGGCAAGCACCTGATGGCGACGCTGGCGCAGATCGCCGTGCAGCGCGACTGTGCCCGCTTCGAATGGAGTGTGCTGGACTGGAATGCGCCCTCGATCGGGTTCTACCGCAGCATTGGCGCAGTCGGCATGGACGAATGGACGGTGCAACGGCTGGAAGGCGCCGCCCTGCATGCGTTGGCGGCGCGCAACGAACTCTGATGCATCGCCAGACCACCGCGCCTCTACACTAGCCGGATGGCACGCATCCCCGACGCCTTCATCGACGATCTGCTGGCGCGCTCCGACATCGTCGAAGTGGTCGGCGCCCGGGTGCCGCTGAAGAAACAGGGCCGCGAATTCGCGGCGCGTTGTCCGTTCCACGACGAGCGCTCGGCCAGCTTCACTGTCTCCCCGACCAAGCAGTTCTATCACTGCTTCGGCTGTGGCGCGCACGGCACCGCACTGTCGTTCCTGATCCAGTACGACCGACTGGAATTCCTCGATGCGGTCGAAGAGCTGGCCAAGCGCGTCGGGCTGGAGGTGCCGCGCGACACCACCCAACGCAATGCCAATCCGGAAACCCGCGACCTGTACGGCGCGATGGAAGCGGCGTCGACCTTCTTCCGCAGCCAGTTGGCGCGCAGTGACAAGGCCCGCGCCTATGTCGGCAAGCGCGGCATCGCCGCCGACATCATCGCGCGTTACGCCATCGGCTATGCGCCCGACGGCTTCTCGGCGCTGCGTGATGCCCTCGGCACCGATCCGCAGCGGATGCAGTTGCTGGAACGCGGCGGGCTGTTCTCGAAGAACGACAAGGGCCACGTCTACGACAAGTTCCGTGACCGCCTGATGTTTCCGATCCACGACCGCCGCGGGCGTGTCATCGCCTTCGGTGGCCGCGTGATCGACCCCGAAGATTCGCCGAAGTACCTCAACTCGCCGGAGACCGCGCTGTTCCACAAGGGGCGCGAACTGTACGGGCTGTGGCAGGCGCGCCAAGCCAATGCCAAGCTCGACCGCCTGATCGTGGTCGAAGGCTACATGGACGTGGTGGCGCTGGCGCAATACGGCGTGTCGCAGGCGGTGGCCACGCTGGGCACGGCGACCACGCCGGACCATGCCGAACTGCTGTTCCGCAATGCACCGGATGTGTATTTCTGTTTCGATGGCGACCGCGCCGGCCGCAGCGCCGCCTGGAAGGCGCTGGAGTCGGTGCTGCCGCGCATGAAGGATGGCCGCCAGGCCTTGTTCCTGTTCCTGCCCGACGGCGAAGACCCGGACTCGCTGGTGCGCAAGGAGGGCGTGGCGGGCTTCGATGCGCGCCTGCGCGCCGCCACCCCGCTGTCCGAATTCTTCTACGCGCATATGTCGAACGACGTGAACCTCGCCAGTCTCGACGGCAAGGCGCGCTTGGCCGAACGCTGCAAACCGCTGCTCGCGCAAATCCCCGATGGCGCCTTCGGTGATCTGATGCGCCAGCGCCTGCAGGAGCTGACCGGCCTTGGCCGCACCGCAACCGCCAGTCCGTCGAGGGCAACGGCCACGCACGGCACGTCCGCGACCAGACCCCAAGGGGATCGTCGCCCGAGCTTGGTCCGCACGGCGATCACGCATCTCTTGCAGAATCCGGAGTTCGCTTCCGAACTCACGCCACCCTATCCGTTCGCAAGCCTTCAACAACCCGGCATCGAAACCCTTTCCGAATTGGTCCTGCTCCTGCGCGAACGCCCGGGGCTGAACAGCGCCGCGTTGCTTGAACACTTCGAAGGTCGTGAGGAATCCTCCGCGCTGCAGCGCCTGGCCCTGCAGGACTTGCCGGGAGAGGACGCCGCACGACGCGCGGATTTCCTCGACGCCATCGCCCAGATCAACCGCTTGGTCCTCCAGCATCGGCTCGAGGAATTGCAGGTCCAACAGCGCGAACGCAACCTGGATGACGCGGAAAAACAAGAGTTGCGCGAATTGCTGCAGGCCAGGCTGCGGCGCTGAGGGTTCAGTCAGCAGACTCGCGTGCCAGAAGCGCACGCTTGCGAGCAACGCCCCAACGATAGCCAGAGAGTGCGCCATCGCTGCGCACCACCCGATGGCAAGGAATGGCCACCGCCAACGTATCGGCGGCACAGGCTCCGGCCACGGCGCGAACGGCGCGGGGCGCACCGAGCAGATCGGCCAACTCGGCATAGCTCACGGTCCTGCCAACGGGAATCCTGCGCAATGCCTCCCATACCCGTTGCTGAAACGCGGTTCCACGGATATCAAGCGGCAAGTCCAGGCCCAGTCGTGGCGCTTCGATAAAGCCTGCCACCTGCGCCAGCTGTTGCTCGAAATCGACATCGCCACCGATCAACTCTGCGCGTGGAAAGCGGTCCTGCATCTCGCGCAGCAGCACGTCCGGATCATCACCGAGGTCGATCGCGCACAGCCCACGTGCACTGCGCGCCACCAGCAGCGCACCCAGCGAGCATTGTCCGACGGCGAACACGATCCGCGCTTGCGCACCGCCATCGCGATACTGCGCAGGCTGCATTCCGAGCAGCGCCTCGGCGCTGTCATAGAAACGGCTGCTTGCATTGAAGCCGGCATCGAATGCCGCATCGACGACCTTTACCTCTGGTTTCGCCAGCGCTCCACGCAAGCGTTTACCACGGTGTGCCTGTGCATAGGCTTTCGGCGTCAAGCCGGTCATTTCCTTGAAGCGTCGATGGAACTGGTGCGGGCTGAGACCGGCCGCCATTGCCAACACACCCAGCGATGGCGGCGTCGCTGCCTGCTCGATCTGTCGGCAAGCAGCGGCGATGCGATCGGCATCTCGATGCGAGGGTTCAATGGGCGCGTCCATGACAGCACTGTAGCCGCCTGATCGCAGCCGCGCCTCCCGGTTCTTGCGCCGGCTCAGTGCACCTTTCGGAACGTCAGGTTGATACGTTGTTCGCCGAGCGCGGGATGCAGCCCCGGCGCGATCGGCAGCACCCCATGGAAGCGCATGCGATCCACGCCACCCCAGACCACCACGTCGCCGTGCACCAGCGGCACCCGCAGCGCCTTGTCGCCACGCGCGAAGCCGCCGAACAGGAAGGTCGCCGGCAGGCCCAGCGACACCGACACGATCGGCGCGACGTGATCATCCTCGTCGCGATCCTGATGCAGCGACAACCGCGTGCCCGGCGCATAGCGATTGATCAGGCAGGCATCCGGCACATGGTCGGCGAAGCCGGCCTCGGCGGCGGCCGCGCTCGCCAACGCCAGGAAGCCGTCCGGGAATGCCGGCCAAGGCGCACCTGTCAGGGGGTCGCATTCGACGTAGCGGTAGCCACGACGATCGCTGACCCACCCCAGCGGACCACAGTTCGTCATGGCCACCTGCATGGCATGGCCACCGGGCGTGACGAAGTGTCGGAACAGAGAAGTGGCACTAACACATCCCACTCCGGCCAGCAGCGCATCCACGAACGGCAGCGCAAACCCATGCAGGACGCAGGCCTGCTTCGCCAGATCGGTGCGCAGGCCATGAGGCGCGGCGAACAGGTCGTTCACGACTGCGGCGCGAACTCCAGCGCCGGCGCGGCATCCAGCATTGGCAGCAGCCAATGGTCGATCAGCAGGAACCCGAACAGTGCCATCAGGTACCAGATCGAATACCAAAAGGTCCGCATCGCGAAATAGTCATCCGGCGGATCCAGCAGCGTCCACGCGTACCACAGGAACACGCCCCCCAGCACCAGCGCGCCGCCGAGGTAGAACAGCCCGCTCATGTGCACCACCCACGGCAGCACCGAGGCGATCACCAGCAGGACCGTGTAGAGCAGGATCTGCCAGCGGGTGTAGACCACACCATGGGTCACCGGCAGCATCGGCACCAGCGCGCGCGAATAGTCCTCGCGGCGGAAGATCGCCAACGCCCAGAAATGCGGCGGCGTCCACACGAACACGATCAGTACCAGCAGCAGCGCATAGCCCCAGTCCCGTTCGTTCGCCATGCCGGTGACGGCGGCCCAGCCCAGCAGCGGCGGCACCGCACCGGCCAGCCCGCCGATCACGATGTTCTGCGGCGTGGCCCGCTTGAGGAAGCCGGTGTAGATGATCGCGTAGCCGATCAGCCCGGCGAACGACAACACTGCACTGATGGGATTGACCCACAGCAGCAATACCGCCATCGAAGCGATCCCAAGGGCAACGGCGAATGCCAGCACCTGCACCGGCCGCAACGCGCCGGTGGGCAACGGTCGATCCGCGGTCCGCGCCATGACCTTGTCGATGCGCTGGTCGAGCAGGTGGTTGATCGCGGCGGCGCTGGACGCCGACAGCCAGATTCCTGCGGTGCCGGCCAGGATCCGTAGCCACGGCCACGGTTCACCTGGCTGGATCGCCAGCAGCATGCCGATGATCGCGGTGAACACGATCAGCGCGACGATCCGCGGTTTGGTCAACCGCCAGTACTGAGACAGGACCGCCGTGCTCATGCCATGCCCTCGGGGGGCCGCAGGCGCGCCAGCAGCGTCACCAGTACGAATAGCAGCGCAACCGCACCTGCGTTATGCAGGATCGCCATCGACAGTGGCAGCGCAAGCATGACATTGCTGATCCCCAGCCCAACCTGCACGCAGGCAAGCAATGCCAACGCCATACCCCAGCCGCGCAGGCCCGGCATTCGCAGCAGCTTCACCGCCAGGCCAAGCAGGTAGACGAACACCACCCCCGCCATCAGTCGGTGCGCCATCTGGATCGCCACCCGTGCCGGGTTGTCGAGGATGCCGCCCTCGTAATCCACGCCGATGCCACGCCAGAGCACGAATCCCTGGTGGAAATTATGCTCGGGCCACCAATCGCCCGCGCATTTCGGGAAGTCGGTACCGCAGGCCCAGGCCGCGTAGTTGGCACTGGTCCAGCCGCCCAGCGCGATCTGGGTACCCAGCAGGACCAGGCCGATGATCAGCCACTGGCGCAACCGGCGCGCGTCCGCGGTCAGGATCGGCAGGTCGGTGGCCCGCCACGCCGTCCATGCAAGCAGGGCGAACGTCGTCAGACCGCCGACCAGGTGGCCCATCACTACGATGGGCTTGAGCAGCCAGGTCACCGTCCACATGCCGAGCAAGGCCTGGAAGATGATGACCGCCAGGGTCAAGGCGCTGGCTCTTGCCGCGTCGAGATTCGACCAGCGCATCGCTGCCAGCAGCAGGACGGCCTCCCCCAGCACCGCGAGACAGCCTGCGATGAAGTAGCGCGTCTGTGCCGCGGCGGGGATGGCCTCCGCGGGGTGCGCAGATGCCAGCACATAGCCACTCATGTAGAAATGGATGGAGGTTGCCACCAGTACCGCGGCAGCAAGGATTTGCGTGATGCCCCAGCGCCGCCGACGCGCCGCCAGCAGGGCCAGCGCCAACACCAGCACGCCGAGCACGCCAGCGACCATGCGGTGGAACTGCTCGCGCCAAGCCTTGCTTGGGTCGACCGCTCGGATCGCGGTGGCCGCATGATCGACGATCTGGTCGGCGCGGGTCGGCCACGCGGCCCGGCCATAGCAGGTCGGCCAATCGGGGCAACTGAGGCCGGCATTGGACAGGCGCACGAAGGCACCGAACACGATCAATGCCGCCGCCAGTGCCGTCGCCAGCCAGGCGATGCGGTGGAAATGTCGGTAAAGGTGCGACCGGGACGTCTGGGTCATGGGCTCAATTGATCTTCAGCAGCTTGGCAAGGTCGAAGCGCAAGTCGCCCGGATCGGCACCTGGGGCATAGCGCATCACCACGAAGCCATTCGGATCCACCAGCCAGACCGGATCGCCGCGTGGATCGTCGATGCCGCTGAGTGCGGCCGAGAGACGCGGATCCGGGCGCAGCAGATGCACCTCGCGCAAGCCACTGACATCGCCGGGGGCTTGGCCAATCCACAGGACATGCACGCGATCTGCCTCGCGGCCCATGATGCGCCAGACCTTGTCGAGGTTCACGAGCAATTTGGCGCACTGTGGCTGGCGCGTGCCGGTGCAGTCACGCGGCGCCGCCACGATCCGCCAAGTGCGCGGGCTGTCGGACCAACGATACGGATGTCCATCCACGAGGGTGGGCGTGAAATCGCGCAGGTCGCCATAGGGCTGCAGCATCTGGCCCTTGTTGATGTGGCCGGCCGGCTGCCAGCCGGAGAAGCGCAGCACCCCGGCAAGCACCAAGGCACCCAACGACAGCCCGAGGATCAACAGCAGGGTCGTGCGGTTGCGGGCACGAACACGCGAAGAAGCGCCCACGTCGGTCATTTCCGCAAGGCCCGTATCGAAAGCAGCAGCGCTACGACCAACACCGTCAGCGCCAGGCCGAACCACTGCACCGCGTAGCCAAGGTGGCGATCCGGCGACATCGTGTTCGGGAGAATCACCAACTCACGCTCGTTGGGCGCCGCCATCACGCCCTGGTCACCCTCCAGTCGACGCGAATCAATGCGCAGGACTCGTGGCGCAAGCTTCATCGGCAGGCGCAGCGAGGCTGCGATCGCGGGCAGGTCCATGCGCGCCATCAACCAGCGATCGGGACCGGCGCCCGCCAGTGCTGCCCCGTGGCGCAGTCCTTCCGACGGCGGCGGGGCCAACAAGCCGCGCACATGCTGGTCACCGCCCGCTGGACACCCATACTCCGGCAGCACCCGGTCGCCACCCAGCGGTCGCCAGCCCGCATCCACCAACAACGCCTGCGCACCGATGTCGGGCAGCAGGATGCAATACATGCGCACGCCGACCACGCCTTCTCGCTGCTGGCCGTCCAGCCACAGGGTCACGTTGAGGATGCGCCCCGTGCCCAGCGCCCAATCGTAGGCGTACGTGCGCTTGGGATCGGACGCAAGCAGCAGTGGCTGCGGATTGGCGCGGGTCAGGGCGCGTGCAGCGTCCTCGACGATCGCCTGCTTTTCGTGCATGCGCTCCAGTTGCCAGCGACCCGCTTGGGCAAATCCCCCGGCTACCACCAGGGCAAGCAGCCACCACAGGAACAAACGCCCGCCACGCACGCTCATCGCCACGCCCCGTCGGGCTGCGATAATGCCGCACCAGCGCCGGAATGGACCGGCATCGGAGGCAACGTGGGCAGCTCGCTCAAGATCCTGCTCATCGGTGGGTTCCTGCTCCTCATCCTCTGGCACCTCGGTGCCGGGCTGTATTACATGCTGGTGGACAAAGGCGGCAGCAAGCGGACGGTCAATGCGCTGACCTGGCGGATCGCCCTGAGCATCCTCTTGGTTCTGCTGTTGATGCTGGGAATCCACATGGGCTGGATCACGCCGCACTCGGTTGGCCAGTCACCGCGAGGATGATCCCACGCCGGCCAGCGACCATGCCACCACCCTGGCCGCGCATTGCATGACCCCCCGACCGATCGCTCTCGCCGGATGGCCTGACGGGGCAATGCGGCACCGGGGAGTGTCGCCCGGGGGTCAGAGCACGTAGACGAAAACGAACAGGCCAAGCCAAACAACGTCCACGAAATGCCAATACCACGCCACCGCCTCGAACCCGAAATGGTTGTCGGCGCTGAAATGGCCCTTTGCGCAGCGGAACCAGATCACCGCCAACATGATCGTCCCGAGGGTGACGTGCGCCCCGTGGAATCCGGTCAGCATGAAGAACGTGGAACCGTAGATGCCCGAACCCAGGGTCAGGTTGAGCGCGCCGTAGGCGTGGGTGTATTCCTCGACTTGGTAGAACAGGAACAGCCAACCCAGCAGCACCGTCGCGCCCAGGAAGGCCAGCAGGATGCCGCGCTTCCCGGCCTTGAGGGCATGGTGCGCGACGGTGATGGTGAGGCCCGACGTCAGCAGGATCAGGGTGTTGAGCAGAGGCACGCCCCAAGCCGGGATGGTCTGGTAGGCGCCACCGACAGCCTCGGGGCCATTGCTCGGCCAGCCGCCGGTGAAGTCCGGCCACAGCATGGCGTGGGTCTCCACCCCGTGCCCCTGTCCCTCCAGCCAAGGGATGACGAACTGGCGCGCGTAGAACAGCGCGCTGAAGAACGCCGCGAAGAACATCACCTCGGAAAAGATGAACCACGCCATCCCCATCCGGAACGAGATATCCACCTGCCTGTTGTAGCGACCCCCGATCGACTCGCGGACCACTTCGCCGAACCAGCCGAATGCAGTGACGACCAGCAGGATGATGCCGAGGAAAAATACCGTCCGACCCCAGCTGACGTCATTCAGCCAGTTGGCGAAACCGAACATGGTGACGAACAGCGCAACCGAAGCCACCAGCGGCCAGCGGCTCTTGCTGGGGACGAAGTAGATGTCCTTGTCGTGGGTGCCGAGTTCGGCGGGGGCATTGGCCATGGCGGTGTTCCGGGAAGTTGGAAGGGATCAGGGGGCGGCGTGCACCGACCCGCCCGCCCCGGCTCGTGCGACGAGCGCGGCGGTCTGGGCGTCGTTCTTGAAGAATGTGTACGACAGGGTGATGGTCCGAACCCCGTGCGGGAGCGCGGGATCGACGATGAAGCGCACCGGCATGTCGCGCGATTCTCCCGGTTCCAGCGTCTGCGCGGTGAAGCAGAAGCATTCGGTCTTGTTGAAATAGCGTGACGCACGCGCCGGAGCAACGGACGGCACCGCATTCCCGACGATGGCGTGATCGGAGATGTTGCTGGCCTCGAACAGTGCCTCGTACTGGCGCCCCACCTGGACTCGGAGGGTTTCCTGCTTCGGTGCGAACCGCCACGGCAGCTTGGAATTCACCCCGCCATCGAACTGCACCGTCACCCAGCGCCCATCGTTCGGGTTTGCCTCCACGTTCGCCGCGTTCGGCCCTTTCTCCAGGCGGATGCCGAACACCTTCTCGCAGGTGATCCGGTACAGCGGCACCATCGAGAACGCGAACGCGAACGCGCCCAGCGAAAGCCCCAGCATCTTCCACACGCCCAGCGGCCCCAACGGCGAGTTGCTCATCGCATCCCCCCGCCGGTAAGGACCACCCAACCGTACAGCGCGAGCACCGCCAGCGCCAGAATCCATGCCGTCCGCCGCGCACGCTTGTGCGCTGCAGCGGTTACCGGATCGTGATCGGACTGGCGGGAATCCATCGCCATGCTCCCTCAGTGGGCCGGGTCACCGTGGGCCAAGTCTCCCGGGTGGATCTCCGGCGGTGTCTGGAATGTGTGGTGCGGTGCCGGCGACGGCACGGTCCACTCCAAGCCGCGCGCACCTTCCCAGGCACGGGCCTCGGCCTTGGCGCCGGTCTTGAGTGAACGCCACAGCACGAAGGCCATGAAGAACGGCGTCGGGAACATGCAGAACGCGCCGATCGTGCTGATCAGGTTCCAGTCCGCGAACACCACGTTGTAATCCGGGATGCGTCGCGGCATGCCGGCCAAGCCGAGGAAATGCTGCGGGAAGAACACCATGTTGACGAACACGAAGGTCCACCAGAAATGGATCTTCGCCAGCGTCTCGCTGTACATGCGCCCGGTCCACTTCGGCCACCAGTAGTAGATGGCCCCGATGATGGCGAACAGGGCGCCGGTCACCAGCACGTAGTGGAAGTGGGCGACCACGAAGTAGGTGTCGTGGTACTGGTAGTCGGCCGGCACGATCGCCAGCATCAGGCCGGAGAAGCCGCCGATGGTGAACAGCACCACGAACGAGAGTGCCCACAGCATCGGCGACTCGAAGGTCAGCGATCCGCGCCACATGGTGGTCACCCAGTTGAACACCTTCACCCCGGTGGGGATCGAGATCAGCATGGTGGCGAACATGAAGTAGACCTCGCCGCCCAGCGGCATGCCCGCCACGAACATGTGGTGCGCCCAGACGATGAACGACAGGAAGGCGATCGCGGCGGTGGCGTAGACCATCGCCTGGTAGCCGAACAGCGGCTTGCGCGAAAAGGTCGGGATGATCTCCGACACGATCCCGAACGCCGGCAGGATCATGATGTAGACCTCCGGGTGGCCGAAGAACCAGAAGATGTGCTGGTACATCACCGGGTCGCCGCCGCCCGCTGCATTGAAGAAGCTGGTGTCGAAGAAGCGGTCGGTCAGCAGCATGGTGACGGCACCGGCCAGCACCGGCATCACCGCCAGCAGCAGGAACGCGGTGATCAGCCAGGTCCAGCAGAAGATCGGCATCTTCAGCAGGTCCATCTGCGGCGCGCGCATGTTGAGGATGGTGGCGATGATGTTGATCGCACCCATCACCGAACTGACGCCCATCATGTGGATCGCGAAGATCGCGAACGCGAGGTTGTAACCACCCTGCAGGGACAGTGGCGGGTACATGGTCCAGCCACCGGCGGGCGCACCGCCGGGCAGGAAGAAGGTCATCAGCAGCAGGGCGAAGGCAAACGGCATGATCCAGAACGACCAGTTGTTCATGCGCGGCAACGCCATGTCCGGGGCGCCGATCTGCAGCGGGATCATCCAGTTCGCCAAGCCCACGAACGCCGGCATGATGGCGCCAAAGATCATCACCAGCGCATGCATCGCGGTGAGCTGGTTGAAGAACTCCGGCTTCATGTACTGCAGGCCCGGCTCGGCCAGCTCGGCACGCAGCCCCACCGACAGCGCCGCACCCAAGATCGCCATCGTGAAGCTGAACACCAGGTACAGCGTGCCGATGTCCTTGTGGTTGGTGGAGAAGAACCAGCGGTCGATGAAGCCCTGGTGGTGAGCGTCATGGCCGTGGTCGTGGCCGATGGCGTCTGGGTGGGTTGCGGACATTGTGCGTGCCTTCTCGAATGCGATACGTGGATCAGCCAACCGTCGCCGGGGCGGCAGGTGGCGCGGTGACGGCGGGCGTGGCAGGGTCGGCTGTGGGCGCGGGCGTGGCAGGGTCGGCTGTGGGCGCGGGCGCGGCAGGGTCGGCTGCGGGCGCGGGCGCGGCTGGTGCCACGGGTGCAGGTGCAGGCGCTGCCGGAGGTGCATTCTTCTGCTTCTGCGCGGCCAGCCAGGCAGCAAACTCCTCCTTGCTCACGACCTTGACCACGATCGGCATGAAGCCATGGTCCTTGCCGCACAACTCGGCACACTGGCCACGATAGATCCCGGGCGTTTCGATCTGTGCCCAGGCCTCATTGACGAAGCCGGGGACCGCATCCTGCTTGAAGCCCAATGCCGGCACCCACCACGAATGGATGACATCGTCGGCGGTCAGCACGAAGCGCACCTTGGTGTCGACCGGCAACACCAGCACATTGTCCACGTCGAGCAAGTAGTGCGGATCGTCGTCGGCATTGACCACCTTGCGGCTCTGGCGAAGCTCGTCGCTGCGCCGGTCGAGGCGACTGGTGAAGGTGACGTCCTCGCCCAGATACTCATACCTCCACATCCACTGGTAGCCGGTAATCTTGACCGTCATGGCCGAATCGCGGGTGTCGTACATGCGCAACAGGCCGCTGGTCGCCGGGAACGCAAGCCCGATCAGGATCAGAATCGGGATTGCGGTCCACACCACTTCCAGCTTGGTGCTGTGGGTGAAGCTGGTGTCCGCCACGGCACCCTTGGATTTGCGGAACCGGAAGATCGCAACCGCCATCGCACCGAACACCAGCACCCCGATCACCACGCACACCCACAGCACGATCATGTGGGCGTCGTAGGCGGCGTGAGCGGTGGGCGTGACGCCACGCACGAGGTTCAATTGCCACGGATGCGGGTCCGCAGGCCCGGAGGGGGTTGGCTGCGCATGCAAAACCCAAGGAAATGCGCTAGCCAGGGCCAACGCGAGCAGTTTCAAACGACCGGATGTCATCACGTCAAAGCCCTGTAATCAGTCCACCCCACAGCCACGCCGGGCCACAGCCGGCCCACGCGTGTTCCCCGGGGTTCCGAAACCTTCCCCTCGCCTTGCCACATCAACGCCGTGGCAGGCTTGATCCAAATCAAGATTACTGGTGCAGGCCGACAACGGCAACCATCCGATGGCTGAACCCGCTCTCGCTTACACTATTGGGCCCGACGCAAGACCTCCGCGTGCATGAGCAGCGATTCGATCCCGGTTCCCGCCGCAGCGATCCTAGACCCGGAACTCCCGGGACAACTGGCAGCACCGCGGGCCGCGATCACGGCCGGCTGGTCATTGGCCGAAGCACAGCATGTCCGCGAGTTGCTGGCCATCGCCGAATTGCCGGCTGCTGACCACGCACTCGCGCAGGAAACCGCAGCAGACCTGGTCCGGCGTGTACGCGCGCGCGCGCGCGACCAGGGCGTGGTCGAAGCCTTCATGCGCCAATACGACCTCGGCAGCGACGAGGGCGTATTGCTGATGTGCGTTGCAGAAGCGCTGTTGCGCATCCCGGACCAGGACACAGCTGACGCGCTGATCCGCGACAAGCTCGGCGACGCCAACTGGAAACGTCATTTGGGCCAGTCCGAATCGGTACTGGTCAACGCCTCCACCTGGGGCTTGATGCTCACAGGCAGGCTGGTCGATCTCGCCGACGACACCAAGCGCGATGCCTACGGCGCCTTCCAGCGGCTGATCGGTCGCGCCGGAGAACCGGTGATCCGCCTGGCCGTGCGCCAGGCGATGAAGATCATGGGCCACCAGTTCGTGCTCGGCCGGACCATCGGCGAGGCGCTCTCGCGCAGCCGCAAGGGCGAAGGCGCCAACTACCGTTATTCCTTCGACATGCTCGGCGAGGCCGCACTGACTGCCGCCGACGCCGCACGTTACCTTGAAGCCTACCGCAGCGCGATCGCCGCGATCGGCGGCACCGGGCCATTCACCGACGTCTTTTCCGCGCCCAGCATTTCGATCAAGCTTTCCGCCCTGCACCCGCGCTACGAGCACGCCAAGCGCGCCCGGGTCATGGCCGAGTTGGCGCCACGCATCCTCGGACTGGCGCGACAGGCCAAGTCGTACAACATCGGCTTCACCATCGACGCCGAGGAAACCGACCGCCTCGAGCTGTCCCTCGACCTGATCGAAGCCACCCTCACCGACCCGTCGCTGGAGGGCTGGAACGGCTACGGCCTGGCCGTGCAGGCCTACCAGAAGCGCGCACCACGGGTGATCGATTTCCTCGTCGACCTGGCCCGTCGCAGCGGCCACCGGATCCCGGTACGGCTGGTCAAGGGCGCCTATTGGGATGCCGAGGTCAAGCGCGCGCAGGTGGACGGGCTGGGTGGCTATCCGCTGTTCACCCGCAAGCAGAACACCGACGTCAGCTATCTCGCCAACGCCCGCCGCATGATCGATGCCGGCGATGCGCTGTATCCGATGTTCGCGACCCACAACGCCCACACCATTGCCACCGTGTACCAGATGGCACGCAGGATGGCGGACCGACGCGATTTCGAATTCCAGAAACTGCACGGCATGGGTGATGACCTTTATGCCGAAGTCATTCCCGCCAATCGCCTCGACGCGCCCTGCCGGGTGTATGCGCCGGTCGGGAGCCACGAAGACCTGCTGCCCTACCTGGTGCGCCGCCTGCTCGAGAACGGCGCCAACTCCAGCTTCGTCAACCGGATCACCGACGAGAGCATCCCGGTCGAGGAACTGGTGCGTGACCCTGCCGGGTTCGTAGCCAGCCTGACGTCCATCACGCACCCCCGCATCCCGCTGCCGGTCGACCTGTATCGCAGCCAGAACCAGAACCGAGGCAATTCCATGGGCATCAACCTCGCCAACGACGACGCACTTCGGGAATTGGCCAAGGCGATCAACGCCGCCGGCGCCGGCAGCTGGACAGCCGGCCCGCTGGTGCCGGGGGCCAGCCCGAGCGGAGCCTTTGCCGATGTCACCAACCCGGCCGACCGCCGTGAAACCGTGGGTCGCTGGCAGGCCACCGACGCCATCACCCTCGAACGTGCACTGGTCAATGCCACGGCAGCACAGCCGGACTGGGACGCCACCCCGGCCGCATCGCGCGCCGCGATCTTGGAGCACGCCGCCGACCTGCTGGAAGTGCGCACCCCCCAATTCATGGCGATGTGCACCAAGGAAGCCGGCAAGACCCTGCCCGACGGCGTTGCCGAGGTGCGCGAAGCGGTCGATTTCCTGCGCTATTACGCCCTGCAGGCGCGCGAACAGTTCGCGCCGCTGGCGCTGCCCGGGCCAACCGGCGAAAGCAACCGACTGCAGTTGTCGGGGCGCGGCGTATTCGTCTGCATCAGCCCGTGGAACTTCCCGCTGGCGATCTTCCTCGGCCAGATTGCAGCCGCGCTGGCGGCCGGCAACACCGTGATCGCCAAGCCCGCCGAGCAGACCAACTTGGTGGGCCAGGCCGCGGTCAAACTGCTGCACGAAGCCGGCATCCCGGTCAGCGTGCTGCAGTTCGTGCCCGGCGATGGCGCCACCATCGGCGCCGCGCTGACCTCCGATCCACGCGTGGCAGGCGTGTGTTTCACCGGTTCAACCGACACCGCGCGGGCGATCAACCGCGCGCTGGCTGCGCGCGAACATGCTCCGATCGGTGTCCTGATCGCCGAGACCGGCGGCCAGAACGCGATGCTCGCCGACAGCTCATCGCTGCCGGAGCAGGTGATCAAGGACGTGATCGGCTCCGCCTTTACCTCGGCCGGCCAGCGCTGCTCGGCGGCGCGCGTGCTGCTGGTGCAGGACGATATCGCCGACAAGGTGATGACCATGCTCGCCGGCGCGATGGCCGAATTGAAGGTCGGCGATCCGGGTCTGCTCTCGACCGACGTTGGCCCGGTCATCGACAGCGACGCCCAGTGCGCGCTGGCCGAGCACGGCGCGTCCATGGACAAGGACGCGCGCCTGATCGCACGCACGCCGCTGGGCCCGGACACCGAGCACGGCACCTTCATCGCGCCGAGCGCCTGGGAACTCCAGTCGATCACGCAATTGACCCGGGAAAACTTCGGCCCTGCCCTGCACGTGATCCGCTGGAAGGCCGACCAACTCGACGCCGTGATCGACGCCATCAACGCCACCGGATTCGGCCTGACCCTGGGCATCCACTCGCGAATCAACGCCACCGTCGAACGCATCGTGGCACGTGCGCGGGTTGGCAACATCTACGTCAACCGCAACCAAATCGGCGCGGTGGTCGGGGTGCAGCCGTTCGGCGGCCAGGGACTGTCCGGCACCGGCCCCAAGGCCGGTGGACCGCATTACCTGCTGCGCTTCGTCACCGAGAAGACCGTCACCATCAACACCACCGCCTCCGGCGGCAATGCCTCGCTGCTGACCTTGGGCGACTGATCAAGCGAGGGAGAGCGGCGAGGCCTGCCACGGGAAGCGCCACCGCATCACGGTGCGGATAACCGTGCGGGCTGCACTAGGGCCGCGCTGGGGTGGTGGGGTCACCCGCACCACAGGGCGAGCAGTCCATCACGCAAATCCCCGTTGGTGGCGAGGAGGATTCCCGCGAACGGACGTCGAGCAATCCGCCTCGAACCGTGTTCACCGTGCGCCACGATGTCCTCCACAACGAAAAAGCCCCGCTTGCGCGGGGCTCCTTCGACGAACCGATCCAAACGGATCAATCAGAACCGGTACTGCATCGAGACGCCGAACAAGTTGGCATGGCCATTGAAATAGCCGTACAGCGACGAGGTGTTGCCGTGCGCCACATCCGCCGGCAATGCGATGTGCGGGGTCTTGATCTCGATCCGCTGGTAGGCCGCATCCAGCGAAAGGTTCTCGGACACGTTCCAGGTGCCGCCGATCGAGTAGATCATGCGGTTGTTGTCGGGCAAGCGCGGGGTCCGGGTCAGGTCATTGGTGGGCGTCTGGTCGTGGCCCACGCCGAACCGCATCGTGAATGCATCGCTCAGGTCATATTCGCCGCCGACCGAGATGAAGTTGCTGCCGCCCCACGAGAAATCCTCGGAGCCCACGACCACGCCAGAGGAGCGCACGATCGTCACGTCCTGCAGTGAGCTCCAGCCGGTGTGCTGGAGGTCGAACATCATCCGGAAGCGGTCGGTGAAGGCATAGCTCGCACTGATCGTGGCGATGCTCGGGGTGACCAACTTCGCACCGCCGGGGCTATCGACGAAGCGCGGGTCGGCACCGAGCAGGGCCGGCACGCCATTGAAGTCAATCGTGCCGCGCAGGTTGTGGCGGATCTCCGAACGGTAGCTGAGGCCAATCGTCAGCCTTTCATTGGGCTTGATCTGGGCACCCACCACGTAACCCATGTTGGTGTCGCTGCCATTGATCACGAGGCTGCCGTCGGCGGACTGCGGGTGGTACAGCGGATACAGCGCCCAGCCCGGGTTGAAGCAGGTCAGCATCACGTTGCCGGTGTTGGGTGCCGGCAGACCGGCAGCAGCCTGCGCACAGATGGCAGAGCCAAAGTCGATCGACTTGCTCAGGGTTGCCTGCGCGTGTTCGTAGATCAGGCCAATGCCGACCGAAGCGACCTCGTTGAACTTGATTGCTGCCGACAGGGTCAGGTCGACGGTCTTCAGGTCCGAGGTCATAGCGCGATAGCGGCCGACCCAGCCCGGGGCATACTCGGTCTTCAGGCCAAACGGCGCACCCACGCTGGCGCCCAGGTACAGGCCCTCGAGCGAACCGTGCATCGGGAACACCGCAGACATGTTCGGAACCAGGGTCGGATCGCCGGGGTCACCGCCATTGCCGCCGGTCAGCGAAGTCGCAGCCGATGCCGGCAGGCCGAAGATCGTTCCACCGCCATGGAAGGTCGCCGACAGGTCGATGACGGTGGCGTCCATCTGGAAGGTGCGCTGGTCAAGGTTGGTCATTGCCGCGGGATTGAGCGAGACGACCGACGCGTCCTTGCCGACGAGGCTGCCGGCGCTGGAGCGGCCAAGGTTCTTGACGCTCTGTTCGCGAAGCTGGAATCCGGAAGCGGCGGCCTGGCCTACGAACAGCGTGCCGAGGACGGCCAGCGCAAGCGCTGAAGCGCGAAGACTGCGATTGTTGCTCATGATGGAACTCTCCGTAGAACTGGGCTGCATGAAGGATTGGATGTTTGAACGCACGGCACGCACTGGGGCCTTCGCCAGGTTCGATAACGCCCGACCCGTCGACGTACCATGCCGTATGTCCACTATAGCGCATTTTTAACTGTCTTATAACATCTGTTTTGCCACGATTTGACCTGTCCCCCATGTTCGTTGGAATTCCGCCCCGCAAGAAACCGCGCTTCCTCTGGGCTACGCCATTGCTGTTTGCATCGCTTTGGCTTGCCTATGTGGTCGCGGCGTTGCGTGCGCCCGCCGGTCGCATCGCCACCACCTTGGACTGGGGCGTGCTCACAGGCGGGCTGGACAGCGGTTCGGCGTGGCGCGATGCGATCGTCGACGGCAGCATCCTGCGCTTGTTCTCGGGGTTGTTCCTGCACGCAGACTGGATCCACCTGCTCGGCAACCTGATCTTCCTGCTGATCTTCGGCCTGCCTGCGGAACGCAGCATGGGCGGATGGCGCTTCCTGCTGCTGTTTCTGCTCGGGGGAGCGGCATCGAACCTGGCTGCGGTGCTTGCCATCGGCACGCCGGACCGGGTGGTGATTGGGGCCAGCGGTGCGGTGTCTGCCCTGATCGGTGCCTATCTGGCACTGTTCCCCGGTGCGCGCCTGGGCGTGGTGCTGCCGCTCGGGTTGTTCCTGCAGTTCGTGCGCGTGCCCGCCTTCCTGCTGATCGGGCTGTGGGCCTTGTTGCAGGTGTTGTTCGCCCACAGTGGGCCGGCGCTGGGTGCAGTTGCATGGCCGGCGCACATCGGTGGATTCGTGTTCGGCATTGCGTTCGCACTGGGGACCCGCGCAGCGATCGCACGTCGCCTGCGTCACAGTCGCGGGTATTGATCCACGCGACGCAGCCTTGAAATCCCATCGAACCGATCAGGCCCGGGGATGCCTCAAGGATGCCCCGCGGCCGCTTTCGGCGGCTTGGGCGGCGTCGGCTTGGGCGCCACGGTGGCCGTCGTTGCTGCAACCGGGGCGGCCATGCGTTTCAATTCCGCCAGCGCGGCCGCAACCGGCGCTTCACCCGGAAGCACTTCGCCGGCATTGTCACCTTCCACCGCCCCCGTCTCCGAGGCCAGGTGCCCCGGGAGTTCCGCTTCGCTGACGGGGGCCTGGCGGCGCTGTCCACCTTCCGGGTGCAAGAGCACGTCCGGGACGATCCCGAGCGCTTGGATCGAATGTCCACTGGGCGTGTAATAGCGCGCCGTGGTGATCTTGACCGAATCACCGTTGTCCAGCGGCAGCAGGGTTTGCACCGATCCCTTGCCAAAGGTGCGACTGCCGACCACGCGCGCACGGTGGTTGTCATGAAGCGCTCCTGCCAACACTTCCGACGCACTGGCCGAACCGGCATCAACCAGGACGACGACTGGCGCACCCTGCAGGCGGTCCCCAGGCGTGGCTTCGAAGCGGCTGTTACCGATTGACTTGCGACCACGCGTGCTGACGATGAGCCCACGGTCGAGCAGTTCGTCGGCGATCTGCACGGCACCCACCAGCAATCCGCCCGGGTTGCTGCGCAGATCCAGCACCAGCCCGCGCAGCGGGCCGTTTTTCTGCAATCCAACGAGTTGCTTGACGAAATCTTCCGCCGTCGAAGCCTGGAAGCTGGCGATGCGGATGTAGCCGTAACCCGGCTCGAGCAGGCGCGAGCGCACGCTGGCGGTGCGAATGGTCGCACGCGTCAGGATGACGTCGAACGGCGCCGCCACCCCGGCACGGATGACCTTGACCACCACCCTGCTCCCGGCCGCGCCGCGCAGGGGTTCGGAAACATCGCCCTCGCCTGCGCGCAGCGCCTTGCCGTCGATCGCGATGATGCGGTCTCCGCTACGCAGCCCGGCCCGATCGGCCGGACTATCGTCGATCGGGGCGATGATTCGCAGGCTGCCGTCGGGCATCTGTTGCAGTTCGAGGCCCACGCCGTCGTAACTGCCACGGGTCTGTTCGTCGAACTGCTCGGCGTCGCTCCGCTCCATGTAGGCGCTGTGCGGGTCGAGGTCCAGAAGCAACCCGCGGATCGCCGCGCGCATCAGGGCTTGGTCGTCAACCGGGTCGACGTAGGCCTGCTTGATCGCGTTGTAGACCAGGACGAAGCGGCGGATTTCGTCGAGTGGCACCTTCGCGCCTTCGAGCGTTGCCGCATCCGGATCATCGGGCGCCCCAACCTCATCCGCAGGATCCCCCGCAGCCGCAGGGACCCCATGCACAGGCTCAGCGGAAGCAGGCGTCTCTTGGGCGAATGCCGCGCCTTGGCAAAGCACCAGTGCAACCAGACCACACAGCAATGGGTTCCGCATCCGACTCTCCGATGGCTTGGGAATCTCTGAATAATCCAGAGGTTCCTGCCAGCCAAGGATGGCTGGCCACGAATCGATCACGCAAGTGCTTGATCCGTGTGAGCCAAGTCCGGGCAACGACCGGACTTGGCGTGGGCTGACAACTCCAGGATGGAATTGTTCAAACTTACCCATGGGACCGCGCGCAGCGGGAAAGCGCGGGGCAGCACCAGCCCATGGTTGCATGATTGCCTGCCGCTGCGCGATTGCCTGCGGTCACTGCCGGGACAGCCAGGCCGATGGATTCACCGGTTTGCCGTCACGACGCAATTCGAAATACAGCGCCGGCATCGCCTGGCCGCCGGACGAGCCGACCGTGGCGACCGCATCGCCCTTGTGCACCGCGTCACCTGCCTGCCGCAGCAGCCCGTCATTGTGCGCGTACAGGCTCATGTAGCCGTTGCCGTGGTCGATGATCAGGATCATGCCGTAGCCGGTCATCCAGTCCGCGAACACCACCGTGCCATCGGCCACCGCTTGGACCCGGGTCCCCGCAGCCGCCGCGATCAGCACCCCATCGCTGCGGCGTCCGTCCGGCATGCGTCCACCGAACCCCGCCAGCAGGCCACCGGCGACCGGCCAGCCCATGCCACCCACCCGAGGCGCAGGCGCAGTCGCGACCCGGGCCCGATCCACCGGGCGCGGCGCCGTTGCGCGCTGCGCTGGAGGAGCCTCGCGTTGGGCGCGCGCACGCGCCTCCTCACGCGCCGCCTTGGCCGCCGCTGCCCGCAATTGGGCAAGCAGGGTCTGCAGCGCCCGTGCATCCTGACCGAGCGCGCGCTCGCGAGCGGCACGGTCACGGTACTGACGGTCGAGGGCTTCCATCACCTTGGCCCGGTCCTTGCGGGCATCCTGCGACTGCGACACCTGCGCCGCCTGCGCAACACGGGCTCGATCCAGGGCCGTCCGCTGTTCCACCATCTCGGTTTCCAAGGCTTGGATGCGCATGATCTCCGCACTCAATGTGCGGATGCGCTCGACCTGGGCACGCTGGAGATAGCCCTGCAGGATCAACGCACGTTCGGCATCCGCCACCCGATCCTGTGCCAGCAGCGCCTTCAGGGGTTTCGCATCGGCGCCTGCCTGCGCGGCGCGCAGCAGGCGCTCAAGCTCGGCGCGTCGGGACGCCATGTCCCCCGAATAGCGCGCACGCTCGGACTGCAATTGCACGAGCCGTTGGTTCGTCTGGGCCAACTCGCCCCGGGTCTGCTCCAGCGCCCTCTGGCTCGCACCGACGGCCTCATCCGCAGAACGCAACAGCCGGCTGGCTTCACCGCGACGCCCTTCGATTTGTCGACGCTGGGCTGCGACCGCGCGTAATTCGCTGCGCACCCCCTGCAATCGCTGTTGGGCATCCGTCGCCTGTTGGCCGGACTGGCCGTACCCAGGCCCCGCCAACACCAGCGCGAGCACAAGGACAGGCAGGGCGCGCAAACTGCGCATCAGCCCGGCAGCAGCAGGCTGGATCCGGTCATTTCGGCCGGCGCGGGCAGGTCCAGCAGGTCCAGCAGGGTCGGGGCGACGTCGCGCAGTGCCCCACCGTCGCGCAAGGTGGCCTTGCGCGTGCCGGCATAGACCAACGGCACCGGCCCGACGGTGTGCGCGGTGTGCGGCTGGCCGGTGGCCGGGTCGCGCATCATTTCCAAGTTGCCATGGTCGGCGGTGATGATCAAAGCGCCACCCGCCGCGCGCACGGCGGCGTCGATCCGGCCTATCGCCGTGTCGACCGCCTCGGCTGCACGGATGGCCGCGCCGAGGATCCCGCTGTGGCCCACCATGTCCGGATTGGCCAGGTTGCAGACGACCGCATCGAAGCGTCCCGACGCGATGGCATCGACCAACCGGTCGGTGACCTCGCCACAGCTCATTTCCGGCTGCAGGTCGTACGTGGCAACCTTGGGGCTGGGCACGAGGATGCGCTCTTCGCCCGCAAACGGCGACTCGCGCCCGCCGCTGAAGAAGAAAGTGACGTGGGCGTATTTCTCGGTCTCGGCGATCCGCAGTTGGGCCAGCCCTTGTTCGGCCAGCAATTCGCCGAAGGTATGGCGCAGGTCATCCGGTGCAAACGCCACCGGTGCCGGCAGGGTGGCGTCGTATTCGGTCAGGCAGACGAAGCGGGAAAGCTTCGGTCGGCGCGCGGAAAATCCGTCGAATCCCGGCGCGACGAACGCGGCACTGAGCTGGCGGGCGCGATCGGCGCGGAAGTTCATGAACACCACTGCATCGCCATCGCGGATGGGTTGTGCGCCATCGATCACCGTCGGGACGACGAATTCGTCGTTCTCGCCACGGGCATAGGCCGCCTGCAGCGCGACGACCGCATCACTGGCGCGATGTTCGGCCTGCGCCTCGACGATGGCATCCCAGCCGCGCCGAACCCGCTCCCAGCGCTTGTCACGATCCATCGCGAAATAACGCCCGCCGACGCTGGCGACGTGAGCATTGCCCAGCGATTCGCACAGCGCCTGCAACTTGCGCAGGCTGGCCTCGGCCGAGCGTGGCGGGGTGTCGCGTCCATCCAGCAGCGCGTGCACGGCCACCCGTGGCACGCCGCCGCGGTGGGCCAATTCCAGCATCGAGAAGATGTGGTGTTCGTGACTGTGCACGCCGCCCGGCGAGAGCAACCCGATCAGGTGCAGGGTGGTTCCTGCGCAGCGGACGGCAGCGCAGGCGGCGGTCAGTTCGATATTGGCGAAGAAGCTGCCATCCTCGATCGCGGCATCGATCCGGGTCAGGTCCTGATAGACGATCCGTCCGGCACCAAGATTCATGTGCCCGACCTCGGAATTGCCCATTTGTCCGTCCGGCAAACCGACGAACCGACCCTCGGTGTGGACCAGCGTGTGCGGGCACGTTGCCAACAGCTGCCGCCAATGGGGCAATTCGGCCAGTGCCAACGCATTGTCGGCTGTTTCCTCGCGGTGTCCCCAGCCATCGAGAATCAACAGGACGACGGGTTTGGGACGCTGCGGCGTGGAATCGGGCACGGAATCTCCTGCACGTGGGATCGCGCATGCGCGCGGCGACCACCCAATTGTAGCGATGACTGCGTCCTTCGACGGCCCACGAGGGATATCCACCCGCCTTCCCGTGTCACGCCACTGGACTGCACGAATCTCCCGCCGTATCGCCGCCCCGGTGCCCTAGAATCAACCGGTCGGAAACGGAGCTTCGCAATGCGCCAAGCCACGCTGCTGCCAGTGCTCGTATGCGTCTTGTGTGCATGCACTCAGCGCAGTGAAGGCACTTCGATCGGAAGCGGAGATCCCCGGGCCGCCCAAGCGGTGACCGCGGTCGCCGGAGACCATGCGTTTTCGCCGACAATCCGCACCCAGGACCTGGCCGCCCACGTCCAGACCCTCGCATCCGATGCGTTCGGCGGCCGCGCACCCGGCAGCGACGGCGAAGGAAAGACCGTCGATTACATCCGATCGCAGTTCGCCCGGATCGGCTTGCAGCCGGGCAACGGCGCCAGCTGGTTCCAGACCGTGCCGATGCTGGAGACCAGCACCAAACCCCCCGTCGTCATGCATGTGACCGCAGGTTCGACCCGGCAGGACCTTGCCTACGGTGACGACATGCTGGTCTGGACGCGCAGCGGACGCAGCCACGTCAGCCTTGCCGAAAGCCCGCTGGTGTTCGTCGGTTACGGAGTCAATGCCCCGGAGCGAGGCTGGAACGATTACTCCAACCTCGACGTCCGCGGCAAGACCGTGGTGATGCTGGTCAACGACCCCGGCTTCCACGCCAATGACCCGGCCCTGTTCGACGGCAAGCGCATGACCCTGTACGGGCGCTGGACCTACAAGTTCGAAGAAGCTGCGCGCCAAGGCGCAGCAGCAGCGCTGATCATCCACGACGACAGGGGGGCGTCCTACGGCTGGAACGTGGTGCGCAATTCCTTCTCCGGCGCACGATACGACCTGCGCCCCGGCGACGACGCCGCACCGAGGCTAACGGCTCAGGGGTGGCTCACCGAGCCGGCGGCAACAGCACTGTTCAAGGCCGCCGGACTGAACCTGGCGACCCTGCGCGCTGCCGCCAACCTGCGCGGATTCAAGCCGATCCCGCTGAACGCCAGCCTGTCGCTGGAACTGGACAGCACGATCGAAGCCAAGTCCTCATGCAACGTGCTGGGCCTGCTGCCGGGGACCGCCAATGCCGATGAAGCCATCGTCTACATGGCGCATTGGGACCACCTGGGCACCCACCCGCAGGAACCCGGGGACAACATCTACAACGGTGCGGTCGACAACGCGACCGGTGTTTCCGCATTGCTGGAGTTAGCCGAAGCCTTCGCCGCCGCACATCCAAGGCCACGCCGATCGGTCCTGTTCCTCGCCGTGACGCTGGAGGAATCCGGACTGCTCGGTTCCAGCTACTACGTCGCCCATCCAGTCATCCCGCTGGCCAAGACCGCTGGCGTCATCAACCTCGACGCACCCATGCCGATCGGACGAGCACACGATTCGACCGTGGTTGGCAAGGGCAATTCCCAGCTCGAGGAGTTGCTGCAGTCAGCGCTCGATCAACAGGGGCGCCGGATGGTCGGCGAAGACGACGTGACCGCCGGTTATTACTTCCGATCCGACCACTTCAGTTTTGCCCGTGCGGGGGTGCCCGCGCTCTATCTCGACAGCGGTACCGATCTCATCGACGGCGGGACAGCGGCCGGAAAGGCCGCGCTCAGAGACTACGGAGAACACCGCTACCACAAGCCGGGTGACCACTACGACCCTGCCCACTGGAACTTCGAGGGCATCGTCGAGGACGTGCAGGCGCTGTATTCCGTGGGCGCAACCCTTGCCAACAGCGGCCAATGGCCAGACTGGCGCGAAGGCAGCCCATTCAAGGCAGCGCGCGACGCCATGCGTCCGCCACGCCTGCCCGTCCCCGCGGCGCGGCAACCCAGCCCGCCCAGACAGCCACCGAAGTAAACGCTACCCTTCTCGCACCCTCCCGGAGGACTGGCCATGACCCTTGCCTACTGGTGCATCCTGATCGCCGCTGCCTTGCCCTACGTTTGGGTGCTCATCGCCAAGCGTGCGGTTCCCGGCTACAACAACAAGGATCCGCGCGGTTGGATCGCCAAGCAGGACAGCTACTTGGTGAAGAACGCCTATGCCGCCCACCAGAACGCGTTCGAAGCATTCCCGGCGTTCGCTGTCGCCGTGCTGATGGCGCAATTCACCCAAGTCGATCCGCAGCACGTTGGCTGGCTGGCGATGGCGTTCGTGGCCTTCCGCATCCTCCACGGCGTCTTCTACATTACCGTCCAGCAGGCCCTGCGCAGCCTGTGCTGGCTGGGCGGCTTCGCCTGCATGATCGCGCTGATGGTGTCCGCTGCGCTGCACGTCGGCGGATGATGCGGTAGCCTCGGCCCAATCAGACCCCAAGCAGGCAGGCAACGTGAGCTACGTCCAATCTGTCCTCGTCCCCGGCGAAACCGTGATCGTGCAGGCCCGGATCCACTGGTTCATCTACCTCGACGTGCTGTTCTGGCTGCTCCTCGGTGCCGCGCTGTCGCTGTTGCTGCCACTGCCATTTGCGATCCTGGGCTACCTGCTGCTGGCCTACGGTCTGTTCCTGGCCATCAAGGACTGGATCCACGTCGCTTCCACCGAGCTGGCAGTCACCAGCGCACGGGTGATCGCCAAGTTCGGATTCATCCGCCGTGAAACCGTGGAGCTACGGCACAGCAAGGTCGAAAGCCTGCAGGTCAACCAGTCGATCCTCGGCCGAATATTCAACTACGGCAGCGTGGTGATCACCGGATCAGGCGGCACCCATGCACCGATTCCCTACATCTCCGACCCGCTGAAATTCCGCAGTCTGGCGCTGACCGGCATGGAGGCCACCGCCGGCGAACCTTCGGCGGCCCACGATCCCGAGTAAACCCGACTTTCGACAGTTGCAGGAATCCACACCCGATGCGCAGGCTCCTGCCCTTCCTTGGCATTTTGCTTTGCGTGTCCCTTGCGAATGCCCAAACCCCCCGCGTCGATCTGGTCCGCGTCGACAAGTCAGACCGGACCCTGACCCTGATCGGCAACGGCCAAGTGATGCACCGATTTGCCATTCGGCTTGGCGGCACGCCTCTTGGGCACAAGCAGCGCGAGGGTGACCGCCGCACGCCGGAAGGCCGCTACCTGCTGGATTTCCGCAAGGCTGACAGTGCGTACTACCGTGCCATCCACATCTCCTATCCGAACCGTCAGGACAGGGCCAACGCCCGCCAGCTCGGGGTCAGCCCCGGTGGGGCGATCATGATCCACGGTCAACCCAATGGCCTCCGGCTTGCAGCGGATTCGACCGTCACCCTCCCCATGGACTGGACCGACGGCTGCATCGCGCTCTCGAACGCGGACATGACCACACTCTGGACCTTGGTGCGCATCCCCACGCCCATCGAAATCGTGCCATGACGCAGCATGCGTCCGTGGCCCCATCGTCTCTGCGGATCGAGGCGATCCAGGCCGACATCACCACATTGGCACTCGATGCCATCGTCAATGCCGCCAACTGCACCCTGCTCGGTGGCGGCGGGGTCGATGGCGCCATCCATCGCGCCGCTGGACCCGGTCTGCTGGAGGAATGCATCCCGCTCGGCGGCTGTCCCGTTGGCCAAGCCAAGGCCACCGCCGGCCATCGCCTGCCGGCGCGGTTCGTGATCCATACGGTCGGGCCGGTCTGGCGCGGCGGCACCAACGGCGAACCGGAACTGCTGGCGGCCTGCTATGAAAACGCGCTGGCACTCGCCGAAACGCTCGCCCTCGAATCGATCGCCTTCCCGGCCATCAGCACCGGCGTGTATGGGTATCCCAAGGCGCCGGCGGCGCGGATCGCGCTTGCCTGTGCGCGTGCGCACCGACCGCGTTCGCTGCGCCGCGTGGTGTTCTGCTGCTTTGGCAACGACGACCGGGCGGTCTACCGCGCCCTGCTCGACGCACCCTGACCCTGACCACGGACCGCTTCAATCGACGCGCCGGATATCCGCACCCAAGGCACTGAGCTTGGCCTCGATGTTCTCGTAGCCACGATCAAGGTGATAGACGCGATCGATCAGGGTTTCACCCTCCGCAGCCAGACCCGCGAGGATCAGCGAGGCCGAGGCACGCAGGTCGGTGGCCATCACCGGCGCACCTTGCAACCGGTCGACGCCACGCACCACCGCGGCATGACCATCGACGCGGATGTCGGCGCCCAGGCGCAGCAATTCGTTGACGTGCATGAAACGGTTTTCGAAGATCGTCTCGTTGATCACACCGACGCCATCGGCCACGCAGTCCAGCGCCATGAATTGCGCCTGCATGTCGGTCGGGAATGCAGGATGCGGCGCGGTGGTGATGTTCACGGCCTTCGCGCGCTGGCCATGCATGTCGAGGGTGATGTGGTTCTTGTCGACGATGATTTCGGCACCGGCTTCGCGCAGCTTGCCGAGCACCGCATCCAGCGTATGCGGGCGGGCGCCGGTGGTCGTCACCCGGCCGCCGGTCATCGCCGCGGCGACCAGGAAGGTGCCGGTTTCGATCCGATCGGCGATCACCCGGTGGGTGCAACCGGACAAGCGCTCCACGCCTTCGATCACGATCCGCGGGGTACCCGCACCGCTGATCTTCGCGCCCATCGCGTTGAGGCAATCGGCCAGGTCGGTGATCTCCGGCTCCATCGCCGCGTTTTCGAGGATGGTCCGCCCTTCTGCCAATGCCGCGGCCATCAACACGTTCTCGGTGGCCCCGACGCTGACCAGTTCGAACACATGCCGCGTGCCCTGCAGGCGTCCCTTGCAGCTGGCCCGGATGAAGCCGTGGTCCACCACGATGTCCGCACCCAGTGCCTGCAGCCCCTTGAGGTGCAGGTCGACCGGCCGTGAGCCGATCGCGCAGCCGCCCGGCAGCGAGACTTCGGCATCGCCGAACTTCGCCAGCAGCGGCCCCAGCACCAGCACCGAGGCGCGCATGGTCTTGACCAACTCGTACGGTGCGACGTGCTTGTCCACCCGCGAGGCATCGACCGTCATCACGCTGCCGACATGCTCGACCTGCGCGCCCAGCCCTTCCAGCACGCGCGCGGTGGTCAGCACGTCCTGCAAGTGCGGCACGTTTTCGATCTCGCACGGCCCGTCGGCCAGCAAGGTCGCGCAGAGGATAGGCAGCACCGCGTTCTTGGCGCCGGAGACCGGGACCTCGCCGACCAGTCGCTTGCCGCCGCACACCAGGATCTTCTGCATCAGGCGGCCGCCTCCGCGGGCGTCAGGGCCTTGATCTGCAGGGCGTGGATCTCCCCGCCCATGCGTTCACCCAGGGTGGCATACACCAGCCGGTGGCGGGCCAATGGCAATTTGCCGACGAAGGCCTCGGCGACCACGACGGCCTCGAAATGCACGCCATCGTCGCCGCGCACTTCGGCGCGCGCACCCGGCAGCCCGGCTTCGATCAATTGGCGAATGGCATCGGTATTCATGGGGCAGGAAGCTGCGCTCGCGTAAACTGGCCTGTCAGTCTAGCGGAAACGCCCCATGCAGCCCGTCCACACCGCCCGTCCGGACGAATTCGATTTCGCCGCCAGCGGCCGTCGCGTGTTCGCCACCGAGAGCGAGGCGCTGGCCGCCGTGGGCGGCCGGATCGACACCCAGTTCGACGCGGCCTGCCGGATGGTGCTGGGTTCCCGCGGCCGCGTGGTCTGCACCGGGATGGGCAAGTCCGGCCACGTCGCCCGCAAGATCGCCGCCACCCTGGCCTCGACCGGTACGCCGTCGTTCTACGTCCATCCGGGCGAGGCGGCGCATGGCGATCTTGGCATGGTGACCGATGCCGACGTGGTGCTGGCGCTGTCCTACTCGGGCGAAAGCGACGAGATCCTGCTGCTGCTGCCGGCACTGCGCCGGCAGGGCAACCGGGTGATCGCGATGACCGGCAACCCCGGCTCGGCGCTTGCACTGGAGGCCGATCTCCACCTCGACGTCAGCGTCCCCGTGGAAGCCTGCCCGCTCAAACTCGCACCCACCTCCAGCACCACCGCGAGCCTGGCCATGGGTGATGCACTGGCGGTTGCATTACTGGAAGCGCGCGGTTTCACCTCCGACGATTTCGCCCGCTCGCACCCGGCCGGGGCGCTGGGGCGGCGCCTGCTGCTGCATATCACCGATGTCATGCACGTCGGCAAGGAAATCCCCAAGGTCCGCCCGGACGCCACCATCAGCGAGGCACTGGTCGAGATCAGCAGCAAGCGCCTGGGCATGACCGCGGTGGTCGACGGCGAGGATCGCCTGCTCGGTCTCTACACCGACGGCGACCTGCGCCGCAGCCTCGACGACGACCACGTCGACCTGCGCCACACCCGCATCGACGCCGTGATGACGCAGGCACCCAAGACCATCGACGCCGATGCGCTCGCGGTGGAAGCCGCGCAGTTGATGGAGGCGCACAAGATCAATGCCCTGCTGGTGACCGACCACAGCGGGCGCGTGGTTGGCGCGCTCAATATCCATGACCTGCTGCGCGCGAGGGTGGTCTGATGACGCATCCCGACTACCCCGCCGAGGTGCTGGAACGCGCGGCGCGCATCCGCCTGATCGGCTTCGACGTCGACGGCACCCTGACCGACGGCGGCCTGAGTTTCGACAGCGAAGGCCGCGAGAGCAAGCGCTTCCACGTCCAGGACGGCATGGGCATGGTCCTGCTGCGGCACGCGGGGATCGAAACTGCCCTGGTCAGCGCCCGCCCCAGCCAGGTGACGGCCAATCGCGCCCACGAGTTGCGTATCTCCCACGTGCACCTGGGCGAACGCAGCAAGCTGGCCTGCCTGCAGCGGATGGCCGCCAACCTTGCAATCGGCATGGACGCAGTGGCCTTCATGGGCGACGACCTGCCGGATCTTGCCGCCCTGCGCGGCGTCGGTCTCGCGCTGGCACCGGCCGATGCGCACCGGTGGGCACTGCAAACCGCCCACTGGATCACCCCGCGCAGCGCCGGCAATGGCGCGGTGCGCGACGCCTGCGACCTGCTGTTGCACGCCCAAGGCAGGGCCGAGGCGATCCTTGCCCACGGAGAGCACCCATGAGCCCGGGCCGTCGGAACATCGCATGAACTGGCGCACGATCCTGACCTTGCTGCTGCTCGCCGCCGCGATCGCCAGCGGCTGGTCGGTCTGGCGGATGTCCCGCCCGATCGAAACGGGGGTATTGCATGCACGCCCCGACTACCTGCTGCGCAATTACGAAATCACCTCGTTGGATGCGCGTGGCAAGGAGCAATTCACCCTGCGTGGCCCGGTGCTGGAACGCAATCCAACCGATCGGGCCATGCGCTTGGCCACACCGGAGTTCCTCGTGCCAGACGCCGTCGGGTCGTACTGGGAAATTCATGCCGATGAAGGCATCGTGCCGCCGGGCGGCGGGCGGCTCGAGGTGCGCGGTCGGGTCAGCGCGCAAAGCCCTGCAGACAGGCCTCCGGCCACGCGCATCGAATCCGATCAATTGACCCTGGACCTGGACCACCATCGCGCCACGTCCGCCGGGAAGGTCACCATCACCCGTCCCGGCCTTACAATGGAAGGCGTCGGGTTGCTGGCGGATTTCGATCGTCGCCAGGTGTCCCTCCTTTCCCAGGTGCGCAACCGCTATGCCCCGCAGCCGTGACCTCCCCGCTTTTGCGCTGGCCTTGCTGCTCGCCGCTGCCTGCAGCAGCGCCATCGCGCTCAGCTCCGATCGCAACAAGCCGATGGACATCGAGGCCGGGCGCAGCGATTGCGGCCTCGGTGCCAACGCCAGCTGCACGCTCAGCGGCGACGTCCTCATCACCCAAGGTTCGCTGCGGGTAACTGCAGCCCGCGCCGTGATCCAGCAAAGCGGGGGCAATCCAAACCGTGCCCAGCTCAGCGGCGGCGTCACCCTGAAGCAGGACATGGATGATGGCGACCGCATCCAGGCGACTGCAGCCAACGTCGATTACGACATGCGCAACGAGGTCATGGTCCTCACCGGCAACGTCACCATCCACCAGAACCGCGGCAGCCTCAGCGGCCAGCGGGTGGTCTACAACCTGAAGACCGGCCAGATCGAAAGCGGCGGCGAAGGCGGCGGGCGCGTGCACATGCGCATTCTTCCCAAGGGTGGGGCGGCCGGCGGGGAAACGCCCTGATGCTTGTTGCACAAGGGCTGCGCAAACGCTACCGCGCCCGCGACGTCGTGCGCGATTTCAACCTGAGCCTCAATCCCGGCGAAGTGGTCGGATTGCTCGGGCCCAACGGCGCCGGCAAGACCACCTGTTTCTACATGATCGTTGGCCTGATCGAGGCCGATGCCGGGCAGATCCTGCTCGATGACACCAACATCACCGACCGGCCGATGTATGCCCGCGCCCGCCTCGGCATTGGCTACCTGCCGCAGGAAGCCTCGGTGTTCCGCAAGCTTTCGGTCGCCGACAACCTGCGGTTGGTGCTGGAACTGCGGCCCGACCTCGACGATGCCGGCCGCGAGCATGAATTGAACGTGCTGCTGGACGAACTGCAGATCGGCCACGTCACCGACCAACTGGGCGCCAGCCTGTCCGGTGGCGAGCGCCGCCGGGTCGAGATCGCCCGCGCGCTGGCCGGCAAGCCGCGCATGATCCTGCTCGACGAACCCTTCGCCGGCGTCGATCCGATTTCGGTCAACGAGATCCAGCGCATCGTGCGCCACTTGCGCGACAAGGGGATCGGCGTGCTGATCACCGACCACAATGTCCGCGAAACCCTGGGCATCTGCGATCGCGCTTACATCCTGGCCGAAGGCGCGGTGCTGGCACAGGGCGCACCAAGCGACCTGCTCGAGGACCCGGACGTGCGCCGTGTCTATCTCGGCGAGGGGTTCCGCCTCTAGGCGGGAAGGCGGAACCCTTCATCCAGGAATTGTCAGCCCACGCCATCCATGGCTGGTGGGAACCTCGTTTGTAGCTGAGTCATCCGCAAGACCAGCAGCCCGCTAGGGATCATGCCACCATCGCACCCCCTTCGCGGCTATGCTGTGGCCGTGAAGCCGCGCCTGACCGCCAGCATCCAGCAACAGTTGGTCCTGACTCCCCAGGTCCGGCTTGCAATCCGGGTGCTGCAGCTATCCGGCATCGAGCTGGAAGCGGAAATGACCGAAGCGGTCGCCAGCAACCCGCTGCTTGACTGGATCGAGGACGGCAGCGAAGCCGGCACCGAGGACACGGATCCCGGCAAGGACAACGACAGCGGGGACGCAACGCCTGATCCCGTCGCAGACCTCCAGTACGACCCAGAAATGGAAGCTGGATCGTGGGCCGAGCACGCCAGCCGCAGCCATGGATCGGATTTTGCCGACGAAGCCAGCCAGCCGGCGGTCGAGGAGTCCTTGCACGACCACTTGCTCATGCAATTGCACTTGGGCCACTTCAGTCCACTCGAAACCCGCATCGGCGCCGCCCTGATCGCATCCCTCGACGATGACGGCTACCTGCGCGACAGCCTCGAGTCGCTCTCTGAAAGCCTGCGCCCCGAACTCGAAGCAAGCCCCGAACAGATGTTGCTGGTGCTGCATCGGATCCAGTGCTTCGATCCCGTGGGTGTCGGGGCACGCAGCGTCTCCGAGTGCCTGCAAGCGCAGTTGCGTGCGCTACCGGACGACACCCCGGGCCGCGCCCTGGCCCTTGCCATCGCGACCAACCACCTTGAACGCCTGCCGAAAGCCGGGGTCGCCGGCCTGCAGGCATGGCTTGGATGCAGCGCCATCCAGGCGCAGGCCGCGGTCAACCTGCTGCAGAGCCTCGATCCCCATCCCGGGTCGCGTTTCGGTGCGCTGCCGTCCGGCTCCTACGTCCGCCCGGACTGCATCATCTGGCGTCACCAGGGGCTCTGGCAGGTGGCGTTGGCACCCGATGCCCGGCCGAAGATCGGCCTGCAACGCGATTACCAGCGTCTGCTCCAGCAAACCAAGGGGTCCGACGCCGAGTACCTGCGCGGCCACCTCCAGGAAGCGCGCTGGTTGCTCAAGGCGCTGGAATCGCGCGCGAACACCCTGCTGCGGGTCGTCCGTCGACTCGTTCGTGAACAGGCCGGATTCCTCGAATTCGGCCCACAAGCACTGCGTCCGCTGACCCTGCGCGAAATCGCCGCCGAACTCGAAATGCACGAATCCACGGTCTCGCGCGCAGTCGCCGGCAAATATGCGCATACGCCCCGTGGAACACTGCCGCTGCGCGCGTTCTTCGCATCCGGCATCGGCACCGAAAGCGGGGGAAGCGCCTCAAGCACGGCCATTCAGGACAGGATCCGCAAACTGGTCTCCAATGAAGATCCATGCAAACCCTTGTCCGATGCCAAGCTTGCCGATACGTTGAAGAACGAGGGAGTGCCGGTGGCAAGGCGCACGGTCGCGAAGTACCGCGAAGCGCTGCAAATCCCGGCCTCCCACGAACGCGTCCGCGTTGGCACCGCCAGCGCGGCCGCACCGCAGCCACCCGGCTCGCGGCCCACTGCCGAAGGAGGTTCATGATGCAAATCGAAATCTATGGCCAGCAAATCGAGGTGACGCCCGCTTTGCGCAGTTACGTGGAAACCCGGTTTGAACGTCTCGATCGGCGCATCGACAAGGATTGCGAGATCCGCGTGCAACTGGCACTGGAGAAGCCATCGCACAAGGCGATTGCGACGGTGAACCTTTCCGGACGCACGCTGCACGGCGACGCGGTCGGTCAGGACATGTATGCAGCAATCGACTTGCTGGTCGACAAGGTCGACCGACTGCTGGTCAAGCACAAGGAAAAGCTCACCGAACAACGGCGCGGCGACGGCTTGTCGAGGTCAGGTCCGTCCGACTGAGATCTCGATGGACATGCCCCGCAAGCGCCCCCGACCATGACCACGGCACGCATCACCGCCCAGGAACTGTTCACCAGCCAGCAGGAGCGGCTCGCGCTGCGCTGGCTGGCCGGTGAACGCGGCGCGTCGGAACGTGTCCTCGAAGCGGTCGACACGGTGGCTCGGCGACCGTCGCTGGCCGGGTACCTCAATGCCATCTATCCCAACAGGGTCCAGATCCTCGGTTCCGAGGAACTGGAATGGCTGGACAACCTTGATGCGCGCCTGCGCTGGGAAACCATCCACAAGCTGATGGCCTTCCGGCCGCTGGCACTGGTCATCACCCGCAACCAGACCTGCCCGGATGACCTGCGGCTGGCAGCAGAGGAGTCCGATACGCCGCTGTGGGTGTCACCCCGGCGCGGCCATGAGTTGCTCAACCACATCCAGTACCTGCTGGCGCGCACGCTGGCGCCGCGAATCACGCTCCACGGCGTGTTCATGGAGATCTATTCGATCGGCGTGCTGATCACCGGCGAATCCGGCTCCGGCAAGAGTGAACTGGCGTTGGAACTGATTACCCGCGGCCACCGACTGGTCGCCGACGATGCGCCGGAATTCACCCAGATCGCCCCCGACGTGCTCGACGGCACCTGTCCTGAACTGCTGCAGGACATGCTCGAACTGCGCGGCCTAGGCGTGCTCAACATCCGCCAGATGTTCGGCGACACCGCGGTCAAGCGGAACAAGTACCTGCGCATGATCGTTCACCTCAGCAAGCCGACCCCGGGCACCAGTGAGACCGGCATCGAACGCCTGACCGGCGACATCGGGACCCGGCACGTGCTGGATCTCGACGTGCCGAAGATCACGGTGCCGGTGATGGCCGGCCGCAACCTCGCGGTACTGACGGAAGCGGCCACCCGCATGCACATCCTGCGCAGCAAGGGCATCGACCCGGCGGCGGCCTTCCTGGCACGGCATAGCCACTTCCTGGAGCGTTCCACGCCGTGAACGCAGGAAGCCTGTCCGAGTTGGTCATCGTCAGCGGCATGTCCGGTTCCGGCAAGTCCGGCGCCCTGCATGCGCTCGAGGACCTCGGCTACTACTGCGTGGACAACCTGCCCGCGCAGCTGTTGCCGGAATTCGTTCGCAGGCTGCAGGAAAACGAGGCCTCACCCTCGAAGATCGCGGTCGGCATCGATGTGCGCAACTTCGGTGACCTGTCCGACGTTCCCTCTGCGCTGTCGCAGGTTGGCGCGCTGGGCGCCAACCCGCGCCTGCTGTTCCTCGAAGCAAGGGACGAAGTCCTGTTGCGTCGCTATGCAGACACCCGTCGCCGGCACCCGCTCAGCCACCTCGGACTGGCCTTGGCCGACGCCATTTCCCTGGATCGGCAGGCACTTCGCCCGCTGCGCCAGATCGCCGACATGCTGATCGACACCAGCGCGATGAACGTGCACCAGATGCGGCGCAGCGTGCTGACCGAATTCGGGCTTGCCGGAGCCGGGCTGTCGCTGCTGTTCCAATCGTTCGCCTACCGTCGCGGCATTCCCGCCGACGCCGACTTCGTGTTCGATACCCGGGTGCTTCCCAACCCGCACTGGGATGCGCGGCTGCGCCCACTGTCCGGCCGTGATCCCGAGGTGCGCGAACACCTCGACCAGCAACCGGACGTCACCACCTACGTTGCCCAAACCCAAGCCTTCCTTGATGCTTGGCTGCCCAAGCTGAGATCGGAAACCCGCAGTTACGTCACCATCTGTTTCGGCTGCACCGGTGGACGTCACCGCTCGGTGTACCTTGCCGAACGCTTGGCCCGGCACTTCATGGATTCGGGCTGGGAGGAAGTCGCGATCCACCACCGTGAACTGGAGTGATGGAACGCCAGCCCGCTGCCGGCACATCCGTCGCATACTTCCGCTTCCGCATCGCATTGCGCGTCTGCTAAGTTGTGCACATGTCCGTTGGCGTCCTGCTGATCACTCATGAAGGCATCGGCCACGCGCTCGTGGCCGTCACCACGCGCCTGTTGAACAAACTTCCCTTGGCCTGCGAAGCCTTCGAAGTGTCCTTCGACAGCGACCCGTCAACCCTGCTGCCACAAGCCAGCACCGCGCTACGGCGCGTCGACCAGGGTCAGGGCGTGTTGATCCTCACTGACCTGTACGGAGCCTCCCCGAGCAACCTGGCGGCACGACTGGCTCGGATCGGCACGCCGGTGCGACGGGTGTCCGCGGTCAGCCTGCCAATGCTGATGCGGGTGATGAACTACGCCGAACTGGATCTAGACGAACTCCCGGCGGTGGCAGCCGCGGGATCACGCAATGGAGCGATCATGGATGACATCTGAAGCCTTCCATCTCCTCGTTTTCCGCAAGGACAGTGCATGATCCGACGTGACCTGAAGATCATCAACCGGCTCGGGCTGCACGCCCGCGCGACGGCCCGGCTGGTCCACGTGCTTTCCGCCTTCCAGAGCCAGGCCACGCTGGAAGTGCGTGGGCGCGAGGTCAACGCCAAGAGCATCATGGGCGTGATGCTGCTGGCGGCCGGTCCCGGTGCCGAAGTGGTGCTTCGGGTCGACGGTCCCGACGAACAGGCCGCTTCCGACGCCGTGGCCAGCCTGTTCGAGCGCCGCTTCGACGAGGACGATTGATGCGCAAGTTGCTGTCCGGGACGGCGGCGGCACGCGGTTGCGCGATCGGTCGGGCACGGATGCGGCTGCCGCACCGCCTCGAGGTTGAGGCGACCGCAATCCTGGCGCAGGACATCGATGCGGAGATTGCGCGATTCCATGCTGCTGTGGCTCAGGTCCGCTCGGAAATGCGCACCCTGCGCGAGCGCCTGCAGGGCGCACTGACGCCGGAACTGGGCGAGGTCGTGGCTCTGCACGCCCTGCTGCTTGACGATCCGGAACTGCTGACCGGCATCGACACCCTGATTCGCACCGGCCCGTATTCGGCGGACTATGCGCTGCGCCTCCAGCGCAACCGCATCACCGCCGTGTTCGACGCCATGGACGATGCCTACCTGCGCAGCCGCATCGATGACATCGACCACATCATCGAACGCTTGCACGGCGCCCTGCATAGCCACATGTCAGCCCTGCCTGGGGTTTCCGGCGACATCCTGGTCACCGCCAACATCGCCCCGGCCGAGTTGGCGCAACTGCAGACTCAAGGCGTGGTCGGCGTGGTGACGGCCGGCGGCAGCCCGCTCTCGCACAGCACGATCATGGCGCGCAGCCTGCACCTGCCGTTGGTGGTCGGCGCCAGTCAAGCCTTGCTGAAAGTCAAGGACGGCGACGTGTTGGTGATCGACGGAAGCACCGGATTGGTGATCCTCGAACCCGACGCAGCCGACCTGCGCGCCCACCACGCACGGATGGCGCAGGCGCGCCAAGACCGGCGCCAGCTCAACCGCCTGCGCCGCGAGCCGAGCCGAACCCTCGATGGCGCCGACATCAAGCTGTGGGCGAACGCGGAGACCCGCGAAGACGCCAGCGAAGCGCACGCCCTTGGCGCTGCCGGGATCGGTCTGTTCCGCTCCGAATTCCTGTTCCTCGGGCGCAACGAATTGCCGGACGAAGAGATCCAGTTCCGCGCCTACCGCGACGTCGTGCTGGCGATGACAGGACGCACCGTCACCATCCGCAGCCTCGACCTCGGTGCCGACAAGGCCGAACGCTCGGGCCTGGTCCTGGGCCAGGAAGCCAATCCGGCGCTGGGGTTGCGCGGCGTGCGGCTGTCGCTGGCGCGCGCCGGCCTGTTGCGCACCCAGTTGCGTGCCATCGTGCGCGCCTCCGGCTACGGTCCGGTGCGCGTGCTGGTGCCGATGGTGAGCGCGATCGAGGAAATCAAGGCCGTACGCTCGCTGTTGGCCACGGTCATGGATGAGCTGCGCACGGAGGGCCGGGAGATTGCCCCACACGTGCCGCTGGGAACGATGATCGAAGTTCCCTCGGCGGCCGTGGTGCTGCCCACCTTCATCGGACTGGTGGATTTCCTGGCCATCGGCAGCAACGACCTGGTCCAGTACCTGCTGGCCTTGGACCGCACCAACGAAACGCTGGAAGCACTGTATACCCCCTTGCACCCAGCAGTCCTGCGCGTCATGCACGAGGTGATCAGGGTCGCCCGACGGCGCGCCGTGCCGGTGACGCTGTGCGGCGAGATCGCAGCCGAGCCCGATTTCGTCCCGCTGCTGCTCGCTCTTGGCCTGGAGGAACTGAGCCTGCATCCGACCCATCTGCTGGAGGTCAGGCAGGCTATCCGCGGCTGCGACCTGGCACGACTGCGTGCCGCCGCCCCGGCACTGCTGCGTGCACGCACCCGCGCCGGCATCGAACGTTGGGTCGGCGCACACGGCATCAGTCCCCCCTGACCACGGACCACGGAATCCATCCGGAACGTCCACCGAGGTGCCAAGGTGCTGGCCGGCTCCCTCCCTGCAGGGGATAATGCGAACACCATGAACGCCTGATCAGGCGCCCGCGTGTTCCGCTGCGCGAGGCGCTCCCACCGCCGCCGGAACCCCGCATGGCTGACGCCATTCGCCACGACAAGCCTGCGCGCCAGCTGCGTCTGTTATCAGACGCGCTGGACAGCGGCCGGCTGGGCCCGGTGCGTCGATTGGTCAACACGCTCTCGCCCGCCGAAATCGGCAGCCTGCTGGAATCGCTGCCGCCAGCGCGGCGTTCGGTGGTCTGGGGCTTGGTCGATCCGGAGGACGACGGCGAAGTACTGGTGCACGTCGGCGACGAGGTACGCGAAGGCCTGATCGCCGACATGGACCCTGACGAACTGGTCGCCGCGGCCTCGGACCTCGAGATCGACGACCTTGCCGACCTCGTCGAAGATCTGCCGGACGCGGTGATCGATGAAGTCCTGAAGTCGATGGACCGCGAGAACCGCGAGCGCCTCGAACAGGTGTTGTCCTATCCCGAGGACAGCGCCGGACGCCTGATGAATCCGGACGTGGTGACGGTGCGCGCCGACACCACCATCGACGTGGTCCTGCGCTACCTGCGCTTGCGCGGGGAATTGCCGGAGCACACCGACCACATCTACGTGGTCAGCAAGCGCCACCAGTACCTCGGCAGGATCGCCCTGCAAGCGCTGTTGACCCACGAGCCGGGCACCGCGATCAACCAGTTGATGGACGGCGAACAACCCGCAATCGGCGTCGACGAAAGCTCGGACGAAGTGGCTCGGCAATTCTCCGACCACGACTGGATTTCCGCGCCGGTGGTGGACGACAACAACATCCTGCTCGGCCGCATCACCATCGACGACGTGGTCGACATCATCCGCGAGCAGGCCGAGCACCAGGCACTGTCGGCCGCGGGCCTCGACGAGGACGAAGACCTGTTCAGCCCGGTTTGGCGTGCCATGCGCCGCCGCTTGGTGTGGCTGTCGATCAACCTGTGCACTGCCTTCATCGCCGCCAACGTGGTCGGTCAGTTCGAAGCCACCATCGACAAGCTGGTGGCGCTGGCGGTGCTGATGCCGATGGTGGCCGGCTTGGGTGGCAACGCCGGCACCCAGGTGATGGCGCTGGTGGTGCGCGGCCTGGCGCTGGGGCAGATCGGTGCCTCCAACGTGAGGACCCTGCTGTGGAAGGAACTTCGGGTGGCCCTGCTCAACGGACTGCTGATGGGCTCGGTGCTCGGCGCCATCGTTTGGGTCTGGTTCGGCAACGCCGGGCTGTCCGTAGTCATCTTCACCGCGCTGACCTGCAACCTGCTGATCGCCGCCTCCGCCGGCGTGCTGATCCCGCTGACGCTCAAGCGCATGCGCTTCGATCCGGCCTTGGCCAGCGGCATCTTCCTGACCGCACTCACCGACTCACTCGGCTTTTTCACCTTCCTCGGGTTGGCCACGCTGGTATTGCTGCGCTAGCCTGATGTCCGGATCTCGACTCAGGTGTCCCACATGCCAATCATTCCATCGCTCGCAACTCGACTGTTGCTCGCGGCCGCGCTTTCCGCCTGTGGCACCGGGATCGCCTTTGCCCAAGCTCAGCCTCAGCCTGAATCGAACCAGCCCAACAAAAGCCCACCCACGAAGGGCCGGACCATCGTCCGCACCGCCACTCCGGCCATCGAGGCGGAACGGCAGGCGATGGGCTCGCAGTTCCGCGATACGCTCGGCCTTGCCCAAGCCGATGTGGCAGCCCAACGCCTCGAACAGGCCGTCGCCCGATTGGCTCCGGTCACTGAGTACTGCGATCGCCTGCTCGCCTCAGGCCGTGCTCTGGTCAGCGTCGCCACTGCATCCGAGTACCAGAGCTACATGGCCTCGCGCCAGGACAGTGAACCCGTCGACTGGGTCGACATGGCCTGCCCGCAGTCCTACAACATCCTCGGCTACATCGCCGTTGAAGCCAGGAACTTCGAAAAGGCGCTTGCTTACCTCGACAAGGCCGTCGGCCTTGCCACCCTGTGGGCCGATCCTCGGGTTGAACGCGGCTTCGTGTTGAACCAGCTGCATCGAAACAGCGAGGCCCTCGCTGACTACCGCCTCGCCCTGCAGTTGATCGACCGCTACCAGAGCAATGCTGGCATGAAAGCCATTGCCTTGCGTGGCCTCGGCTATACCTTGGTCGAACTGGGCGATTTGCAGGCCGCCGAACAGGCCTATCAGGACTCGCTCGTCGTCGAACCCGGCAACGATCTGGCACAACGCGAATTGCAGTACATCCAGGATCGACGCAACCAAGCCAGACCCTGAACCGGCGACCGCGCCAGAGTTGCAGTCACAAGCGCGTCTGCGTCTGGACCCGAGAGCGGCTCAGCCGTCCGATTGCGGAGTGTTTCGACACACCACTATCTTCCCAGCACCGCCTCCAGCACCGCCATCCGCACCGCGACGCCATTGGCGACCTGATCCAGGATGCGTGACCGCGAGCCGTCGGCGACTTCATCGGTGATTTCGACGCCGCGATTCATCGGGCCCGGATGCATGACGATGGCCTCCGGCGCGGCGCGGCGCAGGCGTGCTGAAGTCAGGCCGTAATCGCGGTGGTACTCGTCCAGCGAAGCCACCAGTCCCTCAGCCATACGCTCGCGCTGCAGGCGCAGCATCATCACTGCATCCACGCCGTCCAGCGCGGCATCGAAATCGTCGGTCACGGCGCAACCGGCCAGCGTGCCGGCATCCGGCAACAGCGATGCCGGGCCGCACACGCGAATCTCGCTGCAGCCGAGCGTGCGCAGCGCGTGCAGATCACTGCGGGCCACCCGTGAATGCTTGACGTCGCCCACGATCACCACCTTGAGCCTGGAGAAATCCTCGCCCTTGGCCTGGCGCAGGGTCAGCATGTCCAGCAGCCCTTGGGTGGGGTGCTCGCTGCGACCGTCGCCGGCATTCACCACCGCCACGCCTGGAGCAGCCTCCGCAGCCAGCGCCGCCACCGCGCCATCCGCCTTGTGCCGAACCACGAAGCCGCGCACACCCATGGCCTGGATGGTGCGGAACGTGTCGAGATCGGTCTCGCCCTTGGTGGCCGACGACGTGGACGCATCGAAATTGAGGATGTGCGCGCCCAGCCGCTGTGCCGCAAGCTGGAAGCTCAAGCGGGTGCGCGTGGAGGGCTCGAAGAACAGCGTGCACACCGCTACGCCAGCCAGCGCATTGGGCGACTCTTCGCCTGCCGCGAACACCTGCGCACGCCGCAACAACGCATGCAGCCGATCGACCGAAATGCCATCCAGCCCAAGCAAGTGATGTGGGCTGCCTATGATGCCGAGTTGCGAATTCATGCGGGACTGGACTTCAGGGGTTCATGGAACGGATTGCCGACCATCAATCTACCGGCAGTGCGAGTTGCGGCGATGCCAGCCAGCGTTCGAGGATGATCGCCGCCGCCAACGCATCCAGCGCATCGGCGTCCCGTCGCTTGCTGCGACCTTCGGCGCGGGCGACTGCAAACCGGCGAGCGGCTTCCTGCGAGCTGTTGCGCTCGTCGACCATCACCACCGGCAAGCGAGTGCGCTGGTGCAATTCCCGGGCGAAATCGCGAGCGGCCTTGCGGATCGGCTGGTCGCCGCCATCGAGGGTCATCGGATCGCCAACGACCAAGCCGTCGGGACGCCACTCGCGCAGCAGCCTGTCGGCATGTGACCAGTCGGGACCGACCGCATGCACGTCGACCACGGCCACCGCGCGGGCACTGCCGGTCAAGGCATTGCCAACCGCCACGCCGATCCGGCGCGCCCCAACGTCGAACCCAAGCACGGTTCCGTTCGCAGGGATCGCTTTCGGTCCCGTCCCAGCCGTTGCGCCGGCGTCCCCGGTGGCGTTCATGCGTGCCCGCTGTGACTGGCGTGGTTGACCAGATCCACGCCGATGCTCCCGGCTGCCGCCTTCCAGCGCTGCGCCAGGGGCAACTCGAATAGCACGTCACGACGATTCGGCACCAACAGCCAGCTGTCGTCCACCAACTCCTGTTCGAGCTGCCCTGCCCCCCAGCCGGCGCAACCCAGCGCCACCAGCGCCTGCGGCGGCCCGTTGCCACGCGCCATCGCCTCGAGCACGTCGCGTGACGTGGTCAGGAACAGTCCATCGCCCACCTTGAGGGTGGAGTCCCAGGTCGTTTCACCGTCATGCAGGACAAACCCGCGCTCGGGGTGCACCGGTCCACCGGAAAGCACTTTCTGATCACGCAGTTCTGCGTCGTCGCAACTGACGCCCATTTGCTTCAGGATCTCGCCCACGGTGTATTCGGACGCACGATTGACCATCACCCCCATGGCCCCCTCGCCGTCGTGCTGGCACACCAGCGTCACGCTGCGCTCGAAGTTGGGGTCGCACATCGAAGGCAGGGCGATTAGCAGGTGGTTGCCGAACCCATGTTCTTGCCCGTTCATGCCCGCCATTCTAAGGCAAGCCGGGCACATGCCATCCGCCCGGAGGTCAGGCGCGTTGCTTTCCGGCCGGGAAACACTTGAACCACTGCATTGCCGATGCCGCCGCCCAAGGACGCGCAGCGGCATCACATGGCGCAGAATTCAGCGCGTTTCGGCGATCTGCACCCCATCCAGGCCCTGGGCCAAGGTGGTGGCATCGCCACCTTGGGCCAGCTTGATGCGCAAGCGCACTTCGTTGGAGGAGTCGGCAAACCGCAGGGCATCCTCGTAGCTGATCTCGCCGGCCTGGTACAGCTCGAACAGGCTCTGGTCGAAGGTCTTCATGCCCATCTGCACGGATTCCTTCATCACCTCCTTCAGCTTGTGGATCTCGCCGTCGCGGATGTAGTCCTGCACCAGCGGCGTGCCCAGAAGGATCTCCATCGCCACCCTCCGCGCCTTGCCGTCCGGGGTGGGGATCAGTTGCTGGGCGACCACGCCCTTGAGGTTCAGCGACAGGTCCATCAACAGTTGGCTGCGGCGATCTTCCGGGAAGAAGTTGATGATGCGATCCATCGCCTGGTTGGCGTTGTTGGCATGCAGGGTGCACAGCACCAAGTGGCCGGTTTCCGCGAACGCGATCGCGTGGTCCATGCCTTCGCGGGTACGCACCTCGCCGATCATGATCACGTCTGGTGCCTGGCGCAGGGTGTTCTTCAGCGCGTTCTCCCAGCTGTCGGTGTCGATGCCGACTTCACGCTGGGTGATGATGCAGCCGTCGTGCTTGTGCACGAACTCGATCGGATCCTCGATCGTGATGATGTGGCCGGTCGAGTTGGCATTGCGATAGCCGATCATCGACGCGAGCGACGTGGACTTACCCGTGCCGGTGGCACCGACGAAGATGATGATGCCGCGCTTGGTCATCGCCAGCGACTTGATCACCGGCGGCAGGCTGAGTTCCTCGACCGTCGGGATGCGCGTCTCGATCCGTCGCAGCACCATGCCGACCTGGTTGCGCTGGTAGAAACAACTCACGCGGAAGCGGCCCACGCCTGACACGCCGATCGCGAAGTTGCACTCGTGGGTTTTTTCGAACTCCTCGCGCTGCTGCGGCGACATCACGTTCAGCACCAGGTCGCGAGACTGCTGCGGCGTCAGCGGGTTCTGGGTGATCGGGCTGATCTTGCCGTGGACCTTCATCGACGGCGGCATGCCCGCGGTGATGAACAGGTCCGACGCCTTCTGATGCGCCATCAGCTTGAGAAACGAGGTGAAATCGATGCTGCTCATCTTTGGCTCCCGGCCTTATTCGAACAACCGCTTGTCCTTGGCATAATCGTGTGCCTGCTGCCTGCTGACCATGCCACGTTTGGTCAGATCCTGCAGGTGCTGGTCCAGCGTCTGCATGCCTTGCGCCTGGCCGGTCTGGATCGCCGAATACATCTGCGCCACCTTGTCCTCGCGGATCAGGTTGCGGATCGCCGGGGTGCCGACCATGATCTCCCACGCCGCGGTGCGGCCGCCGCCGATTTTCTTCAGCAGCGCCTGCGCGATCACCGCGCGCAAGGATTCCGACAGCATCGAGCGCACCATCGGCTTCTCGCCGGCGGGGAACACGTCGATGATGCGGTCGATGGTCTTGGCCGCCGAGCTGGTGTGCAAGGTGGCGAACACCAAGTGGCCGGTTTCCGCCGCGGTCAACGCCAGGCGGATGGTCTCGAGGTCACGCAATTCACCGACCAGGATGATGTCCGGGTCTTCACGCAGTGCCGAGCGCAGCGCTTCGTTGAAGCCGTGGGTGTCGCGATGCACTTCGCGTTGGTTGATCAGGCACTTCTGCGCAGTGTGGACGAATTCGATCGGATCCTCGACTGACAGGATGTGGCTGTAGTCCTTCTTGTTGATGTAGTCGATCATCGCCGCCAGCGTGGTCGACTTGCCCGAGCCGGTCGGCCCGGTGACCAGGATCAGGCCCTGCGGCTGTTCGATCAACTCCTTGAAGATGCGTGGACAGCCGAGATCCTCCAGCGAAAGCACCTCCGAGGGAATGGTGCGGAACACCGCACCGGCGCCGCGGTTCTGGTTGAAGGCATTGACGCGGAAGCGGGCCAGCCCCGGGATCTCGAACGAGAAGTCGCATTCGAGGAACTCTTCGAAATCGCGACGCTGCTTGTCCGACATGATGTCGTACACCAGTGCATGGACCTGCTTGTGGTCGAGCGCCGGGATGTTGATGCGGCGTACGTCGCCGTCCACGCGTATCATCGGCGGCAGCCCCGCCGACAGATGCAAGTCTGAGGCCTTGTTCTTGACCGAGAATGCCAGCAGTTCGGCAATGTCCATGCGTACTCCCTTCGCCTTTCCAATGGTGAGTGTGTCGCCCCGGGCTTCCACGTTCGCACGCTGGCGCCGCGCTGCCCCAGCCGGCAGTATGAGCGCCAGATGCATACACGTTCAACCACCGTGCCTAGAAACGTCGCCCCTAACCCCGCCCTGCAGCGGATTCTCTCACTGATCGACAACGCGTGCCGCCCCTCCGGGAGGCCATCCGTCCAGCTTCTGGTTGTTTCCAAAACCCGCGATCCGGAAGCGATCGCCAGCGTTGCTGCCGCAGGACAGCGCGCCTTCGGCGAAAATTACGTGCAGGAAGCCCTGCCGAAAATCGCCGCATTGCGCGAGCTAGGGTTGGAGTGGCACCTGATCGGCCACCTGCAGTCGAACAAGGCAGAGCAGGCAGCCCGCAGCTTCGATTGGGTCCAGACCGTGGATCGGCCCAAGCTGGTGGCGGCGTTGGCTCGCCATCGCCCTGACGCGCTGCCCCCGCTGAACGTCCTCATCCAGGTCAACATCGACGACGAAGCAAGCAAGTCTGGCTGTAGCCCGCTCGACATCATTCCCCTGGCCGCGGCCATCGCCGACCAGCCACGCCTGCGGCTGCGCGGTTTGATGGCGATCCCCTCACCCGACCCCGACATGGACCGCCGGCGCACTGCGTTCCGGAACATGGGTCGGTTGTTTTCACGACTGCAGCAGGACTCGGCTGGCATCGACACCCTGTCATTGGGCATGAGCGAGGATTTCATCGAAGCCATCGAAGAAGGCGCGACAATGGTGCGCGTCGGCAGCGCCCTGTTCGGCCCACGGCCACGGAAACCTTGATCTCCCGAACTGCCCCCGAAAACCAATCACCCGACTCCCATGACCAATCCAATCGCCCCCGACCATTTTTCGGATCCGATCGCCTTCATCGGTGGCGGCAACATGGCTCGCAGCCTGATCGGAGGACTGCTTCGCCAAGGTGGCACACCCGAACGGATCCATGTCGCCGAACCGGTTGCACCCTTGCGCGAAGCATTGCGCAGGGATTTCGGCATCGTCGACCATGCACATGCGCGAGATGCCGTCGAAAGTGCATCCACCTGGGTGTTCGCGGTCAAACCGCAGATCCTTCGCCAGGTCTGCGAAAGCCTGATCGGACGCGCACAGGCGGTGCATCCGCTGGTCATTTCCATCGCCGCCGGGATCACCAGCGAACAGATCGACCGGTGGCTGGGGGGGGGCATCCGGATTATCCGGGTCATGCCGAATACACCGTCCCTCCTGGGCGCGGGCGCCGCAGGATTGTATGCGCGCCCAGGAGTGGAACCCCACGGACGCAACTTGGCTCAGTCGCTGCTGGCCGCAGCCGGGATCACCGTCTGGATCGAGGAAGAATCACAGCTGGACGCCGTTACCGCCCTGTCCGGCAGCGGTCCGGCCTACGTTTTCCTGCTCGCCGAGGCGATGATCGCTGCCGGCATCCAGGAAGGCCTGCCACCCGAAACTGCACGCCGACTTGCCCTGCAAACCATCCACGGCGCTGGCCGCATGCTCACCGAGTCCGATGTAGACGCCGCCGAGTTGCGGCGACGCGTCACCTCCCCGAACGGGACGACCCAAGCAGCACTGGACTCGTTCGAAGCCGGTGGGTTCCGCGGCTTGGTCTCGCAAGCAATCCATTCGGCCCGTGTCCGCGGTGTCGAACTGTCTGCCGCAAACGACTGAATCGTCATCAGCAACCCCGGAGCGGCTTCGCTGCAAAGTAAAACCCCCGACCAGATATCAGATCGGGGGTTTGGGATAAGGCCCTGGCGATGACCTGTTGCAGTCCGCCGCTGCGCGGCGCACAGCAACGGGCTGGCAGACTCACTGTCATCGACACACCGCAGTAGAAAAACCCCCGACCAGTGAGCTGATCGGGGGTTTTGGGCAAAAGGCCCTGGCGATGACCTGTTGCAGTCCGCCGCTGCGCGAGGTACAGCAACGGGCTGGCATGAACACCATCAGCACGGCCGCAAAGACAAACCCCCAGCTCATTGAGCTGGGGGTTTGCTTTCAAAAAAGGCCCTGGCGATGACCTACTCTTGCATGCGGATGCACACTACCATCGGCGCGGCTGCGTTTCACTTCCGAGTTCGGGATGGGATCGGGTGGGACCACAGCGCTGTTGTCACCAGGGAGAGGGTGGAGGGTCGCTCGCTTGTTTAGAAGTCTGCACAAGGATGTGCAGGCTCTTGTGCAGGGACGCACATTAACAGCAGCGCACACGCTCTCAAGGGGGATCTGCAGT
>NZ_JADZDS010000082.1 GCF_020850895.1 Thermomonas sp. | reverse complement strand
GCCTATCTCGATGGCAAGGGCGCGCTGCCCGAAAGCGCGGTGATCGCGACCGTGCCGCGCCTGGGCAAGCCGCTGGCGGCGGAAAACCTGGCCATGCCGCACTGATTGCAGCACGCGCATTGGCTCTGGCACTCTGCCGTTGCCCACACGGAGCGGCCCATGAAGCAACGCCATTTCTCGATGCTGCGCGAGTTTCGGCTGGCGGACTGGTTCACGCTCGGCAACGCATTCTGCGGAACCGGCGCAATCTTCGCGGCGATGCGCTTCCTGCAGGACGGCGTGGTTCGTGACCTGATGCTGGGGATGGCGCTGATTCCACTGGCCTTCGTGTTCGACGCACTGGACGGCCGCATCGCACGATGGCGCAAGGTCGCATCGACGCTGGGGCGTGAGCTGGATTCACTTGCCGATGTGATCAGCTTCGGCGTGGCGCCAGCCGCCCTTGCCTATGCCTGTGGTCTGCAAGGTGGTTGGGACTGGGTGGTGCTCAGCTATTTCGTCGGCTGCGGGGTGAGCCGGCTGGCGCGCTACAACGTCACCGCCGAGTCACTCTCCGACGGTGGCGACAAGGTGAAATATTTCGAAGGCACACCGATTCCAAGCAGTGTGCTGATCGTCGGCCTGCTGGCTCTGGCGGCATCGCGCGATGCCATCGGCGTGAACCTGTGGCTGGGCGTGGTCAAGCTCGGGCCGTGGCAGTTGCATCCGCTGGTCTTGATATTCGCGTTGTCCGGCTCGCTGATGATCAGCAAGACCCTGCGCATTCCCAAGCCCTGAGACGGGTGCGATTCGCGGCGCGTGATGGCACCGCATGCCGTGCATTGCTAGCATTCACGCAAACACGGAGGACACATGGCTGAATTTCCGAAGGATCCCGCCGCATTGGCGCAACGCTACTGGGGCATGTGGGCAGATGCCCTGCGCGATGGCTCGGCGGGCTTCAATTTCGATCCCGGCAAGCAAGGACTGGACGATGCATTGGGTCTCTGGTCGCGGCAGGCAGGCTGGGGCGGTGGTTTCGGTGATGTGCTGGAACGCTTCCGCGGCCAGTGTGGTGACTGGTACGGGCGGATGCAGCAAGTGGCGGCGCAGTTCAGCGGACAGGACCACAGTGCACGCGACGTCGCTGAAGCATGGCGTTCGACATTCGCAGGTGGCCACCCGTTCGATGGCCTGATGCAGGGCCTGCAAGGCCCGGGGTTGGAGAATCTCGCGCGTTGGAGTGAGGCGGCCATGCCTTGGTTGGATGGAGTGCGGGCGCAGGCGACGGCCGCGCTGGGGATGCCTGCGTTCGGTTTCACTCGCGAGCATCAGGAACGCGTGCAGACCTTGGGCAAGGCACAACTGCGCCTGCAGGCCGCACAGCGCGCCTACAACACACTGCTGGCCAAGGTGTCGCAGGCGGCCATGTCGCGGTTCGAATCGAAACTGGCCGAACACGAGGAGCCCGGACGCCAGATCGGCAGCGTGCGGGCCTTGTTCGACCTGTGGGTGGACGCAGCCGAAGACGCTTGGGCCGAAGCGGCGCTGTCGAAGGCGTATCGACACGCCTTCGGCGAACTCGCCAATGCCCAGATGCTGGTGCGCGGTGCCGCACAGACACTGATGGAGCAGGCCGCGCGCGCCTGTGGACAGCCGGTACGCAGCGAGATGGATGGTGCCTATCGCAAGATCGCCGAACTGGAGCGCGCGCTGCGTGCAGCCACACGCCAAGAAGCGGCGGAGTCGCCGCGTCGTGAGCCCGCGCCCGCGAAGCCTGCCACGAAGCGCACTGGCGGCAAGCCTGCACCCAAGCCTGTCGCCAAAGCCGCCACACCGCCCAAGCGCAAGCCAGCCAAGACCGCGGCGCCCGCCAAAACGGCCAAGAAGACGACCAAGACCCTGAAGCGCGGCAAGCCCGCCGCAAGGAAGCGCTGACATGTACGGACCGCTGAACATCACCCCGGACGCGCTGGCCGAAGAAGCCGGCAAGCTGCAGCGCAAATTGGGCGCCGGCATCCGCACTTTGCGCGAGATGGATGCCGTCGATTTCGGCGTCACCCCGCGCGAGGAAGTCTGGCGTGACGGCAAGACCGTGCTGTACCGCTTCAGGGGTGAGCGCCGGCCAACCGCGCAGGTGCCGATCCTGATCAGCTATGCATTGGTCAATCGTCCTTACATGGTCGATCTGCAGGAAGACAAGTCGCTGGTCAGGGGCCTGTTGGAACGCGGCGAAGACGTCTATGTCATCGACTGGGGCTACCCGGACCGTTCCGACCGCTACCTGACGCTGGAGGACTACATCGAGCGCTTCATCGGCGGCGCGGTGGACCATCTGCGCAAGGCGCATGGGCTGCCATCGATCAACCTGCTCGGCATCTGCCAGGGCGGCGCGTTCTCGCTGTGCTATGCGGCCCTGCACCCGGACAAGATCAAGAACCTGATCAAGATGTTGAAGCCGGTGGACTTCCACACCCCGGACAACATGCTGTCGAACTGGAATCGCGAGATCGACGTCGACCTGCTGGTGGATACGCTCGGCAACGTGCCTGCCGACATGATGAATTTCACCTACCTGATGCTCAAGCCGTGGCGCTTGTTCGCGCAGAAATACGTGGGCATGGCCGACATCCTCGACGACAGGAAGGCGATGGAGGATTTCCTGCGCATGGAGAAGTGGATTTTCGACTCACCCGACCAGGCCGGTGAAGCCTTCCGCGAATTCAGCACGCAGTTCTTCCAGCAAAACCGCTTCATGGGCGATACCCCGCCGCAGATCGGCAACAAGGACGTGCACCTGGGTGAGGTCGACATGCCGGTGCTCAACATCTACGCCGAGCAGGACCATCTGGTGCCACCCGATGCCTCGCGTGCGCTGCGTGACCTGGTCGGCAGCGATGACTACACCGAACTGGCGTTCAAGGGCGGGCACATCGGCATCTACGTCTCCAGCCGCGCCCAGCGCGAAGTGCCGCAGACCATCCACGACTGGCTGCGCAAGCGCGGCTGAAGGCGCTGCCGCCGTGGCTTGGGACCGCCTGCCGCGCCAGCCCGTTCTGCGCGACCTGCTGCTGACGCTGGGCGTGCTCTGGGCGCTGCCAGTGTCGCTGTTCGGGCTGCTGGCGGGCGCACTTGCGCTGGCGTTTGGCGCGCGCGCGCGCTGGCGTGGGGGCGATCTGGCGCTGGTATTCCAGCAGTTTCCGTGGGGGCCGGGCGGGGCGATCACCTTGGGCAATGTCATCTTGCACACCGGCCCAGACTTGGCCTGCCCGTGCCGCACCTACGCTTGCCGCGCCGGGCTGGTGGACGAGCCGGCGATCGTCATGGCCGACCACGAGCGCGCCCACGTTTATCAGTACATGGTGCTGGGTGCGCTGTTCCTGCCGCTGTACCTGTTGGTGGGTGGCGGCATCAGCGAACGCAACCGCTTCGAGCAGGCGGCCGACCGCTACGCCCAAACCGGGCGCGGTTGGTGGCCGTGGGCGCAGGCCGATCGCAGCTGAATGCGCCATCCCGACGAACGGCAATTGTGAATGCGCGCGGCTTAGCCGATTTCTAACAAGCGCTGCGCTAGGCTCACCCCGTCGAAGAAAAACTGCACGTCGTGCAAAGCGCCGCGCAGAATCGCTCCGGCAGACAAGGCCCGACTCCCGACAGGCGCAATGCCTGCGGAGCCGGGCCTTCTTTTCCAGGCAATGCCGGGTCTGCGCCATCGATGGCAGGCCAATCCGACGTGGTTGCCGCGCTCACACCCACTCGCGCGAGGGCAGAGTGTAGCGCCGCTGCGGGCGGCCGACCAGATCGAGGAAGTTGTTGAACACCGCATCGGCTTGCGCCTGCATCGCGGCGATATGTTGGCGGGTCTGGGCGCGGATGGCCTGCTCTGGGTCGCCATGCCCCGCGTGCGGCAAGCCCGCATCCTGCAGTTCTTCGCGGTAGGCCGGATTGGCCAACCAACGGTCGATCAGGCGCTCGTCCATTTCCAGGTGGAACTGGAAGCCGTAGGCGTTGTCACCGTAGCGGAACGCTTGTTGCTCGCAGTCGCTGCTGCGCGCCAAGTGCACTGCACCTTGCGGGATGTCGAAGCGACAGCCATGCCACTGGAACACCGGGGTGGTGTCGCCCAGCGGTGCCAGCACCGGGTCCTGGCTGCCGGCGACGGTCTTGTGCAGCGGGTACCAGCCAATCTCCTTGACCGGATTGCGCGGCACCGCCGCGCCCAGCACATGCGCCAGCAGCTGTGCGCCGAGGCAGATGCCCAGCACCGGCTTGCCCTGCTTGAGCATCGCCTCGATGGCCAGCATCTCGTTGCGCAGATGTGTGCGCTGTGGATGCTCATCGACATTCATCGGGCCCCCCAGCACCACCAGCCCGTGATAGCGCTCGGTATTGAGCTGGGCATCTGGATGGCGTTCGAAGTTCTTGAAGCGGATGCGGTGGCCGCGGCGTCGGATCAGGGGATCCAGCGTCCCCAAGGGTTCGGCGGCGACGTGCTGGAACACAAGCAGGCGGGACATGGAAGCACGCAGTCTGGAGGCGTCGTGACTATGCCAAATCTCGTGGCTGCTTGGTCAATCCGAATGTGCATATGCTTATCGGGCAAGCGTGGCCGGGCAACGCGGACTTGATCAGCCTTGCCCTGGCTCACGTTCGCGGATGTCCACTTCACCCTGCTGGCGGCCTTCGCGATCCACCACCACCCGCACGCGCTTGCGCTCGTAGTAGTAGCTGGCGCGGTACAGGCCGGCGTCCTCGTTGATGCCGCGCTCGCAGAGCTGGTCGATCTTGCGCTGGGCCAGCAGGCGGAAGAAGGTCGCCGTGTCCAACCCGAAGGCACGGGCGATCGGCGCGCCGTCGATCACGATTTCGAACGCCGGGTTGAGGTCGATGGCGATGCGTCTGCCCATGGCTGGCGATGGTTGTCGTTTGCTATCCGCCGCAGTCTGCGCTTACACCTTGCCTGCTGCCATGATCCCGATCAACGGCCGTATTTCTTCAGCAGCAACTGGGTAAAGATCGCCCCGATCAGAACCGGGAAACTCAGAACGATCAAGGCGATCAGAGCCAGCGGCCAGAGATTCCAGCGGCTGGAATCGATCAGCGCGAACAGGAATTCGCCCAGTACCACACATGCGGTCCAGAGCAGGGAATCCAGCAGTCTGCGGGGGGACGCCAGCAAGGTGCAGAACACGCCGGCCAAGTTCAGGATCAGACAGTAAATCTTGAAACCAGGGCCGTCCCAAGGCTCGGCGCCCCAAACCCGGTCGAACAGGAACCACAGGCCGAAGCCGGTGCCGACCGCCAGCAGCGCGCTCAGCAGGCGGCGCATGCAAGCACGCAAGCGGCAGGTGCACGCAGCAGTGGGCGATCACCCGCCGGAAGTTCCATCCAATCGGGTTGATCCTGCGTCACGTCCTGTCTGCGGCCTGACCGGGCGGGATGCATGTGTCGATCCTGAATCAGTTCGCTTCCTGCAGGTCGCGCAGTTGGGTGGGGACACCACTGAAATAGGCCGCGAGGTCGGCGATCTGCTGGTCGGAGAGGCCCTTGGCCTGGGCTGCCATCACTGCCCCGGTGCCGCCGCTGCGGGTGCCGGCGCGGTAGGCCTGGAGCGAATGGGCCAGATAGTCGGCATATTGGCCCCCGATCTTCGGATACATATCGGCCAGCGGCTTGTTGCCTTCGGCGCCGTGGCAGGACACGCAGGCGGCGACGCTGCCCGAGCCCTTGGCTGCGAGCGCTCGACCCGCATCCACGTTGCCGGCGGGCAAACGGGCGGGAACGGTGGCGTTGTCGCGGGCGGCAGCGTGCTCCGCCCCGCCGTCTGATCCGCAGGCCGACAGCGTCAGGGCACAGGCAACAGCGAGCCCGGTCATGGCGATCTTGATCATGGTCTGGCTCACTTCACGCTGGAAAGATAGGCGGCGATGTCATTGATGTCCTGCTCGGAGAAGCTCTCTGCCTGGGCCTGCATCGTCGGGTGCTTGCGATTGCCGTTGCGGTATTCGTTCAGTGCATTGCGCAGGTAGGTTTCCGACTGGCCACCGATCTTCGGCACGTGGTAGCTCGGATAGGCGTTCTTGTAGCCGGTCAGTCCATGGCAACCGCGGCAGGTGTAGGTGAGGGATTTGCCGCGCGACGCATCACCTGCGCTGGCCGAGGCAGCTGCCGGGGTTGTGGCTGGAGCGGGTTGCACAGCGGCGGGGGCAGGATCCTGGGCGGTGGCAGAAAACGCCGCTGCCAGCAGGACAGAGCTTGCGGCAATCCACAACGGACGCATCATCTGGTGATTCCCCTTGGACGAATTCGCGCCGGATGAAATTGAGACGCGATTGCCCAAGTATAGCGATGCATGACGCATCGTCCATCCTGAGGCATTGTTCAACGACTTTCCTCAAGCATGACCTTCGGCGCATGCACGGCACGATCGGCAGGTGACATACTTGACTACAACACTAAATATTGGTTCATCTCCGATGCACGACAGGGATTTTGCGCGCGTTTGGACGGTCGTCGCCGTGTCGACAGCGCTGGTTTTGGCACTGGCGCTCGGCGGCTGCAAGGTCCAGACCGGTGGGCCGGGGAGTCACGGCGACAACGGCAACAACGATGGCAAGGCTGATGCGACGGCCGCGGTGCCCGTGGAAGTCGCCCCGGTCGCACGCCGGACCATTGCTGCCAGCTATTCCGGCACCGCGCCGCTGGATGCGCGCGGCCAAGCCCAGGTGGTGGCCAAGACCTCGGGTATCGCGTTGCAGGTGCTGGTTGACATCGGCCAACATGTCAACGCTGGGCAAGTGATGGTCCGGATCGACCGCGACCGCGCTGTCCTGCAGGCATCGCAGGCATCGGCCCAGGTCAACAAGCTGGAAGCCAACTACCGGCGCGCGGTCCAACTCGCGGAACAGAGGATGGTCAGCGCCAATGATGTCGATCAACTGCGCTTTGACCTCGCCAACGCCCGCGACCAGTTGCGGATGACGCAACTGGAGCTGTCCTACGGCAACGTGACGGCGCCCATCGCCGGCGTGGTGGCCTCGCGCGAGATCAAGCCAGGCAATTTCGTGCAGATCAATTCGCCGATCTTCACCATCGTCGATACCTCGCGACTGGAGGCCACGTTGAATGTGCCCGAGCGCGAAATCGAGAAGATCCAACCGGGGCAGCCGGTCGATTTGTTGATCGATGCGTTGCCGGGCCGCACCTTCGCCGGCACGGTGGATCGGGTGTCGCCGGTGGTGGATGCCGGCAGTGGCACCTTTCGCGTGGTGCTGGCCTTCGACGGCAGCGGCGGGTTGCAGCCGGGCATGTTCGGCCGCCTGCGCATCCGCTACGACCAACGCGCCGACGCCCGGGTGATCCCGCGCGAGGCACTGCTCGACGACGAGGGCGATCCTGCGGTGTTCGTCGTGCGCAACGGCAAGGCAGTGCGGGTTGCGGTGAAGCTTGGGTACGATGACGGCCCCTGGGTGGAAGTGCGCTCGGGACTGAAGGACAGCGACCGGGTGGTGGTGGCAGGCAAGGCGGCACTGCGCGACGGCAGCGCGGTCAAGGTGCTGGCGGCTGCGCCTGCGGCGCGTGCTGACGCAGCCCCGGCGCAGGGCGCGCAATGAGCCAGGGCTCGTCCCACGATCCGCTGGCAGCACCAGCGCGCGGATTCAGCTTGGTCGAATTCGCCACGAGGCGACGGGTGACGGTGGCGATGATGACCGTCACCTTGGTTCTGTTTGGCCTGATCGCGCTCAGCGGGCTGAAGGTGAACCTGCTGCCGGACTTGAGCTATCCCACCCTGACCGTGCGCACCGATTATCCGGGCGCGGCACCGGCCGAGGTGGAAACCCTGATCTCGCAACCCGCGGAAGAGGCGCTGGGCGTGGTCAAGGGCCTGCGCCGGCTGCGATCCATTTCGCGCACCGGCCAGAGCGACGTGGTGCTCGAGTTCGCCTGGGGCACCGACATGGAGCAGGCCAGCCT
>NZ_JADZDS010000081.1 GCF_020850895.1 Thermomonas sp. | reverse complement strand
GGCACCCGCTTCACGGCGGAAAAGCACGGCCGCCAAACTTCACCCTACCGGCACCTGCTCAAGCCCAAGTCCGGCGGGGTTGCGTTCGTACTGGACGCGATGGGGCAGGGCCTGCATTCGATCCTCGATGTCAGCATCGCCTATCCGGGCGGCGTGCCCTCGCTGTTCGATCTGTTGGCCAACCGCGTGCCGGAGGTGCGGGCGCAGGTGCGGCAGCGGCCGATCCCGGCCGAGCTGGCCGGCGGCGACTACCAGAATGACCGCGAGTTCCGAGTTCGCTTCCAGCACTGGATGAACGGGCTGTGGTTGGAAAAGGATGCCGACTTGGACCTGATGTTGGGCCCCACGGGTCCCTGACCAAGCAGACGCAACCACGCACATGTAGACTTCGCGGGTCCACCGTGTGTCGCTTGCGCATCGAGGCGCGCTTCTGGCGCTCCCGTACTTTCCGAGGGGTCCATGGAAACCGTCAATATTCTGACCCGTCCGCGTTATGTCGCCGTGGTTCGCCGGCTGCATTGGTGGATGGCGCTTTTGATCGTGGCGGTCTATGTCCTGGTCGAGTTTCACGGGTCGTTCCCGCGCGGCAGTGCGCCGCGCAGTGCGATGATGCAGGGGCACTATTGGGCCGGCATCGCGGTCCTCCTGCTGGTCTGGCTGCGTCTTGCCGGGCGTGCACGCGGCGGCACACCGCCGATCGTGCCACCGCTGGACAAGTTCACTGCGGCCTTGTCCAAGCTCATCCATCTGTCCCTGTACGCTTTTTTCATCGTGATGCCGATCCTGGGCTGCCTGACCGCGGCCTACGAGGGCAAACAAGTCTTTATTCCGTTCACCCAGATCGCCTTGCCCGTGCCGGTGACGGTGGACAAGGATTTCGGCCACCAGCTCGAAGACATCCACGGGACGATCGGAACCGTTTTCTACTGGGTGATCGGCCTGCACGTGCTGGCCGCGCTCTGGCACCACTGGATCAAGCGCGACAACGTGTTGGAGCGCATGCTTTGATCGTCTTGGCCTGATCGGAATCACGCAGGGTTGACGCCCATAAGCGCAGCATGCGAGCCATACGCGACAACGCAGACCAAAGCGGTGGATCCAATGGAATATCGCATCAGGCTGGCAACCGACGTGCCGGACTTGGCAGTCATCACCGATGCACTGCAGCAAGCCGATCCGGCGGCGATCGTTGATCGTGATCCGCGTGATGGCAGCCTGCGGGCCACGGTCTGGATGGATGGCGAGGAGCTGCGCCTGGCCCTGGCCCAGGTCGGCTACCCGCCGATCGTGGTGGAACAGCAAGCCTCCAATTGCTGCGGTGAATGCAGCGGCTGAACCCCGCGCGATCCAGGCAGATTGAGATTGCCGGTGTGGATGGCCACGTTTGCTTTTCCGGGCGAGGCCCGTTGCCCGCCGCGTCGCATCGTGTACCCTTCGCCCGAATGGCAAGGTGCCCGACTGCCGCCAGTCACGCGAACGGGGATGGTCACATGGCCGACAAGGAACATCGTACCGGCGAAACGCACTCCTCGCGCGAATTGCAGCGTGAGCTCAACGAGGCGCAGCGGTTGACGCTGGCGAGCCTCGAGAAGTTCGGTTGGGAGCTGAAGTTCATCCGCCACCCCATGTTCCAGCCTTTGATCCCGGTGGTGTTCGACCCGGACCGGAAGAAGTACGCCGTCCTCGAAGCGGACGGCACGTTGAACGAAGCCGCGGCGCTGGTGATCCGCGATTGATGCCGATGCCCGCCGGTCGGCGGGTGGGATGTGGTGTCGGCTCGTGCTGAATCCGTGACGCACACCCGCACAGTGCGGAGTCGTCAGGCCGCATTGCGGTGCTAGAGTTGCAGGTTCGCAATCGTCAGGAAGCAGGCATGTCGTCAGCACCGTTCCACGCCATCGGCACCCCGGGCCAAGCTTGGGGCGAGGATGAGAAGCGCCAGTGGCGCGCGCTGCAGACCAAGCGGCGCAGCTACCAGGACGAAGTGGTCGTCCGCATCGAAGGCTTGCGCTCGCGTTTCGATGTCGAGCAGTACGGCGAACTCGACTACGGCTCCGACGGTCGCTATCCCCTGTTTGCCGTGCGCAGCCGCACTTGGGATGACTCGCTTCCGATCGCGCTGGTGACTGGCGGCGTGCATGGCTACGAGACCAGTGGCGTGCATGGCGCGCTGCAGTTCCTTGAACGCCACGCCGAGGCCTATGCCGGGCGCGTCAACCTGCTGGTGGCGCCATGCGTTTCGCCTTGGGGTTATGAACGTATCCAACGCTGGAACCCGCTGGCACTCGATCCGAACCGCTGTTTCCACGCTGACAGTCCGGCGCCGGAGTCTGCGGCGCTGTGGGCAATGGCGCGGCCGCTGCATGGCCGCGTGCTGATGCACATCGACCTGCACGAAACCACCGACAGCGACGAATCCGAATTCCGCCCGGCACTGGCCGCGCGCGATGGCAAGCCGCATACGCCCGGCAGCATCCCCGATGGCTTCTATCTGGTCGACAACAGCGAAGACCCGCAACCGGCGTTCCAGGAGGCGATCATCCAGGCGGTGGCCAAGGTCACCCACATCGCGATGTCGGACATGGACGGCACCCTCATTGGTTCGCCGGTGGTGGCAGAAGGCGTGATCCGCTATGCGTTGGCGAAGCTGGGGTTGTGCGCGGGTACCACTGGCGCGCGCTACACCACCACCACCGAGGTCTACCCCGACAGCCCGCGCGCCAGCCCGCAGCAGTGCAATGACGCGCAGGCGACGGCGGTGTGCGCGGGGTTGGATTACGCGCTGGCGAACGCAGGATAAGAGCGCGCTTTCAGTCCAGCACTTCGCGTTTGTCCATCCGCCACAGCATCAACGCGAACACGACCAGGCCGCCGACAAACCCCAGCAGCAGGGCGATGTCGGCGCGCGCGGGGTCGCTGGCCAACTGATTCACCGGAATCTGCCAGGGCAGCGCCAGTCCGGCCTTGGCCGAGGTGGCGACCACCGCAAAAAAGGTACCGCCGATGCCCAGTGCCAGCGCCGGCACGAAACTGGCCTGACGCAGCGCCACCCACAGCTGCACCGCGACCAGTAGCCACGCGGCAAGGAAGATGCGGCCGAGCAAGAGCAGGAATGCATGGACATCCGGCGTAGCGGTCGCCGCCGCCACCGGCTTGATCAGGCCTGCGGTGAATACCGCCAACGGTGTCAGGCTCGCCAGTAGCAGGCTCATTGCCACGACCAGTGCGAGTGCGCACACCGCCTTGGCGGCGTACAGATGCCAACGCGGCAGCGGCAGCGCGCGCAGAGTGTCCCAGCTACGCGGACCGTGCTCGGTCTGCGCCAGCAGGGCGGTCAGCGCGGTCACGCTCATCGGCAACATGAAGAAGGCCCAGATGGCGGCCGAGGACGTCAGCCAGAGATCCCACGCCATCGGCTTGTTCGTGCGCAGCAGGTTGAAGAACGCGAACACCGCGATCAGCAAGGGCGCGACGACGACCAGCAACAGGGCCAGCGAACGGCGCAGCTTGTACAGCTCGACTGCCAGCACGGTGGCGAAACGAGGTGCCTGATGGTTCGACATGGTGGGCGTGCCTTTCAGGACAGGGCCGCGGATTGAGCGGCCTGGTGATAGAGGGTTTCCAGCGAGCGGCGTTGCGGGACGAGGGCGTGCACGCGCACGCCGGCTTCGCACAACATCCGATTGATGTGCGCAGCGGCGTCCTGTTCCTGCGCATTGGCGGCAAGTCGCACGACCAGCCCGGCCGCGTGCTGCGTCGCCTCGAACCCCTGCGCATGCAGGACGGCCGCGGCCTGCGTCGGCGCATCGGTACCGATCTCCAGCGCGGCGCCCAGCCCGGCCTTGAGGTCCTCCAGCGCGCCTTGCAACATGAGCTTGCCGTGGCTGAGGACACCGATATGGGTGGCCACCTGTTCGATCTCGCCGAGCAGGTGGCTGGACACCAGCACGGTGGCATTGGCCTGCTCGGGCAGGTCGCGCAGGAAGCGACGCATGTCGGCAATGCCCTCCGGATCCAGCCCATTGGTCGGCTCGTCCAGCACCAGCACCGGCGGGTTCCCCAACAGCGCGCGGGCGATGCCAAGGCGCTGGCGCATGCCCAGCGAATAATCGGCCACCTTGCGTAGCGCATGTGCGCGCATCTCGACCACGTCCAGCACGCGCTCGGGCTCGCTGGCGGGCAGGCCGAGCAGGCGACGGCAGAGATCGAGGTTTTCGCGGCCGCTCAAATTCGGATAGAAGCCCTGCGCTTCCAGCAGTGCACCGACATTGCGGGCGGCCGCAAGGCGATCCTTTGCGACATCGATCCCGACGATCCGCGCCAGCCCGGCATCGGGCCTGAGCAGGCCCAGCAGCAGCTTGATGGTGGTGGTCTTGCCGGCACCGTTGCGGCCGAGAAAGCCATAGACGCTGCGCTCGGGGACGCGCAGATCGACGGCATCGACAGCGATGCGCTCGCCGAAGCGGCGGGTCAGTCCCTGGGTTTCGATGGCGAGGGGCATGGGCTTTATCCGTAATGAAAATTTAAGTAATAGATAAAGTTTGCTCGAATGAAAAATTTAAGTCAAGATTAAATTTCCAGCCTAGGGCAACGTTGATTTATTAGGCGTTGCCTGCCGACCATGGACGATCGGCCGGGAACCAGTCACCCAAGTGATTGATTCCCGAGAGCGCCGTCCGGACATGTGCCGGACGGTGCGCGCGCTGACAAGTCCTGGATGGACTTGTTCAGCGCAGCCCGAGATTCATGCCCGGATTCCCGCCCATGCCCGCACCTGACCACGCCCGTTTCCGTCACCAGTGCCGCCTGCTGCGCGTGGCCACCCTGGTGGTGTTCGCCGGCTTGTTCCTGCTGCTGGCGTTGGGCGCGAGCGGCTTGCCGTGGCGACCTTCAGCCGCGAGCACCGATGACGGAACACTGCTGTTGTTGCGGCTGGTGCGCCTGCTGCCGGGGCTGGGCTATCTGTGGGCGTTGTGGGCGGTGCAGCGTGCGCTGGCGGATCTCGCCGTGGGCCGCCTGTTCCACGCCACCTTGGGTCGGGCGTTGCGCCAGATCGGCATCGGCGTGCTGATCGGTGCCTTGCTCAGCGTGTTCGCGATCACCAACCTGTCGCGCTGGATCGAAGGCGGACAGGGCGGCTACGCCTATTTCGACTTGTCCGGGATCGTGCTGGGCGTGGTCGGCGCGGCGCTGGTGTTGCTGGCGAGGGTCATCGACCGAGCGCGCGCGGTGCAGGCCGAACTGGACGAGATTCTCTGATGCCGATCCAGGTGACGCTCGATGCGATGCTGGCCAAACGCGGCATGACCGCGCGTGAACTGGCCGCGCGGGTGGGCCTCAGCGAAACCCAGATGTCACTGTTTCGCAGCGGCAAGGTCAAGGGCATTCGCTTCCGCACGCTGGCAAGGCTTTGCGCGGCATTACGCTGCGAACCGGGCGACCTGCTGGGGCATGTCGACGGTCCTGAGGACTCCGGTGACGCGGATGAGGATTGAGTCCTGAGGGCCTGCGCTCGGGTCAACGATCCCGACGCAGGCATTGCAGAAATTTGCGCACATCCGCATCCGCAATTCCAATCACGCCGGGATTGCCTCTCACCGGATCGGTTCGTCCAACATCAATGCGCGCACATAGCGCACCGGTGGCGCGCCGTAGGACAGCACCTGGTCGTGGTAGGCCTTGAGGTTGAAGGCGGCACCCTGACGCGCACGCACGGCCTCGCGCAGGTCGAGCTGTTCCTGCACACCGACGAAGTAGGTCGGCAACTGCGCCGAGGTGAGCTGGGCGCGGGTCCATTTGCCGGCGGCTTCGCTTTCCTGCTGGAAGGTGTCGTGGGTCATCAATCGCATGGCCTGTTCGCGGCTCCAGCCATCGACGTGCACGCCCTGGTCGAGGATGGCATTGGCGACGGTGCGCAGGTAGAACTTGAGCTGGACCAGATGGAACAGCGGATCATTCGCGAGGTAGCCCTGTTCCTGCATCATTCGCTCGGTGTAGACCGCCCAGCCTTCGGCGAACAGGCCCGAACGCAGCACGCCGCGCAGCACCGACGGATATTTGGCCGAGTGCCAACCTTCCAGATAGTGGCCGGGCACGCCTTCGTGGATCGCCAGCAGCTGGATCATCGAATCGTTGTATTCGCGCAGGAAGGAATCGGTCTGCGCCTGGGTCCAGTCGTCCGGGATCGGTGAGATCGCGAAGAAGGTCTTGAGGTTCTTGTCCAGCGGCCCCGGCGAGTCGCAGTAGGCCACCGCCACGCCGCGCTGGAATTCCGGCATCAGGATCACGTCCACCGGGGCGTCGGGCAGGGTGACGAGATCGCGCTGGCGCACGAAGTCGGTGGCTTCCTGCAAGGCCGCCTTGGCCGCATCGACCACGCCGTCGCGTGCCGGACGGTGGGCATAGGCCAGTGCCAGCGCGGCTTCGATCGCGGCCTGCTGCTGATCGTCGCTGGGCGCTTCCGGCAGCGCCGGTGCATTGGGCTTGTCTTTGAGCACGTCGCGGGCGATGCCATACATCACCCCGCGCACGCGCCGGATCTCAGCCTGCGCGCGCTGCTTGATCTCGGTACGGCTGAGGTCGGACGACAGCGAGAAGCGCAGCTTCTGGTCGTACTTCTCCGCGCCGAGGCGGAATTCGCCGCGCGCGTTCGGTACCAGGGTGGTGTCCAGCCATGCCTGCTGCTGCGCCACCGCGGTCTTCAGTTGTTCGATGGCGGCGCGGGTGCGTGCGGCATCGGCGGCCGGCAGTTCGGACAGGTGCGGGGTGATGAAGGTCTCGACGATCGACAGGATGCCCTTGTTCTGGCGTGCCACGGTCTGCGCATGGATCAACGGCACCCGCGCCGGGTCGAGGTTGGTACGGGCCTGCGCGAACAGCGCCGGGATCAGCTCCATCCGCGCGGTGGCGGCGCGGATGCGCTGCGGCAGCGGCGCGAACTCGCGTGCCATCAGGCCGTAGATCGCACTGCCCGCGAGGTCGTTGTAGACCTGCGGGTCCCAAGCCCAGGACTGCAGCACCCGTGTGTTCCAAAGGTCGGACTGCAGCTGGTTGCGCAGGATCGCGGCATCGACCTGGTTCTCCCGCGACAGTTGCGTGGCGTCGATGCCATTCAATGCGTCGAGCAGGGCCTGCTCGGTCGCCTCGCGCTGCTGGCGACCTGCGGTGCTCAGGTCATCAAGGCGGTCATCAAATCGATGATCGCCGGTCTGAGTGGCGGACACCGGTGACAGTCGCATCCACGCATCCAGCGTCTGTTGCGACAGTGCGGCGAAGCGGGCGTCGGCGCTGGCGCGGGTATCGTTCGCGGCATCGGTCACCGTACCGGTGGCCGTGGCAGCCAGCGCACTGGCGGATGTGGCCATGGCGGTGCTGGCGACTAGCAGGGCGGTCAGGCCGGTGGCGATCAGGGTGCGGCGCATGGGGTGATCCAACAGGCGGAAAACGCCACGGTACAACGCCTGCGGTTCCGGCGACAGGGTTCGGCTTGACCCATCCAACGGCACAGGCGGCGCTGCGCGGGGTCGGTTAGCGTGCCTGCTTCACCTGCCCGGAGCCTGCCCGTGAAACTGCGCTTGTCTGGTCTGTGTCTTGCCCTGTCGCTGTCGCTGGCCGCTGCCGCCGCGCCTGCCGTTGACCCTGTCGTGCCTGCAGACAAGCCCCAACTCGGCGAGTTCGGGATCGACCTGAGTTCCCGCGACCTGTCTGTCGATCCGGGCGATGACTTCAATCGCTACGCCAGCGGGCACTGGATTGCCAGCTATCAGCTCAAGCCCGACGAAACCTCGTACGGCAGTTTCAATGCGCTGCGCGATCAGGCCGACGAACAGGTGCGTGGCCTGATCGAAGGCCTGCAGTCGCGCGCCGATCTTGCCCCCGGCAGCAATGGCCGCAAGATCCGCGATCTGTACGCCAGCTACATGAACCGCAGCGCCCGCGACGCCGCCGGCATCACCCCATTGCGGCCGGTGCTGGACCGGATCGCCGCGATCGACTCCAAGGCGGCCCTGATCGACGCCTTCGGCCGCGCCGGGATCGATGGCAGCACTGCGCCGTTCGGCCTGTACGTTGGCACCGACCGCAAGGATCCCGACCGCTATCAGGTCAGCCTCGGCGTGGGTGGTCTGGGCCTGCCGGACCGCGATTACTACCTCGACGGCGATGCGCGTTTCGTCAAGATCCGCGCGGCTTACCTCGACCATATCCAGCGCATGCTCGGTTTCGCGGGCGTCACCGGAACCGACGCGAAAGCTCGCGCCGAGGCGGTGCTTCAGCTTGAAACCGCGCTGGCGCGGCCGCAGTGGGACAAGGTCAAGCTGCGCGATCGGGACAAGACCTGGAACGTGCGCACCTTTGCCCAGTTGCAGGAGCAGTACCCGGGCTACGACTGGGCGGCGCAGCTGCGCGCGCAGGGCATGCCGCAGCCGACCGACCTCAACATCAGCACCCCGGACGTGATCCAGCCGGTGATCGCCCTGATCGACGCCACCCCGCTTTCGACCTGGCGCGATTACCTGACCTTCCATGCCGTCGACGGCAATGCGTCCCTGCTCAGTCACGAGATCGACGATGCCGCTTTCGCCTTCAACGGCAAGGTGCTGTCCGGCCAGCAGGCCCAGCGCGACGACTGGAAGCGGGCGGTGGCCTTCGTTGGTGGTCGTGGTGGCCTCGGTGATGCGGTCGGCGAGCTGTACGTGGCTCGCTACTTCAAGCCCGAAGCCAAGGCGGCGATGGACCAGCTGGTCGAGAACCTGCGCGCCGCGCTGCGCCGGAACATCGAACAACTTGACTGGATGGGTGCGGAGACCAAGGCCGAGGCCTACCGCAAGCTGTCCACCTTCCGGCCCAAGATCGGCTACCCGACGAAGTGGCGCGATTACTCCAGCGTGACGATCACGCCGGATGACCTCATCGCCAACGTGATGGCGCTGCGTCGCTACAACCGCGATGACCAGAACCGCCGCGTCGGTCAGAAGACCGACCGCGACGAATGGTTCATGACCCCGCAGACGGTCAATGCCTATTACAACTCGACCTTCAACGAGATCGTGTTCCCGGCGGCGATCCTGCAGCCACCGTTCTTCGACGTGAACGCCGATCCGGCGGTGAACTACGGTGGCATCGGCGCGGTGATCGGCCACGAGATGGGTCACGGTTTCGACGACCAGGGCAGCAAGTCGGATGCCGACGGCATCCAGCGCAACTGGTGGACGGATGCAGACCGTGCCCGCTTCGAACAGCGCACCAAGGCGCTGGGTGCGCAGTACAACGGCTATTGCCCGCTGCCGGGCCAGTGCGTGAACGGCGGGTTGACCATGGGCGAGAACATCGGCGACCTCGGTGGCCTGTCGATGGCCTGGACGGCGTACCAGCTCAGCTTGCACGGCCAGCCGGCGCCGGTGGTCGATGGCTTCAGCGCCAGCCAGCGCTTCTTCCTGTCATGGGCCCAGGTCTGGCGCGGCAAGTACCGCGACGAAGCGATGTTGAACCTGATCCGCACCAACCCGCACTCGCCACCGGCGTACCGGACCAATGGCCCGGTGCGCAACCTCGACGCGTGGTACGAGGCCTTCGGCGTGAAGCCGGGTGATGCGCTCTACCTGCCGCCGGAACAGCGCGTGCGGATCTGGTGAGGCCGTATTCGCCGATCGCTTCAATGCCTTGGAGAAGCGGGCACACGCGTGGATGCGGGGCGTGCCCTGAGCGTCGCCAGCGCATCCAGCATTCGCTGGACGTGCTGGTTCGGGTTCATCGCATCGTAGACCGCGACCACCTTGCCGTCGCGTCCGATCAGGTAGGACGTGCGGCTGGCCAGATCGGACTTCAGCGCCATGGTGGCGTCAAAGGTGGCTGCGATCTTGGCGCCTGGATCGGCGGCGACCGGGAATTTGCCAGCGCATTTTTCGGTATCGCTCGAAAACGCCGCCAAACGCTCGGTATTGCCCGCGGTGACGCCGATCACGGTGGCGCCCTGTGCCTTGAAACGGTCGATCGCACGCGAGAACGCCGCGGCTTCGGCGTTGCAGCCTGGCGTGAACGCCGCCGGAAAGAAATACACCACCACCGGCCCTTGCTTCAGCGCGGCCTTCAGGTCGTAGGTAAAGGGTTTGCCGGCCAGAAACGCAGGTGCGGTAAACGCGGGGGCAGCCGCGCCGGGCTTGAGCGCGGCCAGCGCAGGCAGGCAGAGCGTAGCGGTCAGGGCGAGGGCAAGCAGCGTGCGCATGGGCGTCGATCCATGGGGCGAGGCCTCGAGCTTACTCGTGCCTCACATCACCCGCGTGAAAGGCGTATGGTCGGTGCTACGTGGGCGAGGGCATGAGCATGGCCACCGGCTGGGCGCAAGACGGCGCGGTACAGGAGCAAATCGACGCAACTGTGAAGGACGGTATCGCGCGTGCGCGCAGCCGCCTGCCGCAGGGGCCGGGGCTCGACCAATGCGAGGAATGCGATACGCCGATTCCGGAAGCGCGTCGTCGTGCGGTGCCCGGCGTGCGTCTGTGCGTGGCGTGTCAAACGGCGCGTGATCGCGAGGAGGCGATGTATTCCGGCTACAACCGCCGCGGCTGCAAGGACAGCCAGTTGCGGTGAATGCACGAAAAAACGCCCGGCGTTGAGCCGGGCGTCAAGGTGCCTTCGATGAATGTGGCGATCAGAACATCGCCACGGTGAGGATGGTTGCAAGGAACGCTGGGAGGATCGTGGCCGAACCGCTGTTATAGTCGTAGCGACCGTACTGGTAGCGGTCGTAGTAGCCATCGCGGTAACCGCGCTCGAAGCCTTGGCGGAAGTAGTACTGGTACGTTCCAAGGTCGGTGTAGTAACCGTAATAGCCGTAGCTGCCATCCATGTAGCCGAAGCTGTTGCGGTAGTCGAATCGCCAGTGGTCCCTGCGATCGGCGCGGCCGGCGTACAACCCTTCCTGATAGCCGTCACGGATTGCCTGCTGCAGGAAGCTGATGCCGTAGCTGTTGGTGTAGCCCCAGCCGTTGCCGTAGCGATAGCGGTAGTTGTACGGGGTGTAGAAGAAACCGTTGTTGTAGTAGTCGAAGCGGTAGGACCTCCAGAGCAACTGCTGGGCCAGCCAGCGCCGCCAGTAATCACGCATGTAGCGCGAGCCTTCATGCCGATTGTGACGGTGATACTGCGCATCGTAGCGGTTGTACTGCGAGCGCTGATAGGACTGCTGGCGTTGCCACTGGTTGTGCATCTGGACCTGCTGGTCCACGCGACGCTGCTGCTGCACGCGTGGCATCGGCGGGGGGTTGACGACGGGGCGCTGGAGTTCCGGACGAGGAAGCTGCGCGACCGGGCGCTGCGGTTCCGGGCGATTTGGACGCAGGAGTTCCGGGCGCGGCGTCTGGCCGGGACGGTCTTGGCGCTGGAATACCGGGGCTTGCCGGTCTTCGCGGCCTGGGCGTTGCGGGCGCTGGATTTCCGGGCGTTCCGGACGGTCTTGGCGCTGGAACACCGGGGCCTGGCGGTCTTCGCGGCCATCACGCTGCTGACGCGGGAAATCCTGGCGCTGCGGGCGGTCCTGGCGCTGGAACACCGGGGCCTGGCGGTCCTCGCTGGCGTCACGCTGCTGACGCGGGAAATCCTGACGCTGCGGGCGGTCCTGGCGCTGGAACACCGGGGCTTGGCGGTCCTCGCTGGCATCACGCTGCTGACGCGGGAAATCCTGACGCTGCGGGCGGTCCTGGCGCTGGAACACCGGGGCCTGGCGGTCCTCGCTGGCGTCACGCTGCTGGCGCGGGAAATCCTGCCGCTGCGGGCGGTCCTGGCGCTGGAACACCGGGGCCTGCGGTTCGGAGCGAGTCGGCATCTCCCGACGCGCCTCGCCGCCTTCATTGCGGGCTGGGGACGGCTCGCCACGAAGAAAGCCTGCATTTTCGTTGCTGCGGCGTGACGACTCTTGGTCGCTGTTCGAATTGCCGCTGTCGTTGGACTGGCTCTGGCTGGAATTCTGCTGTCGATCACCACGGCGGAATCGCTGGTTCTGGTCCTGCTGTGCAAAGGCCGTTGACACATAACCCACGGCAAGCAGGGCGCCTAGCAGTGCAACCGTCAGGGTGCGGGTGGCGGGCGTGCGGCTCATTGTTGAACTCTCCCCGGGGCGCAAACCATTTGCGCCTGTGGCATGCAGTTGACAATTGCTTGAATGAATCGATGCTGACGTTCGCCCGTTTTCCGACACAATGCAAGCTCCCATTCAGGTTATGGTCCATGCGAGGCCGTGACCATCGACACGCGCAATTGCCTGCATTGCAAGCAATCGTGCCGTCTGGAGGTTTCAAGTCATGCCCTCATTCACGCACGCACGGGTTGCGGCGCTGCTGCTTGCACCGTTGCTTCCTGTTCAGGCCGAGCAGCCGGTACAGCCTGCCCTGACCACCATCACGGCCGCAACCGGGTTGCCGCGCACGCCCGAACAGTTGGCGTCGACCATTGCCTTGGCCGATCTGTCGTTCAAGGTCGATCCTGCGCGGCAATGGCTGGAGGGCGATGCCAGCCTGCACCTGCGCTTGGACAAGCCAGTGGCGCGTCTGGTGGTTGATTTGGACCGCAACTACACGGTTGCCTCCGTCACGGTGGACGGGACGCCGGCGCGCTGGAGCAATCCGGATGGACGGATGACGGTCGAGCTCGCCAAACCGCTGCCGGCTGGCGCGCAGGTCGTCCTGCGCATTCGTTATGGCGGGCATCCACACGTTGCCAAGCGGGCTCCTTGGGATGGTGGGATCGTCTGGGCCAAGGCTCCCACGGGTGAGCTGTGGGTGGCAACAGCGGTGCAGGGCGAGGGCTGCGACCTGCTCTGGCCCTGCATCGACCACCCGATGGCTGAGCCGCTGGAGGTGGTGGAGCGGGTCACCGTGCCCGCGCCCTTGGTTGCGGTCGGCAATGGCGTGGCCGAAGGCATGCAGGAGCACGATGGCTGGCGCACCTACACCTGGCGCGCCAAGCAGCTCGACACCTATGCCGTCACCCTCAATATCGGCCCTTACGAGCTGTTGCAGGCCGATTACAAATCGCGCTACGGCAATGTCATCCCGTTGCGCTACTGGTACCTGAAGGGCAACCGGGCCAAGGCCGAAGGCCTGTTCGCCGAGTTCACCCCGATGCTGGATTTCTTCGAGGAGAACATCGGCCCGTATCCGTTCGCCGATGAAAAGATGGGCGTGGTCGAAACGCCCTACCTCGGCATGGAGCACCAGACCGTCAATGCCTACGGCAACGATTACAAGAAGGCGGAAACCGGCTACGACTGGCTGTTGCAGCACGAGTTCGCGCACGAATGGTTCGGCAACCAGCTCACCAATGTCGATTGGGACGACTTCTGGCTGCACGAGGGCTTCGGCACCTACATGCAGCCGCTGTACCTGCAGTGGCTACGCGGCGACATGGAGTACATGGCGGCGCTGATGAAGATGCGTACGGTGCTGATGTTGCGCTACCCGATCGTGACTGGGCATCCGATGACCGAAAAGGATGTGAGCGATGCCAGCCGCGGCCCCGGCAACGATGTCTATTACAAGGGCGCGCTGATGCTGCACACCTTGCGCGGCCTGATCGGTGACGAGGCCTTCTTTCGCGCCACCCGTGAATTGGTGTACGGCACCGACACCCCGCGCCCCGGCAATTTCCATCCGCGCTACGCCTCCACCGATGACTTCATCAAGATCGTCAATCGCGTGACGGGCAAGGATTACGGCTGGTTCTTCGATGTCTACCTGCGCTCGGTGCAGTTGCCGCAACTGCTGGCCGAACGCAAGGGCGACCGGCTGGTGCTGCACTGGAAGACCGAAGGCGACAAGCCCTTCCCGATGCCGGTGCAGGTGCGCGTTGGCCAGCGCGTGGTCGACCTGCCGATGACGAACGGGCAGGGCGAAGTCGCCATCGCTGCGGATGAGAGCTACACCCTCGATCCACGTTCTCGGGTGCTGCGTGATCTGCCTTACATGGCCGACTACCAACGCGACATGGCCGAACGCGCGCGCGCGGCAGCGCGGCCGTAATACCGGGTCTTTCGGGGTATTGCTTGCGTCCGCGCCGGCCGCCTGCCTGCGTGTTCGGCCCGCCGCGCAGGCTACGCATCCAGCTTCGATGCGCCGCCGCGGGCCATCCATGGCCCGCTCGGACCGATCACGCAGGCAGGCGGCCCTGTGGTTTCAGCGCGGCACGCTGGGTTTTGTTTGCGTTTTCGGGAGCCGGAACGACGGTCTTGCTGCAGATAACAGAATCTGCGGGTTGAGACCGCAAGGCGCGAGAGACCTCAGGTCGCGGGTTGCCCGGTCGGGTTCGAGCAGGCCAGGGATGGCCTGCGCCCGCGAATCGGAGCCGGACGCGGAGTGTTGAGCGGCGAACCCGACCGGGCGACCCGCGACGCATCGCAGCCCGCGCCATGCACTTTCCACCGGGTGACCCGCGACGTCCCGCAGCCGTACCATGCACTTCCCGGTCGGGTGGCCTGCGACGCGTTGCAAATCGCGGCGTGCAATTTCAACCCGGTCGCGGTCTACCAATGCACCCCGCGCATCACCGCCGCGAACGCGATCTGTTCCTGGCTCGGCGCTTCCTCCTTGCCGCCCTTGCCTTCGCCCTTGGCGGCGGCGGAGTCCGGGAACAGTTCGAAGGCGGTGCTCATCACCACTTCGTAGGCCTTCGGTGCCACCGCGTTGAGCAGGGCGGAGAAGATGCCCAGGCGCGTCGCGATCCGGCTCGGGCGCTCGATGATCCCCTTGACCACCAGATCGGCAGCTTCGTCCGGGGTGAGCGTCGGCACGCTGTCGTACATCTTGGTCGGCGCGATCATCGGCGTCTTCACCAGCGGCATGTTGATGGTGGTGAAGGCGATGTTCTTGCCGGACAGCTCGCCCTGGGCGCAGCGGCTGAAGGCGTCGAGCGCCGCCTTGGAGGCGACATAGGCCGAGAAACGCGGTGAATTGGCCAGAACACCGATGGAGCTGATGTTGATGATGTGACCCTTGCGGCGTTCGAGCATCTTCGGCATGAAGCCCATGATCAGGCGCAGGCTGCCGAAGTAGTTGAGCTGCATGGTGCGCTCGAAATCATGGAAGCGATCGAAGCTGAGCGCGATCGAGCGCCGGATCGAACGTCCCGCGTTGTTGACCAGCACGTCGACATGGCCGTGTTTCTCGAGCACGGTCTTGACCAGGCGGTCGCAGTCGGCGAGGTCGGCGAGGTCGGCGGTGTAGGCAAACACCTTGCCTCCGGCGGCAACCATGGCGTCGCGCGCCTTGAACAGTTCTTCCTCGCCACGGGCGACGATCACGGTGATCGCACCTGCTTCGGCCACGCGTTGCGCGGTGGACAGGCCAATCCCGGACGAGCCGCCGGTGATCACCACCACCTTGCCGCGCACCTTGCCCTTGAGCGAGTGGTCGACGAACAGGTCCGGATCGAGGTGGCGCTCCCAGTAATCCCACAGCCGCCAGGCGTAGTCATCCAGCCGTGGCACGCTGATCCCGCTGCCCTTGAGCGCGCGTTCGGCTTCGCGGTTGTCGAAGCGGGTGGGGTAGGTGATGAAGCCGAGCACGTCCTTCGGGATCCGGAAATCACGCAGCAACATGCCGATGAAGCGTCGCACCGGCGGCAGGCTGCCGACCGCGGCCCGCACGCCACCGGGGACGAAGGCGAACATCCGCGCGTCGATGCGCATGGTCATCTGCGGGGTGTGTCCGGCGCGGGCGAAGGTATTGATCACCTCGCCGGCGCGCATCGGCTCCGGGTCGGTCAAGTGGAAGCAGCGCCCATCGAGGCGTGGCTTGTGGGCGATGTGGTCCATCGCTGCGGCGACGAAATCGACCGGCACGATATTGATCCGGCCACCTTCAATGCCGAGCGTCGGCATCCACGGCGGCAGCATCTGGCGCAGCTTCTTGAGGAAGGTGAAGAAGTAGTAAGGCCCGTCGATCTTGTCCATTTCGCCGGTCTGCGAATGGCCGACCACCATGCCGGGCCGGTAGATCCGCCACTTGATCCGCTTCTCTGCGCGCACCAGGCCTTCCGAATCGTGCTTGGTGCGCAGATAGGGGTTATTCAGGCCTTCGGCCTCATCGAACATGTCCTCGCGGAACACGCCCGGATACATGCCGGCTGCGGCAATCGAGCTGGTGTGGTGGAAGCAGCCGGCTTTCAGCGCCGCGGCGAGATCGAGCGCGTGCTGGGTGCCGTCGATATTGGCCGCCCGCTGCGACTCGGCGTCTGCAGCCATGTCGTAGATCGCGGCGAGGTGGAAGAAGTGCTTGATCTTCCCTCCACCCAAGCTGCGCAGTTGCGCGGCGGTGAGGCCGCAGCGCGGCGCGGTCATGTCGCCGGGCACCGCGACCACGCGCTTGCCGTCCCAACCCTGTCGTTTCGCCAGCGCGTTGAACTTCTTCATCGATTCCTTGCGCACCAGCACGTGGATCGTGCCCTTGCGCTTGAGGAGGAGGTCGATCAGGTGCCGGCCGATGAAGCCGGTGCCGCCGGTGACGAAATAGCTCATGTCCAGTTCCCTGCCGTGATGTGACGCCGTGGCGTCTACGTTGCCAGACCGCGGGCCGCGCGACAATGCTCTGCCGTATTGACCCCCGCGCCGACGCGTGCTGATATGGCCGCATCCAAGCACGGAGGTGGGTCATGGCCGATCTGAAGGCTGCGTTCGAACAGGCTGCAGTCGCGATCAAGGGGCTGACGGAGAAACCGGACAACGACACCCTGCTGCGCCTGTACGCGCTGTACAAGCAGGGCAGCGAGGGCGATGTCAGTGGGCCCAAGCCGGGATTCTTCGATTTCGTCGCCACCGCCAAATACGAGGCCTGGAGCAAGCTTGCGGGCACCGACCAGGCGCAGGCGATGCAGAAGTACATCGATCTGGTGAAGAAACTGACGAGCTGATCGGGGCGTTTCCGTGGCCAGGCAAACCCGCCAGCGCATCCTCGATGCTTCGCTTGCGATGTTCAACGCGCAGGGCGAGCCGAACGTCACCACCAACCACATCGCCGACGAGCTGGAGATCAGCCCGGGCAACCTGTATTACCACTTCCGCAACAAGGACGACATCATCGAGCAGCTGTTCGCGGGCTACGAGGCGCGGATGGATGCGGCGTTGGCGGCACCCGAGGGTCGGCTGCCGGGGCTGGAGGATGTCTGGCTGCAGCTGCACCTCGTCTTCGAGTGCATCTGGGATTACCGCTTCCTGTACCGCGACCTGGTCGATATCCTGACCCGCAACCGGCGCCTGCGGATGCGCTTTGCACGCATCCTCAAACGTGCCGACGAGCGCGCCCATGCGGTCCTGCGCGGCCTGCTGCAGGCCGGCATCCTGCGTGCGTCGGTGGCGGAAATGAACGCGGCCGCCACCAATATCCTGGTGATCGCGACGTTCTGGATGAACTACGCGGCGGCACGCGGTGACCACGACGAGCGTGCCTCGATCCGTGACGGCATCGTGCAGGTGATGATGTCGATCTCACCCTTCCTGCGCGATGCCGAGCGCGTCCACCTCAACACCCTGACCCGCGCCTATCTCGACTGACTGGGTGCGGGGGGGCGGATCAGCGGGCAGCCGCAGCCTTCCTGCGTGCAACCGGCTTGCGCGCGGCGCTGCGACCGGTGCGGGTCTTGGTGGTCGCCGCCTTGCGGCGTTCGGCATGCTTGGCGCCGAGCTTGAGCCCGACCCGCTCGGCGAGCGGCGCGATCCCGGCCTGCACGGTGCGGCCGATCGGGCAGAGGAACGGCTGAATCCGATCATTCAGGCCTTCGATGCCGGCGCGGGCGGTGGTGTCGAATTGACGCATGGCATCGCGTGCGTCGGCGCTGGCGACGTTCATGCGCAGGCCAGCCTGGTGCAGGGCGCCGGCGATGCCACGTCGTGCGACCACCAAGCCGCCCAGCGCGGCCAGCCACACGTGGCGGGGGTTGACATCGAGGATTTCGTTGCGGGGAGCGCGGGTCGTTGCGTTCTTGCGGGCAGCCATGGCGGACTCCTGGGTGGGAAACTGGGGACAGCATGCCGCCTCGATGTCGAGCTTTCACACTACCGTCGCGCTTGCCATCGCGCCTTCGAGGCCCGATGCTCGCAGGGCACACAGACCGCTGGAGATACCCTGACATGGCTGCGAAAAAATCCGCTGGGTGGGCCGCCTTCCCGCATGACGCAAAAGCCTTCCAGTTCGCTGGCGACGCGCTGAAGAAGGCATGGCCGAAGTTGCATGCCGGTGATTGCGAGCCGTACCCCGATGCCAAGCACGCGGCAGCACTGCTCAAGGCCGCGGGCAAGGCGGCACCCAAGCTCGATGCCGATGCGCTGGCGGCGGCGTTGCAGGATGCGTGGCGTGCGTTCCATCGCGGCGACTTCCAGCAGGCCTTCGAGGCCGGGGAGGCGTTGGGTCCGGTCGGTGCGTCGGTGGCGGTGAAGGCGCTGGGGATCCATGCGACCTATCTGGTCGAGGATGAGGACGAGCGCCTGCGTCGGCATGAGCTGGGCGGCAAGCTCGCCGAAGCAGCGGTCAAGGCCTTGCCGGACGAGGCCAACAGCCACTACCGGCATGCGTTTGCACTCGGGCGCTATAGCCAGGGTATTTCGATCGCCAAGGCACTCAAGCTCGGCATCGCCGGCAAGGTGCGTGCGTCGCTGGATACAGCGCTGGAACTGGCGCCAAAGCATGCCGAGGCGCACATGGCGCTGGCGCTCTACCACGCCGAGATCGTCGGCAAGATCGGCGCGATGATCGGTGGTCTGACCTACGGTGCAAAGGCGTCCGAGGCGGACAAGCACATCCGCGAGGCGCTCAAACTCACGCCGGCATCGCCGATTGCCCATGTCGAACACGGCAACCTGCTGCTGCTCTTGGATGCGCGCCGCAACGAGGATGCCGCCGCCGAAGCCTACGAGAAGGCGGGCAAGTGCAAGCCGCTGGATGCGATGGAGACGCTGGACGCGGCCTGGGCGCGCGCGCAGATCGAGGATTGATCGCGCGGCCGCCGTTGGTGCCATGCATTAACGGCGGACCGGCGTTGGCCTCAATACGCGCGGCAGTGGGTGAAGCGCACCGGCTTGTCGCTGCCTTCCGGTGGTTGCAGTTGGATGCGCGATGCCGCCAGTTCCGGGTACTGTTCCAGCAGCGGGCAGATGTCGTTCATCGGATCTGCATTCGGGGAGGACAGGTACACCATCAGGGTGGACTGGCTGGACCACAGGGCGCGGCTGACCCCGAACAGGGTGGCGACCGCATTGGCTGCTTCCTTGCGACGCTGGTCCAATTCACGGAAGTCGGTGGGAACGCCGGATTGGGGGTTCTGGGCGTTGCTGGCCGCCGCTGGCTCAGCAGCCTGGGGTGCCGAGGTCACCGGCGTGGGCGCGACGGCGACGGCAGGATCGGTGTTTCCGTTGTTTGCAGAGGGCAGGACCGCGTCCACCGCGACGAAGGCGATTGCGCCGGCAAGCGCAGCGCCGAGCCAAGCGAAGGCGATCGTCTTGGGCGGAGTCGTCGGTGTCGGAGCAGCAGCTGGTGCGTCGGGATGGGCAACGTAGGGTCGCACTTCCGGCCACAGGGTTTCGCCATCGATGAGTTCCACGTCATGCTGGGCCACGACCTCGGCAACCCCGCCGTCGAATTTACCCGGGGTCACCACGATGACTCGCCGGGCCCCGCGCAGGGATGCATGGCTGGCTGCGGCGGCAACGATCTGGCTGGCAACCGTCGAGCCGGAGCCGTACTGGCAGGACAGCAGCGCGCGCTGGCCGTCGCGTTCGAGCAGGATGTCGCTGCCGTCGCTGGGAATGCCGTCGGGTGGATCGTCCGGTCCGATCACCGGACGGTAGCCGCGGCCGTGCATGGCCTGCAGGACCAAGCGTGCAAATTCGCGCCAGCGCAGATGCGAAAGCTGGTCGGCGCCGCGACGCTGCGGTTCGATCTGGCTGCCTCCGTGTTGGCTGCGGAGCCACAGGGTCAGGCCGATTCCGGCCGAAATGAAGACGAGCAAGGCAATCAGGACAGGCATCATGCGGAAATGGCAGCGTTGAATTGGGCGCAACTATACCGCGACGGGGCTTGCTTGGGCCGTAATTCAGGGTCTTCGTCGCTGAAGTCAGAACGGCCATCCCGGTCGGCTTGGCCGGGATGGCGGGTGCCTCTGGACGTGGTCAGGCTTGGACAGGCATCCGACTCGCGTCAAGCCGGGAAGCCACTTTATCCCTGACCGTGGGTCAGTCCGACTTGCCGGTCTTGGCGACTTTCGTGGTCTTTCCGGCCGGTTTTGCCTTGGTTGGTTTCGGCTTGACCGAGCTGGCTTTTTTCGTCGCGGCAGGCCGGGCCACCTTGGCGGATTTGCCCGCGGCGGGTTTGGTCACGGATGCGCCGCGTTGCTTCAGGGTGGCGGTCAGGCGCTCCACGCGCTCGGTGAGTGCATTGAGATCGTCACGACCGGGCACGCCGAGCTTGACCAGCGCACGCTGGACGCGTTCTTCGAACACCTTCTCCAGCTTGTCCCAAGTGTCGGCCGCACGCTCCTTGGCCTGGCCGACGCGGTCTTCCATCGCGCCTTTCACTCCATGGACACGGTTGCCGGCAAAACGCCGGGCGGTCTGCTCCAGCGACAGGCCGTCGCGGACCAGACTCTCGAACAGGCGGCTGCCTTCGGCTTGGGCACGGTTGAACGCGCCCATCCCGGCCAGCCAGATCTGCTGGGCGGACTCGGTGATCGAGCGGCTCTGGCGCGCGGCTTCGGACTGCGCAGCGGATTGGTTGGCTCCTGACGAGGTCTTGCCTGCGGATTTCTTGAGTTTTGCCATGGCGGTTTTCCCGACGTCGAGACGACGCATGAGGTGGATGGATTGCGGCACAGCATCCGCCGGTTGTCTAGAGTTTTCACACCACGCCGTGGCGCAGGGAATGCTCGAGGTCGTCGAGGTTGCGCGCGAGTTGGGCGGTGGTCGGGGTCCTGCGTACACCGGGAGGCAGGGCGTCGAGCAGGGATCGTCCGCTGTCGGCGAGTACCTCGTCATTCAGGCTGATGCCGTGCTGAGCCAGCACCGGCTCGAAGGCATCCCGTCGGTTGCGCAGGTCATCCAGGGTATTGCGGTAGCCGAGTTGGGAGATTCGCCGGCGTGCAGAGAAGCTGAAGATGTTGGTGTAGAACAGGTCGCGATCGATCGGATTGGGCTCGAACACGATTTGGTCGATGTGCGGGTAGCGTTCCGGATAGCGTGCAAGACCGACCTGCATGCGCGATTGCAGCATGGTGCGCAGGGTTTGTGAGAGCACCCCCGGCAAGCCCCCTTGGGCGATCCGGCGGTCACCGAAGCGGTGAGATCGGGCGTCGTGGGTCGGGTTGAACGGCACCAACGGGTTGATGCCGAGCAGCAGGTCGACGCCTCGGTCGAGCAGGACCGAGGCGTGCATGGTGCGGCGCAGGGCGCCGTCGACGAAGTGTCGGCCGCGCAGTTCGACCGGCGGATACAAGCCGGGCAAGGCCGAGCTGGCCTGCACTGCGCGGGAGATCGGCACGTCCTCCCAGTCGGGCCCGCCAAAACAGGTGGTTGCGCTGCTGTCGAGGTCGACCGCGATCACGAACAGCTTGCGCTTGAGGGTCCGGAAATCGTTGCTGCGGCCGTTGCGGCTGAACAATTCGCACAGGAAATGCTCCACCGGCGCATTGTCGAACAGGCCGGTCGGAATCAGTCCCCCGAGCCGGTTGAGGACTTCCGACCAGCGCGAGCCGGTTTCCGGCGCGACCAGGTCGTGCAATAACCGCATGCCCTGTTCCGGGATCGCGGCAGCACGCTTGAGGTATTCCCGGAATGCCGGCTGCAGGAAGATCTCCGGCCGAAAATCCGCGTCCGAACATTCCCCCTTGAGGAAGATCCGGCACAGCTCGGCGGTGTCCATGCGGTTAGCGAGGCCGGCTGCGAAAAACGCGCCGGAACTGACCCCGACATAGCCATCGAGGCGGGTGAGGTCGAGGCCATCGCAGGCTTCCTCGAGCGCGCGCAGCACGCCCAATTCGTACATCGCCCCGATCGGGCCGCCGCCAGCAATGGCCAGGCCGATGCGTGAGCGGCGCCTCCCGTGGCCAGGAACACGGGCGGAGTGAATCGAAAGCATGTCTTGGCCTCGTGGACTGGACTGGACGAGTGTAGCGGACCCCGGCGTGCAGCAAGCACCGGGGCGCCTCAACGCTGGCCGAAGGCCAGTAGGGCGGTCAGGCCTGCGGCGAGCAGCACGGCAGCCACCAGCAGCCACGGAATCCTGCTGATCCAGCCGTGTTGGGGGGGCGCTGGTGGGGTATCCACTTCGGGATGTGAGCGCGGCGGCACCGAAGTCGGCGGTGCTTCCAGCACGAAGCGGTGTTCGAGGCTGAACACGATCTGGTCGCCGCCGTGCAGCACGGCATCGCGGACCGGCTGGCCATTGACCTGGACATCCCCGGCGGCTGCGTGCAGCAGCACTTGGCCATTGCGTTCCTCGATCACGGCGTGTTGCGGATGGATGCCATGGCCTTCGATGTGCAGGCTTGCGTCTGCCGCGCTGCCGATCCGGCAGGGCTGCCCAAGGCTCACGCTGCGTCCATGGTGGCGGCCGCCGATGCCACGCAGCACGAGCCGCACGCTGGCTGCAGGATCCTGTGGTGGAGCGGAGTCGAGCGGGTGCCCGGTATCGGCAGTGGCGAGCACAAGCAGCTTGCGGCCGTCGACGTGGATGCTGTCGCCAGCACGAAGCATGGCAAGTTGCTGGATCGGACGTCCATTCACGTGGACTCCGTGTTGTCCTTCCGCAACCGCCATCCAGATTCCACGGCGGTCATTGCTTAACTGCAATAACCAAGGCGCACCATTGACCGTCGGTGCAAGGCCTCCGCCGTTGCGGCCGATCGACTGGACTCCGACCCCCAGGGCCAGGTCGGGTTGGCTGTCGTCGCAGAACTGCAGTAACGGTTGGCTCATCGCGGTCAATCTAGCAGGTTGCGTGCGGGCTGGGTCGGGATATGCCCAAGTGTGAAGACGATCACCCTCCATCCAGGCGTTGTCAGCCGGTCATCCATCGCTGGCGGGAACCACTGAATTGATCAAATGCGCCTTGGGCAGTCAGGACCATGCTGAACAAGTCCCTCCTGGACGTGTCAGCACACGCAGCGTCCGGCGCATGCCCGGACGCCGCTCACGCGGATCAATCACGTCGGTGATCGATCCGTGGCCGGCCATCCATGGTCGGCAGGCAACGCCGACCAAGCGTGGCCTTGGGCATTCCCGGGCGACTGCGCTGCAGTCTGGGGGGCTTCTGTGTACTTGCATCGGGCTGTTAGCATGGCCGAAGGCGCATGGGGTTGGCCTTGCGTCGCATTTTCCACCCATGTTTCGGACTCCCATGTCACGCATCGATATACGACATCGTCATTCCCTGTCCCGGGCCAGGGCGCGTGAAGCTGTGGACGAGGTGGCGGCGAAGCTCGCGGAACGTTTCGGGATCGAATACGGATGGGACGGCGATGTCCTGAATTTTTCGCGCCCGGGGGTGGATGGGCACATCGAACTGGAGAAGGACGCACTGAACGTGCGTGCGAAGCTGGGCTTCTTCGCGGCGATGTTCAAGGATCCGATCGAGGCTGAAATCCGCCGCGTACTGGACGATCGGTTCTAGGACCATGCTGACCAAGTCCCTCCTGGACGTGTCAGCACACGCTGCGTCCGGTGCATGCCCGGACGCAGCGCACGCGGATCAATCACTTCGGTGATCGATCCACGGCCGACCATTCATGGTCGGCAGGCAACGCCGACTCAATCAGCGTTTCCCTGGGCAATCCCTTTCGCCATGGGGTGTCCCGCCTCTGGGGCGCCGAATCCTGCCGGGTCTTTGAGCCGCCGGCTGGTTGGTTTTGCGGGCCGTTGGCGCGTGCGATTCTATGCCGATGACCGGTCGTCATCTGCCGGCCGTGGCGTTGGGGCCACGCAGACGTGCTGCACTGCGGCATACTGCGGGATTCCGGAGCCACCAATTCCCCCCCCATGATGCGCGCCTACAATTTCAGTCCAGGTCCGGCCACCCTGCCTGAAGCGGTCCTGCGTCAAGCGCAGGATGAACTGCTGGATTACCGCGGCTGCGGCGCCTCGATCCTTGAAATCAGCCATCGCGGCGCCGATTTCCTGGCGGTGGCGCGGCAGGCCGAAGCTGACCTGCGCACCCTACTGTCGATCCCCGACGACTACGCGGTGATCTTCACCGCTGGCGGCGCGACCACCGTGCAGGCGCTGCTGCCGCTCAATTTCGCCGCGGCGGGGCAGGCTTGTGACTATGTGGTCAGCGGCCACTGGGGCAAGACTGCGCTCAAGCAGGCTGCGCCTTGCGTGGATGCACGGATCGCGGCCAGCAGCGAAGCCGGCGGCTTCCATGATCTGCCAGGACGCGCACAGTGGCGGCTTTCAGCCGATGCTGCCTATGTCCATGTCACTGCCAATGAAACCATCCACGGCGTGGAATGGCGGGATATTCCCGAAGCTGGCGATGCCCCGCTGATCGCCGATTTCAGTTCCTCGATCGCCTCCGAGCCGCTGGATATCCGCAAGTTCGGCATCGTCTACGCCGGTGCGCAGAAGAACCTCGGCCCGGTCGGCATCACCGTCCTGATCGTGCGCCGCGATCTTCTGCAACGCGACGGCCAGCCGCGCGCGCCGATCCTCGATTACCGCGCGCAGGACAAGGCGGAGTCGATGCTCAACACGCCGCCGAGCTGGAATTGGTATGTGCTGGGCCTGACTGTGCAGTGGATGCTGGCGGAAGGCGGGGTGGAAGAATTCGCCCGTCGCAATGCCCGCAAGGCCGCGCTGCTGTATGCCGCCATTGACGGCTCCGGTGGCTATTACCGCAACGAGGTGACCGCGGCTGCGCGTTCACGCATGAACGTGCCGTTCTTCCTCCACGATCCGGCGCTGGACACGGCCTTCCTTGCGGAAGCCAAGGCCGCCGGATTGGTGGCCTTGAAAGGCCATCGCGTGCTCGGCGGCATGCGCGCTTCGCTCTATAACGCCATGCCGGAAGCCGGCGTGCAGGCCTTGGTCGATTTCATGCAGGAGTTCCGGAAAGCCCATGGCTAAGAAAAAAGGCAAGTCGCCAGACGCACCCAACTCGTCATCCCCGCGCAAGCGGGGATCCAAGGACGTTGGTGCGGTTGAGGCAATGTCCATGGACTCCCGCTTGCGCGGGAGTGACGAACGAAAGAAGCCGTCGGCAAGCGAGGCCAAGCCCGATCTCTCGCAGGTCCGTGCGCAGATCGACGGCATCGACCAACAGATCCAGAGCCTGATCGCCGAGCGCGCACGCTGGGCGCACCAGGTCGGCAAGGCCAAGGGCAAGCTGGCGGCGGCGGTGGACTACTACCGCCCCGAGCGCGAGGCCCAGGTGCTGCGACGGGTGGTGGATCGCAATGCCGGCCCGCTCTCGGACGAGGTCCTTGTGCGGCTGTTCCGCGAGGTGATGTCGGCCTGCCTCGCCCAGCAGGAGCCGCTGAAAATCGGCTACCTCGGCCCCGAAGGCACCTTCAGCCAGCAGGCGGTGCACAAGCATTTCGGCCATTCCGCGCACGGCCTGCCGCTGGCCAGCATCGAGGAAGTGTTCCAGGAAGTGGCGGCGGGACACGCCGATTTCGGCGTGGTGCCGGTGGAAAATTCCGGGCAGGGCACGATCCAGGTGACCTTGGACATGTTCCTGAGCTCGCCGCTGCGCATCTGCGGCGAGGTCGAGCTGCGCGTGCACCAATACCTGCTGTCGCGCAGCGGCCACATCGAGGACGTCGAGCGCATCTTCGGTCATCCACAGGCACTGGCACAGACCGCGGGCTGGCTGCGCACCAACTTGCCGGGGGTGGAAAAATTGCCGGTGGCCAGCAATGCCGAAGGCGCACGCCGTGCGCGTAATTCCGACGACGCCGCGGCGATTGCTGGCGAATCGGCCGCACTGGTGTACGGGCTGAAAAAGATCGCAGGCCCGATCGAGGACCGCAGCGACAACACCACGCGCTTCCTGGTCATCGGGCGGCAGCCGTTCCCGCCGTCCGGCAATGACCGCACCTCCCTGCTGGTGTTCATCCGTGACCGCCCGGGCGCGCTGTATGGCGTGCTGGAACCGCTGGCGCGGCGTGGCATCAGCATGAACCGGATCGAATCGCGTCCGGAGCACGGCCATCGTTGGCAGTACGCCTTCTTCATCGACGTGGCGGGCCATTGCGATGAGGCGCCGCTCAAGGATGCGCTGGACGAGATCGGTGGATTGGGCGATGAGGTGCGGGTGCTGGGCTCCTACCCGGTAGCGATCACGTGATCGACTTCGTTGCGCTCGCCCAGCCGGGGATCCGTGGCCTGCGTGCCTACGATCCCGGTCACGATCTGGTTGCCCTGCGTCGTGCCGTGGGCTCGGCGAGGCTGGTGGAACTGGGTTCGAATGAGAACCCCTACGGCGCCAGCCCCAAGGCCAGGCAGGCGGTGGTCGATGCACTGGCCAGTCTGCACATCTATCCCGATCCGCTGGGTGGTGATCTCAAGCAGGCGCTGGCCGCCAAGCACGGTGTCGAGACCGCGCAGCTGCTGCTGGGCAATGGCTCGCACGAACTGCTGATGCAGTTCGCGCAGGTGTTTGCCGGAGCGGGCAACGAGGTGGTGGCATCGCAGTTTGGATTTGCCGTGTATGCGCTGGCGGCGCAGGCGGCCGGCGCGACGCTGCGGTTGGCATCGGCCAATGCGCGTGACCACGCGATGCCGCGCGGCCACGATCTGGATGCGCTGTTGTCTGCGATCACGCCGCGCACCAAGCTGGTGTACCTCGCCAACCCGAACAACCCCACCGGCACCTGGTATGGCCGTGACGCGTTCGCCGGATTCCTCGCGCAGGTGCCGCCGAACGTGCTGGTGGTGGTGGACGAAGCGTATGCAGAACTGGTCGATGCGCCTGACTACGCCAGCGCCTTGGACCTGCTCGCGCAGTATCCGAACCTGATCGTCACCCGCACTTTCAGCAAGGCCTATGCGCTGGCCGGCTTGCGGGTGGGCTACGCGGTGGCACATCCGGCCTGCATCGCCGTGATGGAGCGCGTGCGCGAAAGTTTCAACGTCAATGCCTTGGGCCTGGCGGCGGCGCAGGCGGCGTTGGCCGATACGGTGCATTTGCAGGCCACGGCGGCGGCCAATGTCGTGCAGCGGCATGCCCTGGCCGATGCGCTGCGCGACCGGGGTCTATGGGTCTGCCCATCGCAGACGAATTTCCTGCTGGTGGAATTCGGTGCCGGGACTGACTGGATCGAAGCCGCCTTGGTCGCGAGCGGAATCATCCTGCGGCCGATGGGGGGCTACGGTTTGGGCGATTGCCTGCGCATCACCGTGGGCACGGCGGAAGAGAATGCCCGCCTGCTGGCGGCGCTGGACGAGGTGCAGGCGTGAGCGGTCGAATGGATTGGCGTGCTGGCGCTGGCAGCGCATTGCACGGGAGCGTGTCGATCCCGGGTGACAAATCGGTCTCGCACCGCGCGATCATGCTGGCTGCGCTGGCCGATGGGGTGTCCACGATTGACGGGTTCCTCGAAGGCGAGGACACACGCGCCACCGCTGCGATTTTTTCCAACATGGGCGTGCGTATCGACACGCCATCACCATCGCGCCGGATCGTGCATGGCGTCGGCATCGACGGGCTGCACGCACCCGTGGCACCGCTGGACTGTGGCAATGCCGGCACCGGCATGCGCTTGCTGGCCGGACTGCTGGCTGCGCAACGCTTTGATTCGACCCTGACCGGCGATGACTCGCTGCGCAAACGCCCGATGCGAAGGGTTACCGATCCGTTGGCGGCGATGGGCGCGTGGATCGACGCCAGCGACGGTGGCCTGCCGCCGCTGCACATCCATGGCGGGCGGCAGTTGCATGGCGCGCGGCACGCGCTGGATGTCGCCAGCGCACAGGTCAAGTCGGCGTTGCTGCTGGCGGGTTTGTACGCGCAGGGGGACACGGAAGTGGTCGAGCCGCACCCGACCCGTGATTACACGGAGCGCATGCTGGCTGCATTCGATGTCGATCTCGAATTTTCGCCCGGTTACGCACGTCTGCGCGGCGGCCAGCGCCTGCGTGCGACCGACGTGGTGGTGCCGGCGGATTTTTCCTCGGCGGCATTCTTCCTGGTCGCGGCCAGCATCGTGCCCGGTTCCGATCTTTGCTTGCGCGCCGTGGGGCTGAATCCCCGTCGCACCGGCCTGCTGCACGTGTTGCGGCACATGGGCGCGGATATCGAGGAAGTGAACGCCAGCCACTGTGGCGGTGAACCCGTCGCCGACCTGCGCGTGCGCCACGCGCAACTGCGCGGGATCGAGGTGTCCGAGGCCCTGGTGCCGGACATGATCGACGAATTCCCGGCCCTGTTCGTTGCCGCGGCCTGTGCCGAAGGCCCCACCGTTGTGCGCGGTGCCGCCGAACTTCGGGTGAAGGAATCGGATCGAATTGCCGTGATGGCTGAAGGCCTGCGGGCAACGGGCATCCAGGTCGATGAAACACCCGATGGTGCGACGATCCATCCGGCCCCATTGCGTGGCGGCATCGTGCACAGCCATGCCGACCACCGCATCGCGATGGCGTTTGCGGTGGCGGCGCAAGTTGCAACGGGCGAGATCCACATTTGCGACGTGGCCAATGTGGCGACCTCGTTCCCGGGCTTCGATGCGCTGGCGCGCGAGGCAGGCTTCAACCTGACGTGAATTTCGAGGAGGTTGTTCGCTTCTGGACGGGGTTGGAACCTGATGTCGCCAATGATCGGTGCCACATCGCGAAGGGAACCGTCCTGCGCCAGCATTCGCGACCGACCCCGATGGATCGCGACGGCTTTTTCGATCCAAGCGCGGCAGGCCGGGCAGCGCGTCGCTGAGGTCGCCGCGTCACGCCATGGCCTTGCCGCCTTTGCAGCGCACCACGACCTTGAAGCGGTGATGAGTAATTTGGCGCGTCCCTGCGCCACGCATCCCTGCGTCGATTCCGTGTCTCGTTTCAGTCGCTGGTCACGGCCACGCCGCGGTCGCCATCCTTGCCGCAGTCGTCGATGTCGGATTGGGTCATGGTGGCGTAGGGCTTGAACTCGGGCAGGGAGGCGGCCAACTGGTTCTGGGTGGCCAGCAGCGGTGGCAGTCGATTGCAGAGCAGCTTGGCCTGGGCTTCGATCTTCTTGCCCTCCGCCTCCATCCGCGCCTCGAAGTTCCTCTGGCCCTGATCGCCGCCGAAGATGGCCTCGCCCACGCCCTGCAGGGCTTTGCCGGCAATGTCGGCACCCTGCGTGCCAATCGCCATGCCGGCCTCGGCGATGCCGATGATCTGGTTGCGGTAGGTCAGCAGTTGCTGGCGTTGGTCGGCGTTGATGGTCACCGGCTTTCCGGCGATCAGCAGGTCGCCTTGCGGAGTGATTTCCGCCTTGGGCAGGTTGTCGCCTGGACTGGAGACGCGATGGCCGTTGACGTTGATCTGGACGCCGTTATTCAGCGCGAGGTTGTTCTCGCGCAATTCCTTGCGCGCCGCGTCCATCGCGCGGTCCACCTGCTCGCCGATGAAGCTGCGGTTGGCCGGTTGGCCGGCTTGTGCGGCAGGCGTGGAACCCGGCGTCGAGGCAGGTTGACTGCAGGCACTCAGGCTGATCGAAGCGAGCAGGGCGAGGGCGAGAATGCGATGACGGTTCATGATGGCGCTTCCTGAAGAATGGAGTGGGTTCGGGATCAACCTTCGTCGCGCCAGCGGCGCAGGCGAATGGCGGCGATGATCATGGCGATGCCTGCGATGACGCCGACCCACAGTTGCGGCGTGGCCATGACCGAGTACATGCCTTTGAGGACGGCCATATGGTCGAGTGAGGCGTCGGTTCGCGTTTGCAGCATGGTCGGATTCATTTCGAACATCCAGGTGCCCGGGAACACGCCGCCCAGTACATGCGCGACCACGTTCTTCCAGATCCAGCTGCTGCCGAGGTTGAAGACACTCATCAGGTCGAACCAGCTGACGAGGACGCCGGCGAACACCGGAATCATGATCGCCCACAGGAACGGCTTGCTCTTGGCCCAGGCCGAGCACAGCATCAGCCAACCGACGCTGGGCAGTGCCCACAGGGCGTAGATCGGCAGCGCCGCGATCGCCACGCCGGCATTGGCCAGCAGGTTGCCAGGGTTCCACAGCAGGGTGAACGGGTTGGCACCGTGGATCAGCACGAACACGCTGAGCAGCAACAGGTAGGCCACCATGCACAGGATGCCGATTGCGGTGGCGATGGCCGGGGCGATCAGCAATGCGCTGGCGAGCTTCGAGAGTACGGTGTCGCGGTCGGAGACCGGCAGCGATTTCCAGAACAGCACGCTGCGGTCCTTGCGTTCGTCGAACAGGCTGCCGAGGCAGTAGAAGAACACCACGAAACCCAGCACCAGCAGCGGCCAGAACATCGCGGTGGCGGTGCTCATGGTGATGCCATGGCTCAGCTGCGCCATGTCCTCGGGACTCATCTGCGAGGTCAACGCGCCGAGGTCGAGGCCATTGATCGTGGTCTTGCCGTTGATGTGGAGGCCGTTGTGGCTGCGCAGCACGTATTCGGCCATGCCCAGCGCCATCAGGGTGAACAGCAGCGAGATGGCGGAGGCCCAGATCGGTGCCCAGAAAAAGCCGCCCTTGTGCTCCCAGAATTCGCGCTTGAGCAGCAGCTTGAGCTTGTGGGTGGAATGCGTCACGGCCGGACGGGCCGGGGCGCGGTCGGCGGTGTCGATGACGGCGTTCATGCGTAGCTCCCTTTCATGGTGGCGACGAACAGGTCGGCGAGACCCGGCGTGCGGGTTTCGCCCAGTTCGGCCAAGCGGGCCGGGTCGGCCCCGTCGAACAGCATCACGGTCTTGCCGAACGGCAGGCTGCGCTCGTCCTTGGGCTTGAGCGCGCGTGCGGCGTCGAGCTTGTCTGCATCCACCAGCACCTCGGCATAGCGCTCGCCGAGCGTGTCCATGGCGGCATCGAGCACGACCTTGCCGTGCTGGATGAACATCACATCGGTGAGGATGTGTTCGATCTCCTCGACCTGGTGGGTGGTGACGAGGATGGTTTTATCCTCGTCGAAATAGTCCTCCAGCAGGCGCTGGTAGAACTGCTTGCGGTAGAGGATGTCGAGGCCGAGGGTCGGCTCGTCCAGCACCAGCAATTTGGCGTCGATCGCCATGACCAGGGCCAGGTGCAGTTGCACGATCATGCCCTTGGACATCTCGTTCACTTTCTGCTTTGGCTTGAGCTGGGTGCCCTTGAGGAACTCGCGGCAGCGGGCGGCATCAAAGCGCGGATGCACGCCGGCCACGAATTCGATGGCTTGATCGACGGTGATCCAGCGCGGCAGCACGGCGACGTCGGCGATGAAGCAGACGTCATTCATCAGCGCGTCACGTTCGGTACGTGGGTCCTTGCCCAGCACCTTCATCTCACCGTCGAACGGGATCAGGCCGAGGATGGCCTTGAGCGCGGTGGTCTTGCCGGCGCCATTGGGCCCGATCAGGCCGACGATGCGGCCGGTGGGGATGGTGAAATCGGCGCCGTCGAGGGCGAGGCTGTTCTTGTACGCCTTGCGCAGCCCCTTGGCGGTGACAACGGCTGAGTTGGTGCTGGTGCTCATTTCGGCCCCCACTTGTGTTTCGGGTCTAGGAGTTCTTCGACGGACAGACCCAGCCGTTGGATGCGTTCCTGGATCTGCGGCCATTCCTCATTGAGGAAGCGTTCGCGCTCGCTGGAGCGCAGTCGCTTGGTCGCGCCATCGGTGACGAACATGCCGAGGCCGCGGCGCTTCTCCACCAATTGCTCGTCAGCGAGCTCCTGATAGGCGCGCGAGACGGTGATCGGGTTAAGTTGGTACTCGGCGGCGACTTGCCGAACCGAGGGCAGGGCTTCGCCGGGTTTGAGCAGGCCGTCGAGCATCATCGCCACGACGCGTTCCTTGAGTTGCCGGTAGATCGGAGCGCCATCGCTCCATTCGATGGTGGTCATGGCTCACCCCAGGGGCTGGAAGGAGAAGAACGGCATTTGCAGCGAATGCAACTGACGCCGTATGGCAGAGCGGCGAGTCGGCGTGGTCGAGCCGGCGGCACGGAGGGGCGCAGCAGACAACGCTTGGCGGTCATGGACAGCCTGGCCCGGATTCGGATCTGCTGCAGCGGAAAACGCTGCAAGGACACTGGCGACCAAGGTGGCCAAGGCCAGCAAGGCCAGGGTCGGGCGGGTGTTGGGTCGGTGTTTCATGGAGGGATCTCCGTGGCCACGAATCTGGTGTTGTAGGCAAGTATAACACTACATTTCGAATGGTCAAGCCCCGAAACACCCAACTAAAGACATGGTCTGCGCCGGTTCAGGATTGCCCGAAGCATGTCCAACAAGGACAATAGGGCCTGCGGGGCGGACGCCCCGGGCTGCCGTTGGAGATCTGGATGAACCTGCTTACGCGCATTCTCGGCGCGCTGCTCGCGGCTGCGCTGTTTGCGGGCGTTGCACTTGCTCAAGACGCTGCGCCTGCCAGTGAACGCGATAAGGTTGGATACCTGAAGGGCCTGGACGCGGGACGTGCAATCGGGCCCGGTTTGCAGGACCTGGATGAAGCTGCGTTCGTGCGTGGGATGGAAAATGCGATGGCGGGTGGATCGCCCTTGGTTCCCGAACAGGAGGCGCGCTCCGTCCTGCGCACGTTGATGGCCAGCATTGGGGCGCGTGCATCCGGCAAGCCGGCGGTTGTCGTGGACCGTACCAAGGCAGGGCTTGTCGTCGGTGGCAACATGGGGCAAACACTGGCGAATTTGCGCGGTGAATTCGATATGCCAATGTTCCTGCGCGGGCTGCATGATGGTGCAAACGCCCGGATCACGCCTGCGCTGTCGGCTGTCGAAATCGAGCGCGTGCGCACTGCCCTGGCGGCACGTGTTCAGGCTGCCGGTGTGACTGCGCGGGCAACCGAGCATGCAGCCGCACTGGAACGCGAACGGGTCTTCCTTGAGGGCAATCGCACGCAGCAGGGCGTGTTCGTCACCCCGAGCGGATTGCAGTACAAGGTGCTCCAGCAGGGGAACGGCATCCGGCCGCGCCCAGGCCAGCAAGTCCGCGTCAATTATCTCGGTGCCCTGCTCGACGGCACCAAGTTCGACAGTTCCTACGACCGTGGCCAACCTGCGTTGTTCAGTCTCGGCGATCTCATCCCGGGCTGGACCGAAGGCTTGGGGCTGATGCCGGTTGGAGCGAAATACCGCTTCTGGATCCCGTCCAGGCTTGGTTATGGCGAAACCGGCTCACCGCCGGCGATTCCACGCGATGCAACCCTGGTTTTCGACGTGGAACTGCTGGGCGTCGAATGAGTCCAACCTTTTTCCCGATCCATCCGGCACCCCCTGCCGGTCCTTTCCCGCACCCCGGAGCCACAGACCGATGAACCCGATCATCCGTACCACCGCGCTGACCGCAGCCATGCTGTTTGCGCTTGCCGCTTGCAAGGGCAGCGACAAGCCCGTTTCCACGGGGCCGAGCGGTGCCAATGCCAATGGCGCCACTGCTGGGGCGAACCAATACCCTGGCTTGCCCACCGAAAAGGAACAGATCAGCTACACCATTGGCATGGCGATGGGCAAGCAGCTCACCGAGATCAAGGACGAGATCGACATCAATACCGTCATCAAGGCGCTGAAGACCCAGATGAGCGGTGGCCGCGCTCTTCTCACCGACGCGCAAGCCCAGCAGATCATGCAGGCGTTCGGGCAGAAGATGCAGGCCCGGCAGATCCAGCAGATGATGGAGCAGGCCCGCGCCAACCAGGAGAAGGGCGAGAAGTTCCTCACCGAAAACGGGAAGAAGCCGGGCGTCGTCACCACCGCTTCGGGACTGCAGTACCAGATCCTCACCCAGGGCAACGGGCCCAAGCCCGGCGCGCAGGATGGTGTCAAGGTCAACTACGTCGGCACCTTGCTCGACGGCACCAAGTTCGACAGCTCCTATGACCGCGGCGAACCGGCGACCATGCCGCTGGCGGGCGTGATCCCGGGTTGGGCTGAAGGCCTGCAGCAGATGCCGACCGGCAGCAAGTTCCGTTTCTGGATCCCGGCACGCCTCGCCTACGGCGAAGACGCGCCGCCGACGATCGGCCCGAATCAGGTGCTGGTGTTCGAAGTCGAATTGCTCGAGGTCATCAAGCGGCCGCCCGGTGCTCCCGCGGACGTGCCCGCTGCTGCTCCTGCCGCTGCTCCTGCCGCTGCACCTGCCGCTGCACCTGCTGCACCGGCTGCTGCACCGGCGCACTGACGCAGATGGCCACCGCCGCGCGTCGTCATGACGTGCGGTGGCCTGGTCAGGAGTGGGTATGGTCGATCCTGCGAGATTGTCCAGCATCCCGTTGCAGGACTGGCGAAATCAGCCGGTGCGGGCTTGGACCGCCAGACTGTGTCGAGTTGCATTCGTGATGGGGCCTTCTCCCATCGTTTGATCGGGAGTTCGAATCCATGCGTGTTTGTATTTTCGGCACCGGCTATGTCGGATTGGTCACCGGAACCTGCCTGGCCGAGGTGGGCCATGAGGTGCTGTGCGTGGATGTGGACGCGGCCAAGGTCGAAGGCTTGAACACGGGCATCGTGCCGATCTACGAGCCAGGCCTGACGCCGATGGTGCAGGCCAATCACGCCGCCGGTCGCTTGCGGTTCACCACCGATGCCGCTGCTGGCGTCGCCCACGGTGAAGTGATCTTCGTCGCGGTGGGCACGCCTCCAGATGAGGATGGCAGCGCCGACCTGAAATACGTGCTGGCGGTGGCCGCGACCATCGGCAAGCATCTCGGCCGGTCGGCGGTTGTGGTCGACAAATCCACCGTGCCGGTGGGTACCGCCGACAAGGTGAGCGCGACGATCGCGGCGGAACTGGCGGCGCGTGGTGTGGACATCGCCTTCGAGGTGGTCTCCAATCCGGAATTCCTGAAGGAAGGCGCCGCGGTCGAGGATTGCCTGCGTCCGGACCGGATCGTGATCGGCACCGACAGCCTCGACGCGCTGGACACCATGAAGCGCCTGTACGCGCCGTTCAATCGCAACCACGAGCGGATCGTGGCGATGGACGTGCGTTCGGCCGAGCTGACCAAGTACGCCGCCAACGCGATGCTGGCGACCAAGATCAGCTTCATGAACGAAATGTCGCGCATCGCCGAAGAGGTTGGGGCTGACGTGGAGCTGGTGCGCAAGGGAATAGGCTCGGATCCGCGCATCGGCTGGGGCTTCATCTATCCCGGTGCCGGCTACGGCGGTTCCTGCTTCCCCAAGGACGTGCAGGCGTTGGCGAAAACCGCCTTGCAGCACGGCGTACGCACGCGCCTGCTGGATGCCGTGGAAGCCGTCAACGACGCCCAGAAGAGCCATCTGTTCGAGCTGATGGTGCGTCATTACGGCAGCGTCAGCGCCATCCGCGGCAAGACCGTGGCGCTGTGGGGCCTGGCTTTCAAGCCGGATACCGACGACATGCGCGAGGCCTCCAGCCGACGCATGCTCGATCATCTCTGGGATGCCGGCGCCAAGGTGCGGGCGTTCGACCCCGAGGCCATCGGCGAGGCGAAGCGGATCTACGGCCAACGTGCCGATCTGGTGCTGTGTGATTCGTCCGCGGCGACGCTGGACGGGGCGGATGCCCTGATCGTGATCACCGAATGGAAGCAGTTCCGCAGCCCGGATTTCGGCGCGCTGAAGAACGCATTGGCCGACGCGGTGCTGTTCGATGGCCGCAACCTGTACCGTCCTGCCGAGGTCGAGGCGGCGGGCGTGGCCTATTACGGGATCGGGCGCGGGCGTTCGGTGCGCAAGGGTTGAGCGTGTCCGATCTCGAACAGCGGTTGATTGACCTGGAAACCCGCCTGACCTTCCAGGAGCAGGCGCTGCAGGAGTTGAGCGACGCGCTCGCCGCCGCGCGCGATACCGAATCGCGCAACGGGCTGCTGTTGCATCGCGCGCTGGAAGACCTGCGACAATTGCGCAGCGCGCTGGCCGCCAGCCCGATCACCGGCGACGCCGCCAGCGAACCGCCGCCACCGCATTACTGAGCCACTGCACCACGATGAGCAATTCCCTGCGCGACCAGCTGTTGGGGCTGGGTTTCAAGTCCGCTCCCAAGCCGCCGACACCGGCAAAACCCTCGCCGCGGTCGCACCTGCAAGCGCGCGGCCAACCCGGTGCCAGCGCCTCCGGCAAGCCACCGCGTGACGGTCGGCCGCGCCAGGATCGCAAGCTCAAGCCGCCGGGGGAGATCGACCTCGCCAAGGCCTTTGCCATTCGCGCGCAGAAGGAGAAGGACGAGCGCATCGAGGCCGAACGGATCAAGCAGGAAGACGCGCGCCAGCGCCGCGAGGCGCGCGCCAGGCTCGAGGTGTTCCTCAAGGACAAGGCGTTGAACGCCGCCGATGCCGAGCATGTGCGCCACTTCGACTACGGCGGCAAGATCAAGCGCGTGCACGTCACTGTCGACCAGCTCAAGGCACTCAACGCAGGCCAACTGGGCGTGGTGCAACTCAATGGTCGTTACCTGCTGGTGACGGCCGAGGTGCTGGCACAGGCCGAGGCTATCTTTGCGCCAGCGGTGGCATTGAAGGTGGACCCGAACGCGCTCGCCGCGGATGACCCGTATGCTGATCCGCAGTACCAGGTGCCTGACGATCTGATTTGGTAAGCCTGCGCCGCCCCTCACCCCAGCCCTCTCCCCGCCTGCGGGGAGAGGGGGCGAGTTCATGACGTCGTCGAGCCCATGGCACCGTCGAGTTCGCGGTGGAGCCGATCACGGTGAAGTCGAAACGTGGTTATTGGCTTTCCTTCTCCCCATCGCGGATGGGGAGAAGGTGGCGCACAGCGCCGGATGAGGGGCGCTTTTGATGTTCAGCGACCGGGCGCCAATGCGGCCGCTCACTCCGGATCGTAATCGAGGTTGAACGACAGCCAGCGTTCGGCCTGTTTCAGGTCCACACCCTTGCGCTTGGCGTAGTCCGCGACCTGTTCCTTGGTGACGCGGCCGACCACGAAGTACTTGCTGTCCGGATGGCTGAAATACAGCCCGGACACGCTGGATGCAGGATACATGGCGAAGTGGTCGGTCAGGATGACGCCCGTGTTCGCCGTCGATTCGAGCAGGTCGAAAATCACCCGTTTCTCGCTGTGCTCGGGGCAGGCCGGGTAGCCCGGGGCCGGGCGGATGCCGCGATAGGCCTCGGCGATCAGGGCCTCGTTGTCCAGGGTCTCGTCCGCGGCGTAGCCCCAGAACTCCGTGCGCACGCGCTGGTGCAGGCGTTCGGCGAAGGCTTCGGCAAGGCGGTCGGCCAGCGCCTTGAGCAGGATCACGCTGTAATCGTCGTGTTCCGCCTGCATGCGCTCGATATGCGGCTCGATGCCCAAGCCGGCGGTGACGGTGAACGCGCCGATCCAGTCCTGCTTGCCTGAGTCCTTCGGCGCGATGAAATCCGCGAGGCACAGGTTCGGGCGTTCGATCGGCTTGTCGGCCTGTTGGCGCAGGCAGCGAAGCCAGATTTTCCCCTCTCCCTCCGGGAGAGGGGCAGGGGTGAGGGTCCGGATGTGGGGCTTGGATGATTCGCGTTTCGTCCCCTCATCCGCCCTTCGGGCACCTTCTCCCGGAGGGAGAAGGGACAGTTCGATGTCGTCACCCACACTGTTGGCCGGCCAGAATTCGCAGACCGCTTTCGCCCGCAGCCATTTCTCGCCAACGATGCGCGCAAGCATCGCCCGTGCGTCCTTGTACAGCTCGCTGGCCTGGGCGCCAACCAACGGATCGGTCAGGATCGCCGGATACTTTCCGGCCAGCTCCCAGGTATTGAAGAACGGCGTCCAGTCGATGCACTCGACCAACTCGGCGAGCGGATAGTCATCAAACACATGCCGACCGGGCTGCAGGGGCGCGGGCGGCGTGTAGTTGGCCCAGTCGCCGCGGAATCGGCGTTCACGCGCCTGTTCCAGGGTCACCAATTTCTGTGGATTGCCGCGCAGCCGATGGCGCTCGCGGATTTCCACGTATTCGTCGTTGGCGGCGTTCAGGACGGTGTCACGCTGTTCCAGCGACATCAGCGACTGCGCCACGCCGACCGCGCGCGAGGCGTCCTTGACCCAGAGCGTGCGCGTTTCGTAATTCGGTGAAATTTTCAGTGCGGTATGCGCGCGCGAGGTGGTGGCGCCGCCGATCAGCAGCGGCGTGGTGAAGCCCTGCACGCGCATCTCGCGGGCGACGTGGGTCATCTCTTCCAGCGAAGGCGTGATCAGCCCGGACACGCCGATCATGTCGGCGTTCTCGGCCTTGGCGGTATCGAGGATCTTTTGTGCCGGCACCATTACCCCGAGGTCGATCACCTCGAAGTTGTTGCAGGCCAGCACGACGCCCACGATATTTTTGCCGATGTCGTGCACATCGCCCTTGACCGTGGCCATCACGATCTTGCCATTGCTCTTGGGCGCATCGCCGCTGCGTGCCTTCTCGGCTTCGATGAAGGGCAGCAGCCAGGCCACCGCCTTCTTCATCACCCGCGCCGACTTGACCACCTGCGGCAGGAACATCCGGCCGGCGCCAAACAGGTCGCCGACGACTCCCATGCCGTCCATCAACGGCCCCTCGATCACCGCCAGCGGACGACCATACTGCGCCAGCGCCTCGGCGGTGTCCTCGTCGATGAACCGGTCGATCCCCTT